>JAUWQW010000081.1 GCA_030610885.1 Candidatus Aminicenantota bacterium | reverse complement strand
TTTTAAAATTCTGGAAAATGATGAACAGGCCCCAAACTTGCAGGAGATTGAAAAGGCTTTTGATATCGAGACCATCACTAAAGAGTTTTTCCTCAAATACCGTGAACTTTTCCTGCATACCAAGGAAGAGCTGGACAAAGTTGTTAAGAATGATCCGAAAATTGAGGCTGATTTTGAGAAAAATGGCGTTGATACTGTAAACTTTGCAAAAAAACTGCTGGGCCAGATTATATTCCTTTATTTTTTACAGAAAAAAGGATGGTTCGGCGTGGACCGTGATGATGTATGGGGTACCGGCTCGAAACATTTTTTGCGGGAACTATTTAAGAAAAGGCATGGAGATTATAAAAATTTCTTTAATGACATTTTAGAGCCGTTATTCTATGAGGCATTACGTCGAGACCGTAGTGATGATGATGGCTATTACAGCCGTTTTAATTGCAAAATTCCGTTCTTAAATGGAGGGCTTTTTGACCCTATCTGCAATTACGATTGGGTGCATACGGATATTATCATTCCCGACAAACTTTTTTCTAACAACTTTAAAACAAAAGAAGGTGACACTGGTACAGGCATACTGGATGTGTTTGACCGCTACAATTTTACAGTAAAAGAGGATGAACCACTGGAAAAGGAAGTGGCGATCGATCCTGAGTTATTAGGAAAATCCTATGAAAAATTTAATGCTATACGGCCGGATAATTATGATGAATTTAAAAAGGCATTAAAGAGCGGCAAAAAGGGAGAGGAGAACAAGTTTAACAAAAAATTCGGCGTCTATTACACCCCCCGTGAGATTGTGCATTATATGTGCCAGCAGAGTTTGATCAATTACCTGGTAACAGAACTGGAAGGAAAGATATACAAAGAGGACATCGAAGCCTTGATTCATATCGGCGAGCAGGTCAGCGAAAACGAGGCGAGAGTATTGAGAAAAGGAAAGGAAACAGAAACCTATTCCCACAAACTGCCCGAAAATATACGCAAAAACGCCAAACTGATTGACGAGAAACTGGCAGATATTACTGTCTGTGATCCAGCTGTAGGCTCAGGTGCCTTTCCTGTGGGTATGATGAGCGAGATTGTAAAAACTCGGAATGTGCTGTCAACATATTTCATCAACAATGGGCTTAAGCCCATTGTTGCTTCGAGCACTAGATCTATTTATGACTTCAAACGCCACTGCATTGAATATTCCCTTTACGGTGTGGATATTGACCCCGGTGCTGTTGAGATTGCCAAATTGAGGCTGTGGCTCTCGCTTATCGTAGATGAAACTCCAAATAACAGCAGGCTTAAGCCTGCTGTTGCGCCAAAGCCCCTGCCGAACTTGGATTATAAAATCGTGTGTGGGAATTCCCTGCTTGGGGTGGAGAAAAATCTGTTTAACAATGAACTTTTCAAAGAACTCGAAAAACTAAAACCGTTGTTTTTCAATGAAACAAATCCAACGAAAAAACAGGGATATAAAAAGAAGATTGATAATCTTATAAGTGAAATAACAAGTGGGTATACTGAATTTGATTTTGAGGTTTATTTTTCAGAAGTGTTTCATGAAAAGAAAATTGAAAAGAACTGGCAAGCATACCATATTACCTGGGTAACTCATGGAAGCAGAATAAGCGAGAAAACGGTAAAATATGGGATTAAAAAATCTAATCCTGTGATACTTGATGAAAAATCGAGAAAAATCATTGCTGAAGTACTGGCAAATAAAGTAAAGGAACAAGGCTACCGTATTCTGGCTCTAAATGTATTGCAAGATCATGTCCATTGCATAGTGGTATGCGAAGTACATGATCTCTCAAGAATCATTCATGACTTCAAAGGTTCATCATCATATGAACACAACAGACTGCTTCAGCTGTCTGTTGAAGGAGAAGGTCGACAGATTAAATTATGGGCAAAAGGTTCAAGTCAAACTCTTCTTGAATCTGAACATCATATGCTGAATGCTATTGAATATGTGGGAAATAATCACCTCAAACATAATCTTTCTGAAATTGCAAGCTCTGCCTACAACCAACAGCTAAAGCAGTCGGTTGTTGGTCTTGACCGTGCTTTTGCGCCTATCATAGAAAAAGGCGGGTTTGATGTAGTAATTGCCAATCCGCCGTATGGAGCGAAACTGAGCAAAAAGGAAAAGAGAATACTAGATGCAAAGTTTAATAAACAGAAATCTGCTACTAAGAATTCAGCAATCTATTTTATCTACTTGGCTGGTGGTATTGGTCATGAAAGCGGGGTTAATTCGTTTATAGTACCTAAATCATTATGCTACTCGTTGGGATGGAGTAAATGTGCGGACTTTTTGCTACAGGGATTAATAAAACTAATTGACAGCGGTAAAGCATTTGAACAAGTTAAACTCGAACAGGCCATTTTTATAAAACAAAATGGAGCACACCAAGAATTTTACGTTACAGGGTTGTATGACGGTAATGAGGTCTTGGAATTCGGGGGAGTAGGGAAAAATATTTTTCGTAAACACAACGTTCTTTTGGCTGGTCAACATTCAAGCGAATTACAACTAATTAAGAAGATAATCGATGCATTTCAGCATAAATTAAGAGAATATGTATCAATAAAAAGAGGCCTTAATTGGCAGAGCAAAGTCGCGAAATTTCCTGGCAAAACATCAATCTATCGGGGTTCACAACTTTATCCATATTATATAGATGCACCTCATGATTTTGTTGATCTCAGTAAATTTGAAGAAAAAGAATATGAATACCTCTTAAAACCAAAAATTCTTAATCAGTTGGCTATTGCCCATGTCCAAAATCCCTACCCTCATTTTTATTTGCAAGCAACCATAGATATTGATAATAGATTGGTTTTCGAAACAATATCTTGTACTTTAGTGAAAACCCCCAAAATAGATATAAAGTTTTTGTTAGCTATTAACAACTCAAAAATGTTTGCATGGTTGCTCTATAAGTTTATTTATAGCAATGCAATCCGTAGCACGCGCTACGACGAGCAGTATGTCGGACGTGTCCCTTGCCCTGATCTTGAAAGCGTTAATCAGCAGCCATTTATTGAGATTGTTGATAAAATTCTTGATATCACAAAAGACGACGATTATCTTCATAATCCTACCAAACAAACCAAAGTAAAAGCTCTCGAAAAACAAATTGATCAGCTTGTTTACAAATTCTACGACCTGACCGAAGAAGAAATAAAAATTGTGGAAAATTTCAATAAAAATGAAATGTAGTGCCTCAAGCTGAAAACGTTGATAATAAAGGGTTTCGAGCGAACACAACAGACTGCTGAAGCAGTCTGTTGAAGGAGAAGGCAGACAGATTAAATTATGGGCAAAAGGTTCAAGTCAAACTCTTCTTGAATCTGAGCATCATATGCTGAATGCTATTGAGTATGTGGGAAATAATCACCTCAAACATAATCTTTCGAAAATTGCAAGCTCTACTTACAATCAACAGTTGCTCTCTTTTTAACCGCCAGCTAAAGCAGGTGGTTGTGTGTTTTGACCAAGCTTTTGTACCTATCATAGAACCGTATGAAACCAACAGCTAAAGCAGTTGGTTGTGGGTTTTGATCAAGCTTTTGTACAAAAACAAAAAGAAGAATTGGAGGCGGTTATAGTACGATCACAACAGATTGCTTCAGCTGTCTGTTGGAAATCAGAAATAAAATTGACACAAGTATGATATTGTGTTAATTTTTTATATGAACGATTATCATCTTCATACTAAACTTTGTAAGCATGCTACAGGTGAGATGTATGAGTACATTGAATCAGCGATTGAGAAAGGAATAAAAGAGATCTGCTTTACAGATCATATCCCTTTACCTGATGAGTTTGATTTAAAACACAGAATGAGATTGAAGGATATGGATGTTTATCTGAACTGGATAGAATCATGTAAAAAAAAATATAAAGAGATTTCTATCTTAACAGGTATTGAGGCTGATTATATAGAAGGTTATGAGGATTATTTAGAGAGTTTTATTTCTCAATATCCTTTTGACCTTGTAATAATGGCAGTACATTTTGTGAAGCAATGGCCTAAGGGGCAATGGGTGTTTTCTTATAATCTTCCTGATAAATCAATAACACAAATCTATAATGATTATTTTGAAGCAGTGTTAAAGGGAATTAATACTGGTTTTTTTGATATTGTAGGTCATCTGGATTTAATAAAAGAGAGTAATTTTTCTATATTAAAAACCAATTCCAATAATATTGATAAGATTGTTAATAAAATTTTTGACAGAGGAATGAGTGTTGAAGTTAATACCTCAGGTCTACATAAGCACATAAATGAAATTTATCCCTCTTTTGATATTCTAAAAAAAATAATAAAAAAGGGTATTCCAATTTTATTTAGCTCAGATTCCCATTCACCTGAACATGTAGGTTTTAAATTTAATGAAGTGATGAAGTATTTGTCTGATTTTAATGGAGTAAAATTAGCTACTTATAAAAAACGACATTTAACATTACATACATTAACTCAGGAATATATATAAAGAATATATTGTTTTTACCCTAAAAATACTCAGCTTCAGGGTGACATATTATCATTGCAGTGACTGTTTGCTCTGGAACAAGCTGAAAATTTTCAGTTAAGCACACACCAATTTCTTTGGGGTTAAGGAGTTGAAATATCTTTTTTTGGACCTCTAAGTCAGGCCAGATTGAATAACCGGGACTAACACGATTTCCCTGATCATTTATAAGGTGTAATTCCTTTCTTATAATTGCATGTGTTGCTTGTGCAAGGGCTTCAGTCATCTGCACTCCCAATCCATGTATTAACATATAATCTTTGTAATTATCATGTTTGAACTGCTTATTTTCTTCAACAGAAAGCTTATTTCCGCAAGTTGCAAGAAAAAAGGGTACAACATCATCATTGTCTCTGAAGTATTGGGCAAGGGAGAATGTTTTATTTTCTTTTTTAAACTTTTTGAAAGGGAATTCAAAGAGAATTTCTCTGTTATTATGAAATACAATAAGTTTGTTGTTTTCTCTTCTTTTACATTTAAAATATCCATATACAACCTTTAAATCAAAAGTATCTTCTTTAATTAGCTTATTAATTATTGTATTAAATAGCTCTTCAGCAGGTTCAGGATCTTTCATCTGCCAGCGAACTTTGTAGAGAACTTTTTTGTTGAGATAGGGTAATATCCTATTTGTTTCAAATCTCAGGATTTTTTTGCCTATAAATGGTGGGTTTAAAAGAGGGTATTTATATTCTATTGTTTTTATTTTATTTTTGCTTGAATTTAATACTCTATTTTGTGTTGATTTGTACTCTTTTTTTTCTCCTTCCATTATTCCTAATGCATCAAAAGCCTCAGCTGCATAATAGACTTTTCCTTTATAAACAGGTTTTAATTCGGAATTTACAAAATTTTTTGTAAGAGCAGCACCTCCACAAATAACAGGAATTTTAATATTATATTCGTTGAATCTAATAAGCAGGTCCTTCATTTCAAATGTTGATTTCACAAGAAGTCCACTTAAGCCTATATATTTAGGTTTATTCGCATTTATTCCAGAAATAATTTCTTCTACAGTTTTGTTAATGCCAATATTAAAAACATCATATCCATTGTTGCTAAGTATGATATCAACAAGGTTTTTCCCTATATCATGTACATCACCTTTTACAGTAGCAAGAAGAATACTGCCTTTATGTTTCACATTTTCTTTGTCAAAATATGGGGATAAATAATCCACACATGTTTTAATTATTTCAGCGGATTTTAGTACAAATGGAAGCTGCATCTTTCCTGATTTAAAGAGCTTACCTACTTGTTTCATCCCATCAAGTAGATAATTATTGATTATTTCCAGGGCTGAATATTTTCTTAAAGCAAGATTTAATATTTTATCAATTCCTTTTTTACGCCCTTCAATTATTGATCTTTTAAGTTGTTCTTCAATAGTAATTGAAGAAAACTTTTTTGTGGATTTTTGGTCTTTATCTTTTTTCATATAGTATTCAATAATACTATGTAAAGGATCATAGGAATTTGATCTTCTGTTAAAAATGATATCTTCAGCAAGTTTTGTTTCTTTTTTTGATATGAGGTTTAGAGGTATTATTTTACCTGCATGAAAAATTGCTGCATCTAATCCATATTTAACTGCATGAAATAGGAAAATAGAATTAATGATCTTTCGTGCCTTTTGCATAATTCCATACGATATATTACTTACACCAAGAATTGTGTGTGAGTCAGGTATTTGTTTTTTTATTAATCTTAATGCTTCAAGGGTCTCAATGCCTGCATCGTAGAGTGTCTTGTCACCTGAAGCAAGTGTAAATGTGAGTGGGTCAAAAAATAGATCTTGAGGTTTAATTCCTCTTGATAGAGCAAGTTTATAGATTCTTTTTGCCACTTCAAGTTTCTTTTTTCTTGTTTTTGCCATACCATTTTCATCAATAGTAAGGCATATTAGAGCAGCTCCAAAATCCTTTGCCAGGTTAAGTATCTTTATTGCTTTTTCCCCTCCATCTTCAAGATTGATTGAGTTAATAACAGCTCTACCTGCATAATGTTTTAATCCTGCTTCTAAAGCTTCGAGATTAGTACTATCAAGCTCAAGAGGGATATAAAGCTCTTTATTTATTATTTTTACTAGGGCTGTCATATCATTGGGTTCATTTCTACCAGCATAAGCAACACAGAGGTCAAGAAGGTGAGCTCCTTCTTTTTGCTGTTCTTTTGCAATATCTATCATTGTATCAATATCATTGTTAAGTAAGGCTTCTCTAAATTTTTTACTTCCATTTGAGTTGGTTCGCTCTCCTATTATGATTGGTTTTGGTTCTACGTCAAACTCTTGTATTTTATATAATGATGTGGCACAAGCTTTGTGATCTATTTTTCTCTTTTTTACAGGAAGATTTTTAACTTTTTCAACAACTGCTTTTAAATGATCGGGAGTTGTTCCACAGCATCCTCCTACAATGCGAACTCCATAGTCTTTTACAAATATACTCATATGATATGAAAATTCTTCAGGGCTGAGATCATAGGTGTAATTCCCATTCTTTAGTTTGGGAAGTCCAGCGTTTGGGAGAACTGAGATGTAAAAAGGGGAGTATTTAAAAAATTTTCGCACAGGTTCATACATATGTTTAGGTCCTGTGCCGCAATTTACCCCAAGAGCAAAAAGATCAAATGGAATAAATGTTGATATTGCAGTCTTTATATCTGTACCTAAGAGCATTTTATTATTTTCAAATGTAAACTGTACAATGATCGGGATATTTTTGCTTCTTTCTTTTAGAGCTCTCTTCACACCATGAAGAGTAGATTTTATTTGTAACATATCCTGTGATGTTTCAATCTGGAAAAGGTCAATTCCACCATCAATAAGTCCAAGAGCCTGATTAAAATATGAATCTTCAAGAGTATCAAAATCTATGTGTAAAAGGCTTGGTAGTTTAGATCCTGGCCCAATAGAACCAGATACATAGCAAGGTTTTTCATTTGTTGTAAAGTCATAAGCTACAGATTTTGCGAGTTTTGCTGCTTTTAAATTGATTTCATAGGTTAAATGTTCGAGGTTGTGTTCTTTGAGCGTGATTTTATTTGCTCCAAAAGTGTTTGTTTCCACAATGTCACAGCCAACTTCAAAAAAGGAAGAATGAATGGATTTGATAATATCAGGTCTGCTTATCACAAGATATTCCATACAGTTTTTATGTCCATGATAATCATCAACATTCAGGTTATAATTCATTATATTTGTACCCATTGCTCCATCAATTATCAGCACTTTTTCTTTTATAAGTAATTGAATGTCAGGTTTTTTATAGTTTAACATTGATTTATTATCTATTACCAATTAGGTCCAGAAAGCATTTCAAGTAAAGCTTTAGTGGATTTGCCTTTGCCCATTGTAAATACATGAAGCCCAGGTATTCTATATTCAATAAGTTTATTAGCAAGGTTTGCCATATAGAGTGTTCCATTTTTAAATGCCTGTTCTCTTGTTCTTGCATTTTCGATTGAGTCTACAAGTTTTCTAGGGATGTTGACATAAAAAGTTTTTGGAATATTTGAAAGTAGTTTTTTATTTGTAATGGGTTTTATTCCTGGAATAATTGGTACTTTAATCCCAATATCTCGCGCTTTTTCTACAAAATTTTTAAAGACTTCAAAATCAAAAAACATTTGAGTAACAATATATTCAGCTCCCATCTCAACCTTTTTTTTAAGAGATAAAAGATCTTTATCAATGTTTGGGGATTCAAAGTGTTTTTCTGGGTATCCAGCAGCGCCAATACAGAAATCTGTACAAAAAGGATTATCAAGCTCATCAATATAAATTCCCTTGTTCATTTTGGATATCTGGTTAATAAGTTGAAATGCATAAGAATGCCCGTCTTTTTCAGAAATGAAATTTTTTTGTCCAGGAGCAGGATCACCTCTCAGAGCAAGTATGTTTTTTATATCAAGATAGTGTAGGTCTATTAATGCATCTTCTGTTTCATACTTGCTAAATCCTCCACATATTAAATGTGAGACAGTCTCAATATGGAATTTATTCTTAATAGCTGTGCAGATTCCAACTGTTCCAGGTTTTTTTCTTTTAGGTCTTCTTATGATAGTCCCGTTTTTTTCCTCATAAACTACATGCGGTTGGTGATATGTAACGTTTATGAATTCAGGATCAAATGGTAGTAAATTTTCAATATTCCTGAAAATTTCATCAATGCTTTCTCCTCTATCGGGTGGTGTTATTTCTAAAGAAAGTGTAATCTTTTTATTTTTATTTAGTTTATCAACAATTTTAGCCATAATTAATAGTCATCCGTTTTATTTATTTTCTCCGATTATAATCTTGAAAAACTAATTATAACATATAGATATTGGATTTGAAAGAATGAGATCAAGCATGATTGCCTTTTTTATTTAGAGATTAAAATTTTCATGGTTACCTGGATATCTTATTTTTCGCATCTATAAAAATTGGCTGTTATCTGGTATAATTCATTATTGGAGTAAGTTTTTATGAGTTTTTCAAATCCAGAGGCATTTTTCCTGTTGCTTATCTTAGTTCCGTTTATTATTGTAGTCATATATAATTATGGGAAAAAGAAAAAAATATTGAATGGTTTTATTTCTGAAAATGCATATAAAAGGCTTGGATATAGAAGTGGAAAGGAGGTTGATTTTTTTAAGGCCTCATTAATTATTCTATCATTAATCTTTTTTATAACTGCTCTTGCTGGTCCTGAATGGGGTGAAAAGTATGAGCATGTTGATATAAGAGGGATTGAGCTGGTTTTTTTGATGGATACCTCAAATTCAATGAATGCAGAAGATCTTAAACCCAATCGTCTTGAAATAGCTAAAAATTTGATTATTAGTATTGTGGATAACCTTAAAACTGATTTTGTTAGCTTGATAAATTTTGCAGGTGTTGCATATGTACAGTGCCCTTTGACTGTAGATTATGAGGCATTCAAATTAATGACTGAAGCATCATTGATTAGCCCTGATGAGGAGCAGGGCACTGATTTCTCTGTTGCTCTTAATCTTGCTTTAAATGCTTTTAAAAAATCTAAAGGAACCACAAAAGTTGTAGTTTTAATTACAGATGGAGAGGATCAAGAGCATGAATGGGATGAGATGATTTCTGAATTTAAGAAACAGGAAATTGTTATTTTTACTGTTGGAGTAGGGGTTATTTCAGGAGCTCCAATACCTTTAAAAGATAAAGATGGAAAAGTTATTGGATGGAAGAAAGATAAAAAAGGAAACATAGTAAAAACAAAACTAGATGAAAAACCTTTAATTCGAATTGCATCACAAACTGGAGGTCAATATTTTAGACTAACCAGTGTTTCATCAATAGATGTTTTTGTAAGGAGTTTAAAACAGTTTGAAAGGTCAGTGATACAGAAAAAAGTGAAATTAAAAAAGATTAAGCGCTTTATATATCCATTGTCAATTGGTATAATATTTCTTATTCTGGAGCTTTTATTGGCTGAAAAAAAAATAAAATGGGTAAAAAGATAATTTTAATTTTCTTGGTACCTTTTTTATTGTACTGGCATTGGTTTGAACCTTATGCAAAAAAAAATCAAAAAGGTATTAAGGCATATAATGAAAAAGAGTATAAAAAGGCTTTAAATCAATTCCTGTCTGCAAAAGGTATTAAACCAGATTTAGATGAATTAAAGAGCAATACTGCTTCAACTCTATATCAGTTAGATAAGTATAAAGAAGCTTTAGAGGAATTTTCAAAAATAGGGTTAGATAAAACAGAGATTTGTAAACCTGATTTTTTCTATAATTTAGGAAATACTTTTTTTAAGTTAAATCAGTATAAAGAAGCACTTGAGAATTACAAGAAGAGTTTGATTTTAAATCCTGATGATATTGATGCAAAAAAGAATTATGAATTGACTCTAAAGAAAATTAATGAAAAAAAGGATAAAAAAAACAAAGATAATAAGAGTAATCAAGATAAACAAAAAAGAGAACAAGATCAAAAGCAAGAGAATAAAAATAAACATAAAAATATCATGCAATACCTTAATCAAAATGAAAAAAAACAGATGAAAAAGAAGAAACGTGCAATTGTTAGGGTAAAGAGAGAAAAAGATTGGTAAAAATTAGAACAGCTTTAATTCTATTTCTGTTTTATAAGGCTTTGTTTTGTGCTGATATTGAATTTAAAGCAAGCATTAATTCAGATAAAATTGGTATTGATGATGTATTAATTTATAAGATTACTTTTAAGGGCATAGATAATCCCATACAGCCCGATATTTCATATATTTCTGGTTTTAGGGTTATTCAGACTTCGAAAAGTTCAGAATACCGTTTTATAAATGGAAGATCTTCGTTTTATACAAGTTTTGATTTTTTTTTACAGCCATTAAGTACTGGCAAGTTGAAACTTCCTCCTGTTTCTTATAAGTATAAAGATAAAGAATACAAAACCGAATCATTTGTTATTGAAGTTGTAAAAGGGAGTACAAAACCATATACACCTCCTAAAAAGAAAAGTAGATCGATATTTGATTTTGATGATGATTCTTTTTCATCCCCATTTGATTATGACCAGAGGCAGAAAAAACAGAAAATTGATATAAAATTACAATCTTTTGTTTCAAAAAACAATGTTGTTGTAGGTGAGCAGATTATATATAAAGTTATGCTTTATACTCAGAATAAGATTGCATCTATTAATATGCTTTCAAACCAATCTTTCCCAGGATTCTGGCAGGAGTGGTATCCTGTTCCTCGTTCGATAGATGGAAAAGTAAAGCAAATTAATGATAAGATCTATCAGGTCTATGAAATAAGAAAGGCTGCTCTTTTCCCCACAAAATCAGGTGAATTGTATATACCTGCTTTAAAATTTGAGTTAAGTTTAAGTGATGATTCATTTTCTTTTTTTTCTTCTCCAAGGAGAGTTTTTAGATTTGCTCCAGCAATAAAGATAAATGTTAATGATTTACCTGAAAATGCTAAGAATTTATCTGTGGGTAATTTCAGATTTAATGTTAGTTCTGATAAACATGAGATTGATATTAATGATATATTAACCCTTAAATTAGAAATTAAAGGTAATGGGAATATAAAAATTTTAGATATTCCAGAATTTAAGAGTAATAATTATTTTAAGGTTTATCCATCAAAAATTACAAGAAGCTATGATTATTCAGAAGAT
>JAUWQW010000102.1 GCA_030610885.1 Candidatus Aminicenantota bacterium | reverse complement strand
ATACCTGTTTCATATAGATTTTTAATGAGTCAATTCGGCTTCTTGACAGAAAAGTTAAAAAATATTAATATAAAAAACAATGAAATACTTTAAATTGATCTTAATTCTTGTATTAATTATTCTCTTATTGGCTATTTTTTTTAAAGATGCTAATTTCAAAAGTGTTTTTAATGAAATAAAAAACATCAATCCAGTTTATCCACTTTTATTCATATTTGGAATATTTATAAATATGATTGTAAGAAGTTATAGATGGGGTCTTATTCTCAAACAATATAAAAAAAAAATATCTTTAAAAACATTGATTAATTTTACTGCAATTGGTTTTTTTATAAACTTTCTTCCCGGAAAGGTAGGAGAATTTGCAAGAGGAATATTGATAGCGAGAAAAGAAAAGATAAATCAAAGTTATGGTCTTGCTTCTGTTATAATAGAAAGATTGATAGATGTACTAATGGTTGTTATCTTATTTTTAGTATCACTCTTTTTTATAAGAGATAACAATACCCCTTTTATGATGAATTTAAAAAAAATATCCTATTTTATGCTTCCTGTTATTGTATTTATTTTTCTTTTGTTCTATCTCATTAACTCAAAAAAAAATCTTTCTTATATTGAAAAAGCGATACGTTTCCTTGCAAAAATACTGCCACATAAGTTAAGGGAAAAAGCTGTTAATTTCATATTGAATTTTATTAAAGGCTTAAGGCTGAATTTAAAATTCATTGACTTCCTAAAACTGTTTATCTTTTCTATGCTTGTGTGGGTAGTTTTAATTCCCTTTTACTGGATATTAATGAAAGGATTTGATATAAATGTTAGCTTATTTGAGACTATTCCTTTTTTCAGTATAACTGTAATAGCTGCTGCAATTCCTACTCCTGGAATGGCAGGCAGCCTCGATGCTGGAGCAAAACTGGGTTTAATAGCATTATTTAATGTAACGGAAAGTACTGCGGTTGCATATACTATTGTTTTTCACTTTTTAATTTTATTGTTTATTACGGTTTTTGGTATAATGTCTCTATGGATGCAGGGATTAAATTTTAAAATGATAAAAAATATAAAGGATAAAAAAAATGAAGTGCCCTCATTGCAATAATTTAGAAGACAAAGTAATAGAAACAAGGGAAAGTAAAGAAGGAAATTATATTAGAAGAAGAAGGGAATGCTTAAATTGCGGAAAGAGGTTTACCACTTATGAGAAATTTGAAAATATTCCTCTAACTGTTGTAAAGAAAGATGGGAGAAGAGAAGAATTTGATATTGATAAAGTAAGA
Source organism: Candidatus Aminicenantota bacterium (assembly GCA_030610885.1). Classification (GTDB taxonomy): domain Bacteria; phylum Acidobacteriota; class Aminicenantia; order UBA2199; family UBA2199; genus JAUWNT01. The sequence continues at coordinate 6,180 of JAUWQW010000102.1, read as the reverse complement.
AAAGGCCTTTATCGTGCTGTTGAAAAAAGGCCAGTTCCTACAAAACAAATAGAACAATTCGCTTTCCAAATTGAAGAGATGGTTTCTAACAATGAAAAGGAAATAAAAACAAAAAAAATCGGGGAATATATAATGGAGAAATTAAAATCTCTTGACAAAGTCGCATATGTAAGATTTGCTTCAGTTTACCTTGAATTCAAAAGTCTTGAAGAATTTTTATATGAGCTTAATAATTTACTAAGAAAGGAGGATTAAATGGCAAAAAAAAATTACCCTTTTTTTGAAATAGAAATAGGAAAAAATTTTTCAAAAGGTATTAGTACAAATGTTGATTGGGAACCAAGAACAAATATAATTGAAACCAAAAATTCATTGATTGTTGAAATCGAGCTCCCGGGCGTAAATAAAGAAGATGTTTCCATCCTTCTACAAAGCAGCAGGGAATTAATAATAAAGGGAGTAAAAAAACAACCTAAAATGGATAAAAACCAGGTTACATATTATCTATTTGAAAGAGAATTTGGAAACTTTCACAAACATATTGTAATTGATATTTCTCTAGATACTTCAAACATTAAATCAGCTATGGATAATGGAGTTTTAACAATTAAAATAGCTAAAAAAAATAGCAAAACAATTTCAGTTAATATTAAATAAAGAGGAAGAAAATGGCAAATGAGAAAAGAGAAAAAAAACAGGATATTCAAAAAAATGAAATCAAAGATAAATTAGAAATCCCGGAAATTCTTCCTGTTCTTGTGCTAAGAGATATAGTAGTTTTTCCATATATGATTGTCCCTCTATATGTTGGCAGGGATAAATCAAAAAAAGCTGTTGATGAGGCATTAAATTCTAATAGACTGATAGTGCTTTTAACTCAAAAAGATGGGGATATTGAAAATCCGTCAAAAAATGACTTATACATGTTTGGAACTGTTGCTTTAATTGTTAGAATGTTAAAACTTCCAGATGGAAGAATGAGAGTGCTAGCGCAAGGAGTTTCAAGAGTAAAAATAAATTCAATTAAAGATGGCGATAAAATCATAACTTCAAAAATTAGCACTATTGAAGATAAAGAACCTAAAACATTAAAACTAGAAGAAAAAGCTCTTGTTAAAAATGTACGTCAGAAATTTGAACAAACAGCAAAATTAGGTAAGCAAATTCCAAATGAGATTTTTGTAATCATTGAAAACATTGATGAACCAGGAAAACTTGCTGATATTATTGCATCACATCTTGATTTAAAAATAGATGATTCAGAAAAAATTCTTAAAGAAGAAGAACCCATAAAAAGATTACAAAAAGTCTATGAGTTTTTAACTTATGAATTAGAAATGCTTAACATTCAAAACAAAATAACACTAAAAGCTCAGGGTGAAATGGACAAAAACCAAAAGGAATATTTCTTAAGGCAACAACTGAAAGCAATACAGAGAGAATTGGGAGAAGAAGGAGAAAATGCAGAAGAAATAAAGAACTACCGTAAAAAATTAGAAGAAATAAAAATGCCTAAAAATGCAAAAAAAGAGGCTAAAAAGAATATTGAAAAACTACAAAAGATGCACCCTGAATCAGCTGAAGGCACTGTTGTAAGAAATTACCTGGATTGGATGTTGGAACTCCCATGGTCTATTTCAACAAAAGATAATTTAAATATAAAAAGAGCTAAAGAAATATTAGATCAAGATCATTATGGACTTGAAAAAGTAAAAGAGAGAATACTTGAATATTTGAGTGTAAAAAAACTGACTAGCAAAACTCATGGCCCAATACTTTGTTTTGTAGGCCCTCCTGGAGTAGGTAAAACATCACTTGGCAAATCAATTGCAAGAGCATTAAACAAAAAGTTTATTAGAATATCTTTAGGTGGAGTAAGGGATGAAGCAGAAATTAGAGGGCATCGGAGAACATATATTGGAGCTATGCCAGGAAAGATCATACAGAATATAAAAAGAGGTGGTTCAAACAACCCTGTTTTCATGATAGATGAAGTTGATAAAATTGGTACAGATTTTCGAGGAGATCCATCTTCTGCTTTACTTGAAGTCCTTGACCCTGAACAAAACAATTCATTTGTTGACCATTATCTTGATATTGCTTTTGACCTTTCAAAAGTTCTTTTCATAACCACAGCAAATACACTTGAAACGATCCAGCCTGCTTTTCGGGACAGAATGGAAATAATTCATATTCATGGATATACTCAAGAAGAAAAAATAGAAATTGCAAACCGACATTTACTAAAAAGGCAGATATCTGAAAATGGACTTGATAAAGAATTAATCAGTTTTAGTAAAGGTGCAATACGAAATTTGATTGCTTTATATACAAGAGAAGCAGGTGTAAGAAACTTAGAGCGTGAAATTGGGAATGTGTGTAGAAAAATCGCCCATAAAATTGCAGCTGGAACAAAAAAACTATATAAGATTAGCACAAGAAATATTGAAAAATATGCAGGATTACCTAAATTATTTAAAGATCAATTACTTGAAGACGATTCTATTGGCGTTGCAACTGGTATGGCATGGACATCTTATGGTGGAGACATTCTCTTTGTTGAGGTAAAACTGATCCCGGGAAAGGGCAACCTGATATTAACAGGTTCTCTTGGTGACGTAATGAAAGAATCAGCTCAAGCTGCATTGAGTTTCTTAAAATCAAAAGCAAAACAACTATTAATAAAACAAGAACAATTTGAAAAAAATGATATTCACATTCATGTTCCTGAAGGCGGTATACCTAAAGATGGTCCTTCTGCAGGTATAACCCTGACTACAGCGTTATGCTCTGCCTTTACCTTAGTTCCAATAAATAGAAAAGTATCAATGACAGGTGAAATAACATTGAGAGGGAAAATACTCCCTGTTGGAGGAATAAAGGAAAAGATTTTAGCTGCAAAACGAGCTGGTATAAATAAAATAATTCTACCATTTGAAAACAAAAAAGAACTTACAGAGTTAAAAGAAGTTTACTTAACCGGAATTGAATTTGTCTTTGTAAAAAAAATAGAGGAAGCAGTTAACACAGCTATGTGTAAAAAGATCTTTTTATGAATGAACAAAAATTTGTTCAATTCCTAAAAGAAAACTTTAAATTCAGTAAAGGTAAAGGAATTGGAGATGATTCTTCTGTATATAAATTAAATGATTATTACCAGTTAATAACAAATGATATTTTAATTGAAAACATACATTTTAATATAAATCATTTTTCAACAAATGAACTTGCTATGAAATCTTTAGCAGTTAATATAAGTGATATTGTAGCTATGGGAGGAGAACCTGAATATTTTTACATAGGGTTGGGATTTCCAAAAAGACTTAAAGAAAAAGATTTAAATGATTTTTATAATGGTTTAAAACTGGGTTGCAATAAATGGGGGATAGAACTTGCTGGTGGGGATTTTTCTGGCTCAGATAAGATGTTCATTTCAATAACAATGGTTGGAAAGACAGAGCACCCAATTTATAGAGAAAATGCTAAAAATGGTGACCTTATTGCAATTACACGGGGAACAGGAGAATCAGCTCTTGGATTAAAATGTTTGAAAAACAAAATTGATTCTAAATATTTTATAAATAAACACAAAAAGGTTATCCCTGACATAAAAAAAGGCAGGCTTTTATCAAAATATGTAAATTCAATGATTGATGTGTCTGATGGACTGCTGTTGGACCTAAAAAGAATTTTAAACTCATCAAAAAAGGGAGCAAAAATATTTTATGAAAATATTCCAGTTTCAAAAAAGCTGAGCTCCTTTTGTTTAAAATATAATTTTAATGAGTATGAATTTGTTTTAAGTGGTGGGGAAGATTATGTGCTTTTATTTACAATATCCCCAAAAAATGAACTATATTTAAAAAAAGAAAATACTCAATATTATATAATCGGGCAAGTAAACAATAATCAAGGTGAATTAATTGTTAAGCACAAGAATAAAACAATTAAATTAAAAGATTACGGATATGACCATTTCCTTCATCTCTGAATAATTTTGTTCGAATATTTTATTTTATCTCAGCATTGATTACAAGTATCAAAGAATCTCCGTTTTCTCCGATTTTTGAAACACCTGCAACTAAATAACCATTTTCATTAATAGATGTGCTTGTTCTAATCAAATTTGTCCCAACATCAGACAACGATAAACCTTCTATTTCAATAAATCTTTTCCCCTTTTCATTGCCATTTATTGTAATACCTTGTAATTTTAGTGTAAGACGAGATTTAGTTGAAGTTGAAAGATTAACAACACTTACTCTTGCACCTTCCTGTACACTTACAAAAGATACCCCATCCAGCCTGAAACAATTAAAGCTCAACACCTTATTCAACTCATAAATAACTTTTTTCAGATCTTTGTTTTTTATTTCAGAACTTTTTCCAGTATGTGAGGCAATAAGAGTAAATATGCGAAAATATATGTTCCTCTTTTTTACATCTAATTTTCTTAATAACTCTTCAAATTTTTTGATGTTTTTCTTAGGAATACTTACACATAACATTTTTTTATTAATGTCATAAGAGCGATTCCAAAGATATAAGCTCAAAGCTTTTCCAACCTCCTTAGGGTTAATATGCTTTAAGAAATATGTTTTTGTAATAACAGAACGATCTTCACTCTTTTTAACAATCTTTTTATCTGATTTCTCTGCTAAAACGAACTGAGTGCTCATAAACAAAAATAAAACAATAAATAATAAATAAATTAATTTTTTCATAATTATTTCCTCCTATTTAATTTAAAATCCTTTTTTTGAAACCATATAATCTTTATATTTTGATCTTTTAGTTCTAATTCAGTCCTTATCTCTGTAAAAGGGCTTATTTCAACACCCTTTTTTCTGAAAGGAAAGAGAACAGATAAAGTAATAATTAAAGCTAAAGCAAAAGCTGAAACTGGATACCATAATAAATATCTTTTCTTTTTTTTCCTTTCTTTGATCTCTCTCTTTTTAATCTCTTGTTCCAGTTTTTCTTTAACATATCCTGGAATTTTGTGCTTCACAGATGATACTAAATCAAAAATCAAATCATCATCTATTTTTATTTTCATTATCTATCCTCCAGTTTTGATTTTATTTCTTCTCTACACTGGTTTAATATGAACTTAATATTCCCCTCCTTTATCCCAGTTATTTCTTTGATCTCATTTATTGAAAATCTATTGTAATAGAACAGGAAAAAGACCTGTCTCTTTTTTGGATCAAGGCTTTCAGCAACATCATAGACATCCTGAACTCTTGTTTTATTATCAACATCACATGTGATGTTCTCACAATCTAATGAATTGCATTTTTCAACTAAGTTTTTGTTTTTATTAAAATAACTCCTGATCTCATTACTTGCAATACTAAAGAGCCAGGTTTTGAAAGAACCTTCTGTTTTAAAACTGTTACGATATTTAAAAGCTCTTAACACTGTCTCCTGATATACATCATCAGCATCCTGGGAGAAATTCAATGCTTTAAAAATAAAATTATAAAGTTTTTCTTTAAATGGAATTATTAATTTCTGAAAACTCAATGAACTCATTTCACTTTCTTTTTTCAATAAAGAAATTTGTTTTTTCAAAAAAGGTAGGGAAAAATAATTTAAACTCATTTCAATGCTACTCATATCTTTTATATCACAAAAAGGTAAAAAAGGTTAGAAAATCAGGTTCTTTATTTTGTAAAATATCCCTTATTCCCTTTCACGATTTCTTGACAAAAAAATAATTTGCATCTATGATTTACCCATAGATCAACATGATGATAAGGAGAATGGAAATATTGAAAATTTAAAAGAATTAATTGATCTTTTTGAACACAATATCAAACAATATAAAGGAAAACATTATGATGAGGCTAAAACAAGGGTTGATTTTATTGATAAATTTTTCATGTTACTTGGATGGGATGTGTATAATAAAAAGCATTATTCTGAACAATACAGAGATGTTGTACGCGAAGACAAAATAGAAATAAAGGGAAAGGTTAAAGCACCTGATTATAGTTTCCGTATTGGTGGGTTTAGAAAATTCTTTGTAGAGGCTAAAAAACCTTCAGTTAATATAAAACAGGATATTGAACCTGCTTTTCAATTAAGAAGATATGCTTATACAGCAAAACTTCCATTATCAATTCTTACGGATTTTGAAGAATTTGCAGTTTATGATACACGAATTAAACCTGA
>JAUWQW010000108.1 GCA_030610885.1 Candidatus Aminicenantota bacterium | reverse complement strand
GCCTCATTTGTTTGTCTCATTTGGGGCTTTCACCTGGTGGGTGAAAAATTTATTTTTTTTCATACCTCTATTATACCAGTTATAACTAGTATAATGGAGGTATATTCAACTATTTATGACATTTTAGTTGATTATTAGGATTACATCAATTACTTGACAATCAACAATAATTTTTTTAATATTTCATCAGGATGAGAAAAGGATTTTCCAATGTTGTATTTTTATTCCTTTTTTTTATAAAATTTAAAAAGAAACATATTAATAGTAAGTTCACAAAACAGATCAACAATAAGGAGAGTGAAATGTCTCACGAATTAGGGATCCCTACTGCTCACTTTGTTATTATTTAAGAGTGAAAATGGACAAAAAAGAAATAATATTTGATCTGGTGGTTGGAGTGATATCACTAATAATTATCTTTGAGTTTTTTCATGAAAACAATCAGAATACTGATGAAGCCTCTATAGCTAGGAATATAGCCGAAGGGTACTTTCGAGAGTTTACGAAACCCACCAGAGAAAATAGTATTAAATGGGGGATGAAAGATTTTCGCATTATAGGTTATAACTCACTGATTCGAAGGAGTGTTGCCGGGAAAATAACTGCTGAAAGAACAAATAAATCTGCAAATGAATACAAAGTCAATATCCCTTGTTGCTGTAAAGGTACTGATGTATACGGAAAAAAGGTTGAACTCATACGAAATTTAGAACTAACATTATCAGGCTTGTCTGTTGTTCAATATTCTTTTCGAGATGAACGGCCAATTAAAATAACAGATCGTGTTAAGTTTTGGGCGTACACTACTTTTATTTTTCCTTTTATTATTTTTGGCGTTTTATCTTTATATTTTTGTATTTGTTTTCAAATGTGGTTAGCTGGTTTTTATGGTGCTTTTAGAGGTACACGATTTATTGGGACTCTGAATTCTGTTTATACTTCTTATATTTGCTGGGATTCAATTATGATTACAATTTTAGGTGTAACTGTTTATATTTCTATCTATTTTGTACTTGTATATTTTTTAAAGAAAATGTCAAAAAAGGATTAGTTGAAATGATCTGCAATTATAAAAGTATTTTTTTGATCTCTTTATTATTCTTTTTTACAACCATTATCACTTTAAGTAGGTAAGGGACGATAAGTTTTGTCAAGATTTTTTTAGGCAGCATTAAAAAAACTCCCTTTTAAAGCATCTTTTTTTTTCTAACTGTTTCATATAATATTTTAATTTATAGAATAAGAGCCTTATGATTTTCCTTTTAATATTCTTTAAAGCCCTAAGTTTTTTGTTGTATTTTTTCTTTACTGCCAAAAAGAGCTTCAACAAAACCAAAATTTCTGAGAATAAAGTGAACTGTACCTACTCTGTTAGGCAATTGTTTTGCTTGGTGGAATTTAACTCCATCTTTTCCATACCCTTCTCCAGTCATCTTTATTTTTTATTTAAATTTTTTTCCTATCTTATAAATGAACAGCATTACTCCAAAGAATGGAATCATCTCTATAATAACAATCCATGGAAGACAGATTGTATTCCAAACTTTATAATTTCCTATTCCTATTGATGCTAGAGCCATTAAGAAAAAAAGAGAGATAATAGCATAATAATTCCAACGTAATTGTGGAATTTTACCATCATGCTGGGTCTCACGTAGCCAGTTTTCCCATGATAGTGCCTTTGGTTTGTCTTTAAATTCCTTATTAATTTTCTCTTCCAGTTTCACAAGGAATATACCAGCACGCATCATCCTTGCAACTTCCCCCATCCAGATAGTAAGAACTAAGTAAACAGTAATAGGAGTAAAAAGTAGAAAGATCACTTCTGCTAAAGGTGAAGTTTTCCATAGATTAAAACCTGTGGCGATTATTACAGCTATGGCAGCTGTGCCGAAACGTAAAATTGATTGTTGCGTTTGCATTGATGCTAAACTTTCGCTTCGAAGTGTTTTGTATTCTTCTATAACTACAGACAACCAGTTCATATTATAGACCTCCTCTTTTTATAAAATAATTTTATATAATTATTTATTATTATTTATAATCTAATGATAGTCCAACTCCAACCTCTTTTAGGTTGCCAACCTTGGACAAAGCAATTTTTGAATTCAAATCAACACAATGACAAGCATGTAATTCCTTAGATTTTAGTTTTTGAAAATATGTCAATGTACCATCTAATTGTTTATCTGACGGCTTTAAAAGGTGAAATCCACCAATAACATCAATAACTTTGTCTTCTTTACAGACCTTCTTAGCATACTCAATAATATTGCAAATTCCTGAATGTGAACAGCCTGTAATTATTACAAGCCCGCTTGATGATTTATAGGCTAATGCTGAATCATCTAAAAGATAATCATCCTCAATATTATCATTATGGACTTTCCCTAAAGGTTCTTTATTTTCAAAATCATTTGATCTTTCTATTTCTCCAAGAAATACTAACTTTTTTGTCAGCCAAAAAGGGTTCTTTGACAATTTTAAACTAAAGTGTTTTGATAATTTTTCTCTCGAAATTATAGTCCCTATTTCATTTATATCAGCCATTGACTTTGTGTTAAATATTAATGGATGTGCTACAAGGACAGGCTTTTGACATTTAAGTTTCTCAATATGAGCTTCTGTATATAGTTTTATCAAAGGTTCAAGCCCCCACGTATGATCAAGGTGACCATGAGACAGAACTACAAAATCAGTATTTAATAGTTTTATATTCATTTTGTTCGCATTCTGAATAAATGCATCGGAATAACCAACATCAAACAATATTTGAATATTGCTATCTTGAATTAGATATGACACACCGGGTTCTCCAAGAAAATACCTATCTATCAAAGTATTGTTATCAATAAGTACTGTTAATTTCATATAATGTTCTGCATATATGAGAAGTACGAACAAATCAACAAAGCAAATGAGCCTGTATATGCAAAATTAACGCTGGGTTCACTCATCTTTTCCACATTTACCCTTTGTATCTGAAATTAATTTCTTAAATATCTCAATTCCATTTTCTTTTGTTTTAAACTTACCGTCAAGTTGAAGCTCATATAATTCTTTTAGATATCTTCCCATTTCTTTCCCTGGAGGTATCCCTAAACTTAAAAGATCTCTTCCCATAATGAGGGGTTTTATAGTATCTTGATTAATATTAAATTCCTCTTTTTTATTCAGAATCCATTGTGAAATCTCGTCAACTCCTTTAAAACCTAAAGGCTCAATTTCACGTGATTGACGATCAGCAAAATCAAGCAAAATAAGTAAAAAATCATATCCTTCAAGATCTCTCACCAACCTTGAAATAGCTTTAAATCCTATATCTTCTCTATTCCTGTAAAGTTCAAAAATTCTATGATGATTTTTTATTAAATTTAATATAACTCTCTTCAACGGAAAATTTTTCCATGTTTCGATTTTCAGGTTAAATAAAAATTTATCTGCAATTTTCACACCCAGTGTGTCATGAAATAAAGAGGTTACTACCATTCTACCTCTTTTAAATTCCCATTTTGTTGTTGCCGCTTTTCCTATATCATGAAGAAGAGCAGCTAAAAGTAGAGCAAGAGTCCTTTCTTCATCCAGATCAAATTGTCTGGATAATTCCTTTGAAATATCAATCGTATTCAAAGTATGAATCCACACAGTATGATTCCCAAATTCATCTTTTTCAGGGTGAAATATTTTATCCTGAATTGTTAGGGTTAAAGCAAAAAGTTCAGGGAAAAGTTTTTCTATAACTGATAACTTAAAATACTCATTTAATCCATAAGAAGGATTTTCTGATTCAAGCAGCAATCTGAATAATTCTTCCTGAATTCTTTCCTTGCTTAATTCATTAAGGTTAATTTTTTTAGCATTTAAATATATTTCCTCATCAATTGAAAATTTATGAACTGAAGCAAACCTTGCTCCTCTTAAAATCCTTAGAGGATCATCAAAAAAAGTTTCAGGCCCAGTCATATATATTTTTTTCTCTTTTATTGCTTTATAACCATTAAATGGATCGAATATTTTATTATCAACTAATCTAATAGCAATTGAATTACATGTAAAATCTCTTCTTTTTAAATCTTCTACAAGACTTATATGAGGCCCTGATTCAACAATAAAATTTTTATGCGAATTTGATAAAGGATCCAATTTTACATCCTTTCTTGGAAGAGATATATCAAAAGTTTTTCCACCTTTTGTAAACTTTACTACTGCAAAGCTCTTACCCACTGTATTTGTTTTCCCATAAGGTCTTAATTTTCCCTCTATTTCCTCATATGTATGATTTAAAACAACAAGGTCTATATCTCGATCTACATCTACACTATTATAAAGGTAATAATCTCTTATTGTACCACCCACAACAAAAACCTTATCTTTAAAAACATCTATAAAAAAATCCTTTAATTTAAAATCAAATATCTTTTTTTTCATCTTTTAAAAATTCATAAAGAAAACTCATGAAACTTTTAAGCTCTTCAAATTGATCTTCATCAATATTCACAATATTAAAAGCCATAAGTTTGTTCTCAGCTCTACTTTCTATTCTAACCTGTTTTAGCTCTCTTATTACAAAATAATTTATTGGAGTTTTAACCAACACATTTTCCAATGTTGCATTTAAAGGTAATTTTTTTAGAGAAAAATCGGTCCTAACAGCAATTCCACTAAGAGACATATTTATAGCATATGATTTTAATCCTTCATGTTTTCCATATGAAAATGTGATAATAACTTCCAGGGACTCAGGAATTGAAATTCTTGAAACTGTTCTTAGATCCTTATTAGATAAAGAAAAACTATTCATGAATCCTTTAAACTCCTTTTTTATTTTACCCTTTTTATTTCTTTCTAAAATCAAGTAGATAACCTTTGCAATAACAATTAAAACAATTATAAATCCAGTGAATCCCAAAATATCTATTAATTTATTCATATTAAATAATATAGATTTTCATTTCAGGTGTCAAATTAAAACAATAGTTTGCAAGATTTATTTTATATTTAAAAAAAATTTACTTGAAAATTCTTCTTAAAAATTGTATATTCCTATATGAAAATTAAATTTTACTCTCATGGAGCATGTAAAGAGGTAACTGGGTCAAAACATTTTATTAAAGTTGATGAGGAGATAATTCAGATAGATTCTGGTATGTTTCAGGGAAAGAGGGAAGAATCTTTTCAAAAGAATCATAATTTAAATTTTTCTCCAAAAGAGACTAAAGCCATTTTACTAACACATGGTCATTTTGACCATTGTGGTGCTTTACCTATAATGACAAACAATGGGTTTTCAGGTAACATCTATTCAACTTCAGCTACAAGGGATATTTCAAATATTATTCTATTTGATAGTGCATATATTCAAGAAAAAGATTTTGAATACATAAAAAATAAATCACAGAAACATCCTGAAAGAAAATTAAAACTATTCGAACCTCTATATAATTCTATGGAAGTTGTAAAAACAATGCAAAATTTTGTTACAGTAAACTACCATAGAGAATTTTATCCAGCTAAAGGAATCTCAGCTACATTCTTTGATGCAGGACATATTCTTGGGTCATCATCAATACTATTAAATATTAAAGATAAACTAAAAATTGGGTTTTCAGGTGACCTTGGCAGAAAAAACCTTCCAATAATAAAAGACCCTGAAAAAATGCCGGATTTAGACTACCTGGTTTTAGAAGGTACTTATGGAAACAGATTGCACGATTCAGTTGGCATGGCAAAAGAGGAAGTAAAAAAAATAATAAAAAAGGCATACAACAATAATAGCAAAATCATAATACCTGCTTTTACAATCGAAAGAACTCAGGAATTAATTTATATAATTCACACGCTTCTTTTAGAGAAAGAGATACCTGAAATTCCAATTTTTGTTGATTCTCCAATGGCAGTTAATGCAACTTCAATATTTAAACTTCATCCTGAATGTTTTGATAAAGAAACTTATAACAATTTTACTTCCAATAATATTGACCCGTTTGGATTTGACTCTGTAAAATATGTTACATCCGTAAAAGAATCAATAGAAATCAATTCATATAAAGGGCCAGCAGTAATTATCTCAGCAAGTGGAATGGCTGAAAACGGAAGAATATTACACCATTTAAAAAACAATATCGAAGACCCAAAAAATATTATTGCAATTGTTGGTTATATGGCTGAACACACACTTGGTAGAAGAATCGTTGAAAGAGAAAAGGAAATAATAATTTTTGGAAAACCTTATAAAGTAAATGCTCAGATTGCTACATTAAATGCCTTTTCAAGTCATGCAGATTATAGAGAAATAAAAGAATGGGTAACACAATATGATTTAAAAAAACTAAAAAAGATCTTCCTTGTCCATGGTGAAGAAGATGCACTTAATCATCTAAAAAAAGAATTACTTTCTATAAATGTAAATGATGTTGAAATTACTGAATACAAAACATTGTACGAGCTCTAAATAACATCAAAAATTCAAATATAAATATAAAAACATTTAAATAAATCGTTAAACAAATATTAATTCAAAACAAAAACCATAGACAATAGAAGATGACACCCTATTGCCTCATTTAAGAATCTATACGAAGTATAGATCGTTGACGCACGAAAAAATCTATATGAAAAATTTATCAGGAAGTGGTACCTTTTTTGATGTAATCTATCAGAAGAGGTGTAAAAATGGGGTTAACAATGAAAG
>JAUWQW010000120.1 GCA_030610885.1 Candidatus Aminicenantota bacterium | reverse complement strand
TATTTTCGTATTCACCTTTTAATCTATATTTTTCATTTAATTCTGAAATTAGTTTTTCTAATGCTTCATATGAATCACTTTTTAATATAACAGAAGTCAGTTCAGATTCTTGTTTTAATAAAGATTTAAGAGCATGGTGTTTTTCTGAAATTTTTGTTTCAAGCTGTGGAAGTTCATTGGTAATAAACTTTATTTTTTCAGATAACATTTGATTATGGTATTTAACCAAGTCTTCGAATGATTTTTGTAATTTTCCAAGACTGGTTTTCGCTTGTTCATAAATCTGCCTCAATTGTTGCATATCAATATTTGATTTTCCTGATTCTAATTCTTTTTTTGCCTCCAGTATAAGCTCTTTTCTTATATTCAAATTGCTAATCACGGAACTTAACTTATTAATCTTGTATTTAAGATTATTCAAATTATCTAAATCGGTTTCAAAATTTTCGTTTATATTCAAGTTTGACTTTTCTTTATTCAACTCTTCAATATCTTGTTCAATTAATGACAATATTGCTTCGTATGCAGATTTGGTTTGATCTTTCTCTAATCGTTTTTTAAAGTTATCTTCCTGCTTGATTTTTTCAAGAATTTCCTGCTTACTATTCCCTTTTGTAAACTCGCAACCAAATAAAAAAAGATGCAAAGTCTCATATTCAGCATTAGATGAATATTTGTCTAAGGTTCTGAGTGTGTTATTTAAACTCAAATCTTCATAACGAATATTATGAGAAATTATTTGTCTTAGAGTAGGTTTTTCTGCCAGATGCTCAGGGAAAAATATTTCTTTTAATTTTTGTTCAAATTCTTCATCAGTATAATTGTCGCCATTAATTTTTCGGACAATTTTTTTGCCTCTGTTTATAAAATTTCGTTCTATTATTATTTTTTGTGCATTCTCATTGTCAATATTTTCAGTTAAACACAATGTGATTAAAATATCATTTTCAATTAAATAATTTTTTACAAGTGTATATTCTTGTTTTTTGTTTTCAGGATCTTCCCAAATAATTTTCTTATTTGCACCAAAGCAGAAATCTATCAATTTCAAAACAGTTGTTTTACCAACATTATTTCCAGTAATTCGCCCTTTACTTTCATCAACTATTAGATTAATTCCTTTTCTAAATTCAATGTTGCGAATTACAGATGAACCTTTTGTAATTTTGAGATATTTTAAGAACATAATTCTATTCTTCCATTTCTTAGTTCAGCAATCTTTGCTAAATATAACCAATCTATGCAGAGTGTAAAAACAGGAAAGGACATATTTCTAATTTTTTTAACTTCTTGATACAAATCCAATAAATCAAGCCTATTCTTGCTCTGTAATACTTGTAGTACAAGTGCCCCGTTATAATAAATACTATTTTCAGGATGAATATTATCAGGAAGTAGCATAATTATAACCCTCAGGATTTTCGAAAATTTTACATCGAATAAATGCGTCAACAACTAGGATATCAACACATAATTCTAATTCATCAATTGAAATTTCCTCATAATTGGAACTGTTTAATACTTTATTCTTGACACTATCAATAACAGAGAAAAAAATAGAATCAACATCATCTTGGTTTTTAAATTTTAAATACTCTCTCCTAATTGAAGCAAGTACTGAATTACTTTTATTTACACCCTTAGTGTCAAATTCTGCGTACTTCTCATCTATTTTTAGATAATAAACACAATACTCTTTGATAGCATCTCTTGCATTTTTTAATTCATTAAATGTAATCTTTCTTTCTATTTCAAAACTGTTCACAGTGTTAGTTTGGTTTGCTTCATCCCATTGCTCTTTTGATAGAATATTTATTATTGTTGCTAAATTACTGTCAAGTTTAACAATATCAATTTCTCCGCCAAGTTCTTTCTTGATAAAATCATAAATGTCTTTAATTTCATCTATATTTTTACTTTGAATGTCTTTTAAAATTGTCACTATATCATATATATCTTGAGTCGGTGTAAAATTTATAGAATGTGGATTTGCATAATAATTCTTTTTTCTTAAGTCTGATGAATCCTTTGATATAGAAATAAATTTAAAAGTGTAGCCATTATATTTTTTTATTATATCTTTACTTAATGCTAATTCAATTTTTTGTTTTGTACTGGTTGCAGAAACTTGAATGAGAATTTTGTTTTTATGGTCAATTAAATCAATAGCTTCAACATTTTGAAGCTTAGTATTTAGGTTCTCTAATTTATAACAATAAATTAAATTAAAAAAATAAAGATAAAAATTTTCAGAATGTACATGAAGGTCGAGAAGATTTAATTTCCCTCTCGTCTCGATTCTACCCGATAACGTATGAAGTTTTTCATCAATATAATCAAAATATGTATTTCTATTCATACTATATTTTCTTCCTATTCAATAGCTTCAAATAGTATCATTATTTAAATTCTATAATCCTCTTCTTCGCCTAATATAGACAATAAAGTCCTGTGGTCGGATTTATTATATCAAAATTATAGATTTTTACAAACAATCTACGTTATCCTTGCACATCATTTTGTATATATTTATTGTTCTTATTCCATCAGGTCAGAGAGATAAACATAATTTTTTATATTTTTCTTTTATCATCTTGACTTTATTCTAGGCCTGTTCTAACACTTCGTATAACCGATTGGCAATGGAGCACATGGAATTGCCAGTCCGAGTTAATGCGGTTGTTATGCAATAAATATACGTATCTATAATATTCAGTCATCCTTTGACATTTGGTGGCCACAGTACTGACAAACCCCACTATAATCCAGAAAAAAAGAAATAAAGGGGTCAGGTCTCAACATTTGACATTCATATTTCTTTTAAGGCTGTTATCGCCTTTTGCAAGTTTTCCTTTATTTTATCATTCACTTTCTTTTTTGTTCAAATCTTTGGGCAGTCTGGGAAACCGCTGAATAATCCATCTTAAAAAGTTCGCCTATTTTAAAAAAATAGGCTGTCCCTATTATATTAACAATATTGTACTTGAAGCACCGAACAAGTAAAGTAATGAATAAATATTTATGCCAGGGATAAGGCCGAGAATAGTCCATAAAGTAGCATCTTTACCTTTCTCTTTTGCTAAGCTACGACAAATAAACATAATTGGAATAGATATTATAATCATTGGAAGAAATTGTTGGATAGTTCCCATCTTTACCGCCTCCTTTCCGATCATTCATTAATTGATTTATTTAATACTCCCATTCACAAGGGTTATTGTTTAATATTGTTTTACATTTTTATTTATTATGAAAAATATATTTATTTCCAGAGCAGGCCAACTTATAATAACAGGTGGTGTGGCTGGGGGGTGTCTGCTCTGTCTGTGATTACTCTTTTTATCTCTTAAAAACCTTTTATCTTTTCTCCCTTATGCTGATCTCATAAAGTTTGAGTCCTCTTTTTTAAGGTATCCTCATCTTGTAATGCTTTAAGTCGATTTTTGGCTTCCTGTATTTTTATTTCTTCTTCTAACTTTTTTCTTTTAAAATATAAAGAGATACGGCTTCGTCCCCCACTTAAAATGTAGCAAGTATTTAGTGTGAAAAAAATTATACAAAAAACCAGAAAGACATAACCAATTGATTTATCATTCGAGCCGCTGTCGATAGAGAACTGATTAATACTAACTACTATAAGTACAACAACTGATGTTACCAAACCCCCGATACTGCCCAATATCAGTATTATCCTTATTAACATTTTTTTATGCTCCTTTTTCAGTTTTAACTTTATCCGGATTTATCAAACCTTTCTTAATATATCTAGATAAAGTCCTTTCGCTTTCCCCTAATATCTTCCCGGCCTCAATAAATGTAATATCGCTTTTTATAACTTCTTTATTTTCCATTTTTATCTTTTGCATCATACGCAATTTCTGTTATTACTTCAGAAAAAAGGGCAGCGGCGTTAAAATGCCATTTTTCCGGATGTTCTTCTAAATATCTATCAAAGATTGCCATTATTTGCCCGAATGTCATATCTTTAGTGAAATCTGTGATATAAGAATATTTTTCAGGATTAGAATAAAATGTTCTACTATAAAACATATCTATTAACCCTAAAACATAAAATGTTCTACTTTCTTTAGATAATTCTAAATATCTATTTCCGTTTACAAAACTAGATACTATTACTGTTTGCTCTTTTTCTTCCCCCTGTAAGCCATTGGTTAATAACATTAAAAACAATAAGACTAAAACTAAAAACAATATTGTTTTCTTTTTCATTTTAAACCCCCTGTTAATTCTTTATCTTTCTTTTTTTTATCTGCAATTAGTTTATATTCAAAAATGCAACATTAGATCACCTTCGTAATTATTACTTAATGCTATCTTTTAAACCTGATTACTTGGCTCTTCCTATTCTTGTGGTAAATTCTTTTCTTTCCCTCTGCATGATAATAGGGACAGCTTGGGTTCAAGTTGCAAATGCAACACTTAACTTTGGAAGCATATTAAGGGGTCAGGTCTCAACATTTGACATTCATACTTCCTTTAAAGCTGTTATCACCCTTTGCATGACCTCTTTTGTTTCATGATTAACTTCGATTTTTTGTTCAAATCTTTTAGCAGTCTGGGAAATCGCTGAATAATCCATCTTAAAAAGTTCACCTATTTTAGAAGAAAAAAAACAAGTAATTGATAAACCAACTGAAATAATTGGGACAAGCAACTCCCATCCTGGATATTCTATTCCATTAAC
>JAUWQW010000015.1 GCA_030610885.1 Candidatus Aminicenantota bacterium | reverse complement strand
TGCCTTGAAAAGGTGTTAAATATGAAATCAAATTCCTTTTCATAATCCTCATAAGTGCAATAGAAAATCCTGGCTGTTGAGGCTTGATCATGCTTATCAGGTTTAATTCGTGTATCATAAACTGCAAATTCTTCAAAATCCGTAAGAATTGATAATGGAAGTTTTGCTGTATAAGCATATCTTCTTAATTGGAAAGCAGGTTCAATATCGTGTTTTATATTAACTGAAGGTTTCTTGGCTTCTACAAAGAATTTTCTAAACCCACCAATACGAAAACTATAATCAGGTGCTTTAACCTTTCCCTTTATTTCAACTCTGTCTTCCCGAACAACATCACGATACTGTTCTGAATATTCCTTTTCATTGTATACATCCCATCCAAGTAACATGAAGAATTTATCAATAAAATCAACCCTTGTTTTAGCCTCATCATAATATTTTCCCTTATATTGTTTGATGTTGTGTTCAAAAAGATCAATTAATTCTTTTAAATTTTTGATATTTCCCTTCTCCAATATTTTATATTATCTTTCCTTGTCTATAAATCTAATAATAAAGAACCTTAAAAAGTTTGTCAAGAAGAAATAAGTCGAAGAGTTAAGATGTCGAAATGTTGAAGAGTTTTTTTTCAACTCAAAACTTAGAACTGCCTCTGGGCAGTGATAAACACAGCCCCTACACCTCAGACCACGATTTTGCTTCTTTTTACCAAATCCCAGTCCCCAAATCCCAGATCCTACACATCCACTCATCTACCCATCCACTCATCCACCCATCTACTCATCTACTCATCCACTCATCCACCCATCCACCCATCCACCCATATTTGCTTGTCACTCATCAAGTTTGACAAATATTGTAATATGTTATAATATACTTTCTATTTCTATGGATAATAATGAAAATATATATAGCGGAGGAAGCTGGATTTTGTTTTGGAGTAAAAAGAGCATTGGAGATAATTAATCGATTATATAAAAATGAAGAAAGTGCCCAGATATTTGGAGAGTTAATTCACAACAGGACTGTACTAAAAGATTTAGAAAAAAAGGGAATCAATTGTATCCATTCTTTAAATGAGTTAGATGCAAATAAAAAATTAGTCATAAGAACTCATGGAATACCAAAGGAAGTAGAAAATAGATTAAAAAAAAGCAGCATTAAATATATTGATGCAACCTGTCCTCTTGTAAAAAAAACACATAAAATAATAGAGAATTTAACTAAAAATAATACTCAAATAATAATAGTTGGAGATAAAAACCACCCTGAAGTAATAGCAACTAAGAGTTATTCTAAGAATGCAATTATTATAAATTCTATAGAGGATGCAAAAAAAGTAGAAAATAGAGATAAAATTAGTGTTATTGCGCAAACAACATTGGATCTTGATTTTTTTAAAAGTATTGTTTCTGTTTTACTTGAAAAAGGAGAAAATCTTGAGATTTATAATACGATTTGCAGCGCTACAAGGCTCAGACAGAAAGCAATAGATAAATTAGCTCCAAAAGTGGATTCTGTTATTGTAATAGGTGGAAAGAATTCTTCAAACACGAAAAAACTTTTTGAGATTTCTTTAAGGAAGAACCCTAATACTTTTTATTTAGAAAAAGCTAGCGATTTAAATAATCCAGGTTTAATAAATAGTTTAAAGGATTCTAATACAATTGGAATTACTGGGGGTGCTTCAACTCCTCCTGAAGAGATAGAGAGAGCTAGAGATTTTATTGAAAGTTATAAAATAGAAAGGGAGAAAAAAAATGGAAAAAAGAAAAGAAATTACACACACTAATGATGAAAATGATTTTTCAGAATTGATGAGGGATTTTGACATGAAATCCATTGATTATACCACTCCTATTAATGGAACAATTATTGAGATTGATAATAATAAGGTTATTATTGATATTGGTCGTAAAACAGAAGGCATTCTGAATAAGACAGAACTGCTGGATTGGAACGGAGATTTGAATTATAAGGTTGGGGATTCTATCAATATTATTTGTAAAAGAATAAATAGAAAACAGGGATATATAACTGTTTCAAAAAAAGAATTGGATGTAAAAGAGGGTTGGGAAAAAGTTCAACGCGCATATGAAAAAAACATTTCTGTTATAGGAAAAATTATTAAAGTATTGCCTGATAATAAAGGTTTTTTGGTGGATATGGGTGTGGAGATGTTTCTTCCAATGAGCCAGGCTGATATCAAAAAGATAAAAGCCCCTCAAAAGTTATTAGGTAGAGAATTTTGGTTTAAAGTGAATAAATTGAATCAAAGGGATGAAACAGGTGTAATCTCAAGAAGAGTTTTGCTGGAAGAAGAAAGAAAAGAGAAAATAGATAAATTAATAAATTCTCTTAAAGTCGGAGATATTGTAAAAGGTATAATTACAACAATAATGGATTATGGCGCTTTTATTAATCTTGGTAGTATTGATGGTCTTATTCATAAGGAAGATATCTCTTATGGAAGAATAGGTCATCCAAAAGAAAAGCTCAGAAATGGCGATGAGGTTGAGGCCAAAATACTTGATATTGATAAAGAGAGGAAAAAAATTTCATTGGGTTTGAAACAAAAATATCTTGATCCATGGATTGATATTGGAAATAAATATCCAGTTGGTAAAAGAGTTATTGCCAAAGTTACTAAAATTGTTGATTTTGGAGCTTTTATTGAACTGGAAGAGGGAGTTGAGGGATTACTACATGTTTCAGATTTGACCTGGGAAGGCAGGCCTAAATCAGTAGAAGAATATGTTGCTATTGGAGATAAACCTTGGGTTCAGGTAATAGAATTGAATAAAGATGACAAAAAAATAAAACTTGGGTTGAAACAGCTTGAGATGAGACCAGAAGAAAAATATATAGAAAAACATGAGGTTGGTGAAATAGTAAAAGGAGTTGTAAAGAAAGTACTGGATTCTAAAGTTTTTATTGAACTTGAGGAGGGTGTTGAGGGAGTTGTGAAAATTTCGGATATCAGATATTTCAGGATTGATTCTGCAAAAGATTTTTTCAAGGAAAGGGAAACGGTTGAATCAGTAATCTTGAGCGATGAACTGGATTTCAATTATAAAGTAAGGTTGGGTATAAAACAGTTAAGTGATGATGAATGGAAAGATTTCTTTAAAAAAAGGATGGTTGGTACTATTGTTGAAGTTAAAATAAAAAAGATCAATGAAAATGGGATAGTTGTTGAAATTTCACAAAATATTGAGGGCTTTATAAGGTTGAATGATATAGATGAAAATCGACTCACAATTGAGGAAATTAATCAAAATTATAAAGTTGGGGAGAAAAAAGAGGCAATGGTTACAAGAACATCACAAGATAAGAGAAGGGTATATCTTAGTTTTAAGGAACTTAATAAAAAGAGAGAGAGAGAAGAAATCGAAAAATATTCAAAGTCAAATGATAAATCTTCCACTACTGTTGGTGACCTGTTTGAGAGTGCGATTGTTAAAAAGAAATGAATTTTTTATCTGCTCCATGGAGATGGAGCTTTATTTCTAAGTTTAGTGGGGAAAAAAAGTGTATATTCTGCGAAGCTTTAAAATTAAAGGATAAAGATTCTCTGGTTTGTTATAGAGGGGAGAATTGTTTTGTTATATTAAATAAATTCCCATATAATACCGGACATATAATGGTTGTACCTTATGAACATGTAGATTCACCTGATAAAATCGATTATAAAATTTCATGTGAAATGTGGGATTTAATGAACAAATCCTTAAAGATTTTAAAGGAAAAATATAAGCCAGATGGTTTTAATATTGGCATGAATATTGGAAAAACTGCTGGCGCAGGAGTTAAGGATCATTTTCACATTCATATAGTCCCAAGATGGGAGGGAGATGCAAATTTTATGGCAGTTACTGGTAATACAAAAGTTGTATCATATGAAATTAATAATGTATATGATATTTTAAGAGAAGAATTTAATAAAGGTTAAGTATAAAAAATTTTATGAAAAGAATAATTGCTCCTAAAGGGACCAAGGATATTTTCCCCCCAGAAATAGCAAAATGGCATTACCTTGAAGAAAAGCTAAGAGATTATTTTCCCCGCTTTATGTATAAAGAGATAAGAACTCCAATTTTTGAACATATAGAACTTTTCCAGAGGGGAATTGGGACTGAAACAGAGGTTGTTCAAAAGGAGATGTATACATTTAAAGATAAAGCGAATCGGGATTTAACTCTAAGACCTGAAAATACTGCTTCTGTTGTAAGGGCTGCAATTGAAAATGACCTTTTTAATAGAGTTTACCCTTTGAGATTTTTTTATATTGGACCTATGTTCAGGTATGACAAACCTCAAAAAGGAAGATTTAGACAATTTCATCAGTTTGGCGTAGAAGTGTTTGGAGATGAAAGTGCTCAGGTTGATGCAGAAGTAATTTATTCCTCATATGATTTTTTAAAGGAAATAAATGTCAGGGATATTCAGCTTCATCTAAATTCAGTGGGATGTGAAAATTGTAGACCAAACTTCCTAAAACATCTTAGAACTGAATCTGAGAAGAGAATGAAAGAACTATGCGTTGATTGTCAAAAAAAAATCTATACGAATCCGTTGAGAATTTTTGATTGCAAAAATCTTAAATGTATTGAAATATCGAATGATTTTCCAAAAATTATAGACTATTTATGTAAAGAGTGTGGGACTCATTTTGAAGAAGTGAAAGAGGCTTTATCGATTTTTAAAATTAAATTTAATTTGAACCCAAGATTAGTAAGAGGTCTTGATTATTATACTAAAACAGCCTTTGAAATAACTTCAAGCCAATTGGGAGCTCAAGATGCTCTGCTTGGTGGAGGCAGATATAATAACCTTATCAAAGAATTAGGCGGTGCAGATATCTCTGGTATGGGTTTTGCTGCTGGAATTGAAAGAATAATACTTCAATTAGATGATGTTAAACACAAAAAAGATAAGATGATTTTTATTGCGTATCAGAGCCTTCCTTTAATGAATAAAGCTATACAATTAGCGAAATCATTGTGGGATAAAGGCTATTGTGTTTATGTTGATTACAATTTAAAAAATTTAAAGAAACAATTAAAAAAAGCTAATAAAATTGGAATTGATTATACTTTCATTATAGGAGAGGATGAAATTGTTAATGAATCAATTTCAATAAAAAGTATGAAAAATTATGAGCAAATTACAATAAAGCAAGAGGAACTTGATAAATGGCTGATAAACAATATCTAAAAAGAGGATTTTATTGCGGAAAAATTGATGAAAAAGTTTTAAATAAAAAAATTAAGGTTTATGGCTGGGTAAATAAGATAAGAGAATTAGGTGGTATCACATTTATAGATTTAAGAGATAGAGAAGGTATACTTCAAATTGTGGTGAAAGAGGATTATTCTGATATAGAATTAGTAAAGAAAATAGGTAGAGAGTATGTTCTCATGGTTTTTGGAGAAGTAATAAAAAGATCAAATCCAAATCCTTCTTTATTTTCAGGGAATGTAGAGCTTGTAGCTGAGAAAATTGAAATTTTAAGTGACTCTGAACTTTCTCCATTTTTTCCAGAAAATAATTCTGATGTTTCTGAGGAATTGAGATTTCAATATAGATATTTAGATTTAAGAAATCAAAAAATGCAAGGAAATTTTAAGATAAGAAGTGAAGTAGATCTTAGAATAAGAAATTATTTGTCAAATCAAGGATTTTTTAATATTGAAACTCCAATGCTTTCAAAAGCTACACCTGAGGGGGCTAGAGACTATCTTGTACCTTCAAGGATCTATAAAGGCAAGATGTTTGCTTTGCCACAATCACCTCAATTGTTCAAACAACTATTGATGGTAGCTGGATTTGAGAGATATTTTCAAATAATTAAATGTTTTAGAGATGAAGATTTAAGAGCTGACAGACAACCTGAATTTACGCAAATAGATATTGAAATGAGTTTCGCTGAACCCAAGGAATTGTTTGAAATTGTTGAAGGTATGTTTAAGGAAATATTTAATGTTAGGAAAGTTGACATTAATACACCTTTTAGGGTAATGTCATATGATGAAGTTATAAATAAATATGGAAATGACAAACCTGACTTAAGAATTCCGTATGAGATAAAAGATTTCACTGAAAAAGTTGCAAAATTTAATTCAAATATATTAAATGATATTATTGGAAATAATGGGAAGATAAAAGGTCTTGTATTGCCTGAATCATCAAGATATTCAAGGAAAATACTTGAAGATGTTAATAATTATATTAGAAAAATAGGTGGAAAGGGTGCAGTTTGGATTAAAAAAACAGAAAATGGTTTCAAATCCTCTTTAAAGATTGAGCCTGAAAAATTAAAGAATTTTTATAAAGAAAATGAAATAAACAAAAATGATATAGTATTTTTAATTGGAGATACTTCATCTCAATCTTTGTTTCTTACTGGCAAATTGAGAGAATACCTTGGAAAAGAATTGATTGATAAGGATAAGCTTGAGTTTTTATGGATTGTTGATTTTCCTCTGTTTTCCTATAATGAAGATGAAAAAAGATTAGATTCAAACCACCACCCATTCACTTCTCCAAAATTGGAAGATATTGAAAAACTAGATTCTGAACCATTAAATGTAAAATCAATTGCATATGATCTTGTGTTGAATGGGGTTGAGATAGGTGGCGGAAGTAGACGTATCAATGATATAAACCTTCAGAGAAAAGTATTTAAATTGTTGGGTCTATATGATGAAGAAATTGATGAGAAATTCGGTTTTTTTCTCAATGCATTAAAATTTGGTACTCCACCTCACCTTGGGATAGCATTTGGTTTAGACAGGATAATCATGTTGTTAACAGGAGAAGAATCAATACGAGAAGTTATTGCATTTCCAAAAACCACTTCTTCTCTTTGTTTGTTAACAGGGTCTCCTTCAAAGGTCTCTGAAAAGCAATTATCAGAACTAGGAGTTAAATTTATAGAGAAGGAGTAAATAATGATAGAAGGTAAAAAAGGGAATCATTTTCCCAAATCTTTTTGGGCTGCAAATAGTATTGAATTAGTTGAACGTGCAGCTTTTTATGCAGTTGCCTCATTTGTTGTCATTTACTTTAATGAAGTACTGGGAATGAGTCCTACATTTTCAACATTTTTGAATGGTACATTGCTTTGGGGGGTTATATATTTTCTCCCTATTTTAAGTGGGACACTGGCTGATAAGTATGGATTTAAACGATCATTGAGTATTTCTTTTGTTCTTATTGCTTTTGGATACTTTATTCTTGGCACTGTCCAAAAGTTCTGGCCCGTACTAATTAAACCTGCAATTGGAGAGAAGATTGATTACACAATTCCTGTAGTATTAGGAATTATTTTAGTTGGTATAGGGGGATCAATAGTTAAACCATGCATAGCAGGTACAGTTCAGAAAACATCCGGGAAAAAAGCAGTACTTGGATTTGGTATTTTTTATATGGTCATAAATATAGGCTCAATGACAGGAAGAGGTGTATCTTATTTTACTAGAATTAATATGGGTATTCCAGCTATTTTCACTTATGTGGCAACCATTTTTGCACTCATTGGTCTCTTTATTGTAATTTTTATTTATAAAGAGCCTGAATATGTAAGTGATGGGAAAAAGGATGATCAAAGAGTAAAGAAGAAAACTTTAGCACAGGCAATAGCTGGCATCTTTATTGTTTTGAAAAATAAGAAATTTGTATTCTTTCTTATAGTTATGGGGTTTTTCTGGTTTATATATGTTCAAATATATAACCTGATACCTTTGTTTTTACGATTTGTAGATCCTGAAGCTCCGGTTGAAGTATATACACTTATAAACCCTGTTATGATCGTACTTTTTCAATTATTGATAACAAATCTAACAAAAAAATGGACATCCTTGAAATCCATTATGATTGGTATTATGGTTACTACTCTTGGGATGCTTGTAAATATATTACCTGTCATATTGTTTACGGATATAGCTAAAAAGATAAGTTTTATGGGGATTGCAATTCCTCTTGCAGGAATATTTATATTGTTATCACTTGCTTCAATGGCAGTTGGCGAGATGATGGCATCGCCCAGACAGTTTGAATATATTGGTGCAATTGCTCCAAAAGGTGAAGAAGGACTTTATCTGGGATATGCAAATTTGCCGATTGCTTTCGGAACTATTATTGGCTCTCCTATTGGCGGTGCTATGTTTGAATACTTCATTTTAACTCCACATAAAAAGGGTCTACCAACAAATCCTGTAGCAATGTGGCTGATTGTTGCATTTATGGGAGTTTTATCAATGATTGGTCTGGCAATTTATGATAAATATTTAGGAAGATCAAAAAATAAGGGAGAAGGAGAGTAACTTGAAGTTGAGCTTAACTCTTTTCTATTTCTTGAAGTATTAATTTAAAAGCTTTTGATGGATTTCTATTTTGTGTTATGGGCCTTCCTATAACAAGAAAATCAGCGCCTTTTTGTATTGCCATTTTTGGAGTAAAAACTCTTTTCTGATCACCCTTTTCAGACCAATCAGGTCTTATTCCAGGGGTTACTAAAGTTATATCTTTTCCAAATCTCTTTCTTATGGATTCTATTTCAAGAGGTGAGCATACGAATGATTTTAAACCATTTTTTAATCCCAGCTCACATAATTTTAAAACAGTATCTTCTACTGAAAGTTCTACTCCAATATCAATGAGATCATTTCTTGATAATGATGTTAAAATTGTCACACCTAGAATTGTCAGGTTGTTTTTTGTTTTGGAAGCTTCAACAGACTTTTTTATCATCTCAGCTCCACCTGTAAGATGAATTGTTAAAAAATCGGGTGAGTATTTTAGAGATGATTTTACTGCCCAATATATGGTGTTTGGAATATCTTTGAATTTAAGGTCAAGGAATAACTTTTTATCTTTACTTTTTAAATAAGAGATTATTTCATTGCCGAATTTCAAAAATGGTAAAAGTCCAACTTTAAAAAAAATAGCATCATTCAAATCATCTACCAATTTTTTTGCAACATCTAAGTTATCAAAATCTAGTGCTATTATAATTTTATCTTTCATATTTTAAGTTTTCCTTTTATCTCATCTAAATTTTTTATATTTAATTTTTTCATTATATCTTCAATTTCTTTTATAATTCTGACAGATGCTTTAGGTTCAACAATATTGATTGTGCCTATCTGTACAGCTGATGCTCCTGTTAATATAAATTCCAGAACATCTCTACCTGAAGTAATCCCTCCAATCCCGATTACGGGGATATGTACACTTTGAACAGCTTCCCATACTAATTTTAGAGCAAGAGGTTTGATGGCTGGACCTGAGAGCCCAGCAAAGAGATTTTTGAAAACAGGTCTCTTTGAATCTAAATCAACTGCCATACCAAGGAAAGTATTTACAAGAGAAATGCAGTCAGCTCCTGCTTGTTCTGCTGATATTGCTATTGAGGAGATATCATTAACATTTGGCGAGAGTTTTACAATTAGAGGTTTACTTGTGTTATGTTTTATTTGATTAACTAATTTATATGTGTGCTTTTCATCTTGAGCCGGGCATTTCCCGCCCCTTTTTATATTTGGACACGAAATGTTTAATTCCAGCATTGTTACTTCATCCATCTTATCAAAGATTTCTGCAACTTCAATATATTCTTCATCTGTATCACCACACACATTGATAATAATCGGAGTCTTGGTTAATCTATGGATTCTTTTTACGATTTTTTGTAATTCTTTTGCTCCGGGACCTGGAAGACCAATTGAATTTAAAAGCCCAGAAGCAGTTTCGTGTATTCTGGGGGGAGGGTTTCCAGATCTTGGATTTTTATAGATTCCTTTTAAAACAAATGCACCAAGTATATCAAGGTTAAAGAAATCTTGAAATTCTTCACCATAACCAAAGGTTCCAGATGCAGTTATAACAGGATTTTTTAATTTTATAAATCCCAAATCAGTAGAAAGATCTACCACTTAATATCCTCCATTTTAAATATAGGTCCATCAGTACAAACTTGTTTATAACTATCATTTTTTGTTTTTTTTGCGCAACTGTGGCATATACCAAACCCACAGCCCATTATGGCTTCCATAGAAATGTAGTTTTCAGTACCAAGATGCTCTATCTTTTTCACAAGAGTTTTAAACATAGGCTCAGGTCCACATGATATAGTTATATCAACTTTATTGTTATTAATAATGTTTTTAACATCAGATGTTACAAGCCCCTTTTTTCCTACACTTCCGTTATCAGTATATAAAAAAAGTTTTTTTAGTTTTTTAGATTTGATCTCTTCATAAAGGTTTAAATCTTTTTCAGATTTTGCTCCATATACTAAGAAGATATCATTGTGTTGAGAATAAGTATGAATTGAATAAAAAATTGGAACAATGCCTCTCCCTCCAGCAATCATTAATATTTTTTTATTTTTAAATTCAGGTAATGAATTTCCAAGGGGTCCTAAAATAGAAATTTTATCATTTTTTTTGAAATTCGATAGTAATTTAGTACCTTTTCCAACAACCTCAAAATAGAGCCAGATAAATGGAGGCTCAGATTTGAATATACCAAAAGGTCTTTTTAATAGAGGATCAAAAGTCTCTGATACGTTTACCATTACAAAATTACCTGGTTTTGAGTTTTTTGAGATATATTCAGCTTTAATCTTCATAAGAAAGTAATTTTCGTTTATTTTTTTATTTTCTTTTACAAAACATCTCTCTTCTTTCATTGGATTTTTATATTACTTATATTTTATACAATTCAAGCAAAAGATATTGTACCCGACCAATTAAAAATTGTAAAATCTTTTTCAAAAAAACAATATACAAGGTAATCTATTTACCCCAGAGGCTCAACGGGAGAGCTGTTTTAAAAAGAACCTAATAACTATAATATTTTTTTAGAGAACAATTCCCATTCTTCGTCATCTATGTTCTCTAGAAGATAATAATATATTCCATTCTTAATCCAGAAACATTTTCCCTTTTTTACTATTACCTTTTTTTTAATTTTTCCACTTTTAGTCATTGCCCAAACTTTATATTTTGAAAAATCAGGAATATCTCTAAATACATAAATTATTTTTGTTTCAGAAAATAAAAAACTGAATTGAAGAAAATATTTGGGAAATTTATGTTTGTTTTTTTTTAACATTTGTCTGAAAATATCATTAAAAGCATTACTTATACTATGCTCAATATAATGTTTTTTGTATTCTTTAGTAATAAGGACTTTTGGATATTTTTGCTTGATAGTATTAATCAATTTACCATTATGATTATAAATTTTTATAGAAGATTTATCTCCACTATTTCCAATAATTATATTTTTTTTGTCTGTTATTGTAACTATTCTAGGGCTAAATACTTCTATTTCCTTTCTGCTTCTATTACTTCCAAATTTAATTACTTTTTTAAAAAGCATTTTTTTTATATTCATATCTTCATCAAAAATTCCAATTTCACGTGTCACAAAATTTTTCTTAAAATGAAAGTTTGATATATCTTTTAAATATCCACCTGAGATAGGAATTATGAGTATGCTAAAAGGATGTTTTTTTTTCTTCTATAAAAGTACCGTCTTGAGAAAACCATAGGATTTTATTAAAAGCACAAACAACAAGCTTTTTGTTGAAATAGTATACAAGAATTTCTTCAGGAAATTCTTCGGGGCCAGCTCCTTTTTTACCAAAACTCTTTTTAAATTTAAAAGTTTGTCTGTTAAAAATATTTATCTTAAAATTTTCTATAACATAAATATTGTCTTTTGTTACTATTAATTGAATAGGTTTTAATACTTCTGTGAGCACAGCAAGAGGTTTTTCAGCAAATACAAATGTTGATAATATTATCAGTACAAAACTAATTTTTCTCATTTTGACTCGGAATTATATCTGAATATAATTTTAATAAACTGAGGAAATCTTCTTTATCTTTTCTCCCTTTAAAGATAGGGTTACCATCATATCCCCTGTTTATAACATGATGATACGCTCTCTGGTAGGTTACCATTGCTCTTCGCATAAATTTTTTTTATAACAAAAATGTCAAATTGTCAAGCACCGCATATGTTAAGACTTATTTATATGAAAAAAATATGTATTTTTTATATAATAGAGACAAATTGGGAGCAGGTGCAGACTCTATGCGCCTTGTATTTTTTCTGTCTCAATAAATTTCGCATTCCACTTCCTTAATTAATTTAATTCATAAACGTTGATGTCATAATCTTCATTAAGATAAAAAATGAGTTTATCTCTTTTACATATTAAGTCCTCAGGGTACCCTCCAAAATCAGCCATTACTCTGTAAACTCTATTATTAGGATATTTAATAGTTTTTAGCAATTCACCATTTTCTGATATAATAAATAAGCATTGATAACCAATCAATGCAATATTTTTGTCCCACTTAATCGCACTTACAAAAAACTCTTTTCCCCTCGGAAAATTTATCGACTTTTTAGTTTTTTGAGGCCACTTCATTTTACTGCCAGTATCTACAGCTTTAAAAAAACTAGATTTATCATACGCAGTAATCGGCTGTGCTTTAAAATTAAATCTATAAAGAGTTTTAGAAAGTAACTTATTCTCGAATATATAAAAATAATTCTCTCTAGTAAAAAAGATTCCAATTCTATTTAAATCAAGTCTGACACAAATCATTCTATTACAAAAAGGTGCTGGAAACCATGGAAAAAAAATATTTTTTCGAGGGTGATAGGCATGTGTTTTAGACTCATCTTTTATTGAGAAAAAGTCTCGATCATTGTCAGATATGTTTTTGAATATGGTTGCTTTCTTCCCATCTGATGATATTTTCCATTTATCATAAACATAAAAAATATTAGAGTTGAGTGGGAGAATTTTTCCAACCTTTTTATTTTTAAGCTTTATAACTTGAATTAGGTTCCCTTTTAGATTGAAACAATTAATTTTCCTGTAACTATCAACTGCATAAACTTTATCCTGGGAGACAAAAAAATCGCTAAACAAATCAAAATCTCCCGGGCCTTCGCCTTTACGTCCAAATTCTCTTTTTTTAACACCTCTAAGATTGAAAACAACTACCGAATGATCAGCCTTAGCAAATATTTTATTTTTATATATTTGTATTTTATATATACGGGTTTTGTCTGATAAAATAATCTTCTCTCTAAAAGTCAGTGTCGTGGGTAATAGTCCCAATTTAATATATAATAAAAGGAATAAAAAAATTAATATCTTGTTATCTTTCGCGTTCATTAAATTTCTCCTTATATAATTTTTCGTAATGTCAAAAATTTTTAATGTGACAATGGGTGTGACAATGGGGATAGTTAATCTATTAAGGCTAAATTTATTTTTCACTTTTTATATTCAAATTTTAA
Source organism: Candidatus Aminicenantota bacterium (assembly GCA_030610885.1). GTDB lineage: Bacteria > Acidobacteriota > Aminicenantia > UBA2199 > UBA2199 > JAUWNT01. Next base: position 21,205 of record JAUWQW010000015.1, on the reverse strand, counting down.
TATTTCGTTTTTTGATAGTCCAAAAATGGTAGAACCATCATCAGATATAGTCATTTGAATAATTTCTTTATCTAATTCAATTTGTTCTATAATTGTTCCTTTATTATTTAGAACATAAATGATATTGCAAAAACCAGCTTCCTTATTTCGCTTATTTTCTTTATTGAAGAAATACTCTCCTGAATATAGTAAAAATAATTTATCCAGTTTTTTGTTATAGCAAATGTCAACATATCCAAATCTGCTTTTTTCATTATAAGTCATTGTATAGTATTCACCAGCTGGTACTATCTTGTATTCAGGGAAAAATGAATCAGGACCATAAAAGGTTGTAATTAAATTGCCATCTATACTATATTTCTCAACTATAGCACCAAGCATTGGTACCATAAAAATTTCTTTAGATTTATTTTTAAAAATAAATCTACCATCAAAACCGTGTGAATGTTGACTTGCAAATCTTTCTTTTTTTAAAATAACGGGAATTTTACCAACACTCCTAATAAAATCTCCTTTCATATTATAGATTGATATTCTACCTTTAAAAAAATTCCCAGTCCCGAGTATTTTATTATCTGGTGTAATTACTATTCGAAATGGAATTCCCTTTCCTTCTTTTATATGAATGATTTTTTCAGGATAAAATTTATTATTTAAAATTTTATTTATATTATACTTTTTTAATTTTCCTGCTGTAATGTCATATATCCAAAATATATTTTTATCTTTTTGACCAGGAATTATTTTTGCTCCAATAAATTCACTTGGTCCTTGTCCTCTGCGACCAAAGGATTTTAATGATTTATGTGATTTTAGATCAAAAATTTTTATTAATTTATCAGCTTTATTATCGATTAACAATAAATAATTATTAATTATTGTAAAATTGCTTATACGATTAACGTCATGTTCATTAATTACTACAGTTGAATGCAACTTTACTGTATTATCAGGTCTTTTTAATTCTTTATAATTGATATAGTTATATTTGTCAAATTTGTCCGAACATCCTGTAAATATAATTAAAGAAATGATTAAAAATAATATTGACTTTCCTTGTAATTTTAATGTCATATTTAGCCCTTTTCTATTAATAAGGAATACACGTCTGCACTGCCCTATTGTACCTCCTTTTTGAAATTTTAGTATAAATTTTATTACATATTGCCATTATATAAATTAATTTTATTAAAGCAAAAAGATAGCAAAACAAAAATTTATTATCAAGTTGATTTTAAAATTTAATTTATTTTTGGTAAAATTAGAATGAATTTGAAAGGGAGAAATGTTTATGGAAGATTTTTCGGGCTGGGAGCGGTACAAAGTTATTGAAAAAATTGGAGAAGGGGGTATGGGTAAAGTTTATAAAGCCTTTGATCCTCACCTGAAACGGTATGTAGCTTTAAAGTTTGTTAAAGAAGATTCTGATGAAGTAATAAAACGTTTTGTACAGGAAGCACAGGCTCAAGGCCAGATAACCCATGAAAATATTTGCAGGATATATGAAGTAGGAGAATATAATAATACACCTTACATTGCAATGCAATATATTGATGGGCCATCTCTGCTTGAAATTGGGAACAGAATAAATTTGGAACAAAAAGTATTGATAATGAAAACTGTTGCTGGAGCAATTCATGAAGCCCATAGAAAGGGTATAATACATAGAGATATAAAACCTTCAAATATAATGTTAGAACAGAGTCCTGAGGGTGAGTGGGTGCCTTATGTAATGGATTTTGGTCTTGCACGTGAGATAGAAGCGCCATCAATGACCATGAGTGGAATGGTTGTAGGAACTCCTAATTATATGTCTCCTGAGCAGGCACGTGGGGATAGGGGAAATATTAACCGTAGATCAGATATATATTGTTTGGGTTCAACAATGTATGAGCTATTTTCAGGAGAAAGGGCTTTTACAGGTGATTCCCCATTAAAAGTACTTTTAATGGTTGTTAATGATGACCCAAAGCTTATACGTAAGATTAATCCAGAGATTCCCGTTGATCTTGAAACTATTGTACTGAAATGCTTGGAAAAAGAACCTCATAGGAGATATGATTCTTCAAAAGCTATTGCTAAAGATTTGCAGCTTTATTTGAATGGAGAACCAGTTTTAGCTCGACCTTTAACAATAACTTATAAAATTATAAAAAAGGCAAAAAAACATAAAATTGCAGTTACTCTTGGCAGTATTGCCTTTATAATATTAATTATATTAATCAGTATGCAGTTGCACGCACGCTGGAAAATGGGGAAAATTGCTGATATAGCACAAAAATTTGGTCAGAATATTGTTAATATTGAGAGTTTAATGCGCATTTCTCATACTATTCCTTTACATGATATAAGGCCTGAGGAGAAACGCGTAAGAAGTCAGATTGAAGAAATAAGGAACCAGACGAAACAAGTAGGGGATCTGGGTATAGGACCTGGAAATTATGCTCTTGGTAAAGGGTACATTGTATTAAGTGAATATGATAATGCGCTTAAATATCTTAAAAAATCCTGGAATAGTGGTTATAAAACCCGGTCAGTTGCTTATGCAATGGGATTGACTCTCACTAAATTATTTCAGAAAGAGAGTAAAAAGATTGAAAAGATTTCAGAGAAATCATTAAAAATTTTCCAGAAAAGAAAGATTGAAGAGAAGTATCTAAAACCTGCAATTGAATTTCTAAAAAAAAGCAGAGGTCTAATTGGAGAATCTCCAGAATATTTGGAAGCCTTGATAGCATATATAGACAAAAAATACAAAAGAGCAATTGAAAAGGCTCGTTCTGCATTTAATTCTATTCCATGGTTATATGAAGCAAAACTTTTAGAAGGGGATATATATGAGGCAATGGGTGTTGATAAAGGAGATAAGGGAGATATTGATGGAGCTTTGTATGATTTTAAAAAAGCAGAAGAAGCATTCAAAGAAGCTATACAAATTGGAGAAAGTGACCCTCAATCATATAATAATTTATGTGATCTATGGACAAATGTTATTGATATGCTTTTATATGAAAAAGGTGAAGATATAACCCCATATATAGAAAAGGCTTTACTTATAGTGCAGAAGTCAATGATTGCAGACAGCGATCTTGCGGAAACTTATGAAATTAAGGCTAATATATATGGTTCTTTAGGGGAATATAAGTTAGCAAATGGCCAGGACCCTAAAGCGGATCTTTTAAAAGCAATTGAAAATGCTCAAAAGGCAAGTAAAATTGATATAAATAATGGTTTACCTCTGCTTCATAAAGGTAATTCCTATTTATACCTTGGATATTATGAAATGATGCAGGGAAAGAATCCCTTGAGTTTTTTAAAAGAAGCAATGAAAAATTATAAAAAAGCTATTCAAATTGATCCGGATAATGCCAAGTATTATTCAAGTCTTGGTGTGGTTTATGCTTACACTGTTCAATATGAAATGAGTAAAGGTATAGATTCTATGAATTCTATTAATAAAGCAAAAGAGAGTTTCCAGAAAGCAATTGAATTGTATCCTAATTTTTATTATGCTTATAGTAATCTTGGTGGAATTTACCATTTTCAATCAATGTATGAGCAATCACATGGTAAAAACTCTTTAGATTCAATCAATAAAGCCATTAAATCTTATAGGAAAGCCATTTCAATAAATCCTATTGCATATGCTTATAGAAATCTTGGTTTGTCCCTTACAGTTCTTTCAGAATATGAAGAATCACATGGTAAAGACCCAAATAATAGCCTGAATAAGGCATTAGAAGCTTATAAAAAATTGATTGAAAAAAAACCAAATAATGCGTTTGCTTATAGCGGAATTGGTGGTGTTTATTTTAATAAAGGTCATGTTTTATTAGGTGAAGGAAAAGATCCAAAACATGCTTTCAATCAGTCTATTAAGTATTGTAAAAAATCAATAAAGCTTAATCCGAAACTTATAGCTCCATATTCTAGTTTGGCAACTTCTTATATAGGGATTGCGGATTATAGATATTTATATGGAAAATCACCTTTTAATATGATAAAGAAGGCATTGGAAAATCTTAAAAAGGCAATTAAGATCAATCCAAATGATTCTGATATTTACTTGCTATGGATTGAAAGTTTAATTTTAAAAAGCAGATATGAGCTGGATCATGACAGATCTCCAATTGTCTTTATTAATGTGTGCAAATCTCTATATAAAAAAGTGACTAATATTGATGCTACTCTTGATAAAGCATATAGACAAGCCGGTGTTATTGCTTGTATGGAAGCGAGATGGAAAATAAAATGTAAAAAGAACCCTGAAAAAGAATTTATGATTTCAAAAGACTTATTCATGAAAGCTATGAGAATCAATCCCTTAAGTGCAACAAACTATTATTTATTTTCTGACCTTTATCTATGGATTGGTGAATGGCAAATAGAGCTGAAAAATGAATCCAAAGACATAATTTTGGAAGGAGTGAAATATGCGGATAAGGCAATATCAATTAATCCCAGAATGGGAAAAGCTTTTGCAGTGAAGGGATTGCTCTATCATTTACAATCAAAGATTGAAAAAGATATAAATGAAAGAAAGAGATTAATTGATCAGGGAAATTTACTCATAAAAAAAGCATTAAAAATAAATGGAAATCTAAGATATAAATATAAAAAAAAGATCAAAAACATATAAAAAATATTTTACCTATTCTTTTATTTATTTTAATACTGCTCCTACTGGAGTATCTTCTGGAATAATAGGTATATATGGTCTTCCATCAGTATCAGATGCTGCAAGTATCATCCCCTGTGATAAGATGCCTCTTAATTTTACAGGTATAAGATTTTTAACAATGATTATTTTTTTGTTTTTTAAATCCTCAGCTTTATAGTATTGAGCAATCCCTGCAATTAGTGTTCTTTTGTCAGCTCCAGTATCAACAATTAACTCTAAAAGCTTATCAGTATTTTCTACTTTTTTAGCATCAATTACTTTGGCAACTACCATTTCGACTTTTTTAAAATATTCAAAACTTATCAATCCTTTATCTTCACATATTTTTTCATTTTCCATTTTTTTTTCCTCTTTTTTATTTTCATCTCCAAAAAAGTCTTTATTTGAAACTCTTGGAAATAATTGCTCAACCTTATTGATTTTAAAGATTTCTCCAGGATCTTTCCATCCGAAATTTGATTCATAAAAATTGAATATTTTTTTAATTTTTTCAGATGTTTCCGGAATAACTGGCGAAAGTAATGTGTTAACGCTGAGAATTGCTCTTACTAGAGTTTTTAGAATGCCATTGAGTTTTTTGATATTTTCTTTTGATTTTGCTAAATTCCATGGTTCAGATTCAACAATATACCTATTTAGATAATTTATAAAGTCGAATATTTTTTTAAGGCCTTTGTTATATTGATAACTGTCAAAAAATTCAATAACACCTTTTTCAAGTTCAATGTATTCTTTTTTTATTTGTTCCTCTTTTTCACTATATTGTGTTTGCTGTTTAAACTCATTGTTTAAATATTTTTCAATCATACCCCCAGTTCTTGAGATAAGGTTTCCCCAATCATTTGTTAGGTCAGCATTTATTCTATCAATGAATCCTTGATGTGAAAAGTTTCCATCTGATCCAATTGAAGATTCTCTCATTAAAAAATATCTTATTGAGTCTGGGTTAAAATATTTTAAAAGTATTTTTGGGTCAAGGACATTGCCTGTTGATTTGGACATCTTTTTGTCATCTTTTAACCACCATCCATGAACAAGTTCTCTTTTTGGTAATTCAATATCTGCAGACATTAAAAAAGCAGGCCAGAATATTGCATGAAATTTTAATATATCCTTTCCTATAATATGAAGGTCTGCAGGCCAATATTTTTTAAACCTTTCATCTTCTTTATAATAGTTGATTCCAGTTATATAGTTTGTTAATGCATCAAACCAAACATATATGGTTTGTTTATCATCTCCTGGTAATGGGATACCCCATTTGACTGTTGAACGGCTAATACTTAGATCTTTTAACCCCATTTTTACAAAAGATGTTACTTCATTCATTCTAGTTTTTGGAAATACAAATCCAGGATTTTTTTCATAATATTTCAACAATCTGTCTCTGTATGCAGAGAGGCGGAAAAAGTAACATTTTTCAGTAACTTTTTCTGTTTTTTTACTGCAATCCGGACATATTTTATTTCCATCATCAGTAGATTTTGCTGTATCTGAAACAAAACTTTCACAGGATATACAATAATGTCCCTTATATTCTCCGGGGTAGATGTCTCCTTTGTTTTGGAGTTTTTTAAATATTTTCTGTACCCCCTTTATGTGATAATCATCTGTAGTTCTTATGAAATTGTCATATTCAATATTAAATATTTCCCATAATTCTTTAAACCTTTTTACTACTTTATCTGCAAGTTCTTTAGGGGTAATATTTTGTTTATTTGCACTTTTCTCTATTTTTTGACCATGTTCATCTGTTCCAGTGAGAAAAAACACATTATATCCTCTTAACTTTTTGTATCTTTTTATTACATCAGCCATAATGGTTGTATATATATGACCAATATGAGGTATATCATTTACATAATAAATGGGAGTAGTAATGTAAAGTTTATTCATTTTTATCTCCAAAAGAGCTAGATTATATCATATATTATTGCAAATTTTAAATATACTTTCTTTGATTATAAAACAAAAGAGAATCTAATAGTTTTATTTATTTTCCTCTTCTATATCATCTATTTCTTGTGAAGTTATAGCTAAAGTCTTCAATTTATCATTCATTTCTGCTAATTGAAATTCTATTTGTTTCAACTCTTCAAAAATTTCATTTGGAACTAAAGTTTTTGCTTTTTTTACTAAGGAAATGGCTTCTAATTTTATTTTAGGTTCAAGTTCCATTTTTTCTAAATATTGTTCTATCAAATATATATGATTTAATATATTATTTTTAGCTTTTATTAAATTTTTTCTTACTAGATCTGTTTGTTTAAATTTTTCAGCATTTTTTTTGATCTTTTGTATTTCATTTTTGTTTAGTAATCCTGAGTTAGAAACAAAGAATTCCTTTTTATTTTTTGTTGAAAGATCAATGGCATTGACTTTTAAAATCCCATTAACATTTATACTAAATGTTACCTCTATTCTTGGGACACCCTTAGGAGCTGGGCGAATATTTTTTAAAATAAACTTACCAAGTAATTTATTATCTTCAGCAATTTCCCTTTCTCCTTGATATATATCAATTTCAACCTCAGATTGATTGTCTTCAGCTGTTGTAAAAATTAGAGTTCGATTTGTAGGAATTGTAGTGTTTGAATCTACGACTCTTGTAAAGGAACCGCCCAGGGTTTTAACTCCAAGTGAAATTGGTATAAGATCAAGTAGTATAATATCTTTAGTTTTTCCATTAATAATTGATCCCTGAATTGCAGCTCCGATTGCTACTATTTCATCTGGATTAACTTTTTTATTGGGCGTTTTTTTGAAATACTCTTTTACATTATGTTGAACAAGTGGAATCCTTGTTGAACCACCTACAAGTAATACTTCATCAATTTCTTCAGGGCTAAGATCAGCTTTTTTTAACGCAACATCACAGATCTTTATAGTTCTTTCAATTCTATCTTTTATTATGCTTTCAAATTCTTTTCTTGTTATATTTTTAAAAAAATGAATGGGCCCCTCATTCGAAGAAGCAATAAAAGGTAGATTGATCTCACTGGAATCAAGAGTAGAAAGCTCTTTTTTTACTGTTTCGGATGCTTCTATTATTCTCTGAGTAGCCATTTTGTTATCATGTAGATTTATATCGTATTCGTTGTTTATTTCATTGATAATTAAGTCTGTCAGTAATATATCTAAATCATTACCTCCAAGGTTTGTATCACCTGAAGTTGCTAAGACTTTTATGATATCATGTTGAACTTCAAGTATTGAAATATCAAATGTTCCACCCCCGAAATCATATACAACTACATTTGATTTCTTTTTTAAATCTAGAGAGAAAGCTAATGAGGCAGCAGTAGGTTCGTTTATAATTCTTAATACATTTAATCCCGCAATTTCTCCAGCATCTTTAGTGGCTTGTCTTTGTGAATCATTGAAATAAGCTGGGGTTGTAATAATTACCCCTTCTATTGAGCAATTTAAAAATTGTTCTGCTGATTCTTTCAATTTTTGTAAAATCATTGATGATATCTCTTCTGGAGAAAATAATATATCATTGATTTTTATTCTTATACTGTCTCCCGAATCCTCTACTATTTTGTAGGTATATTCATGTAAGTAAGGTTCTATTTCAGAGAATTTTTTCCCCATTAATCTTTTAATAGAATGTACAGTATTCTGTGGGTTTGTTATAAGCTGGCTCTTTGCTGGTTCCCCGATTAGTCTTTCGTTATTTTCTGTAAATGCAACAACAGAGGGTAGTAATCTTCCACCCTCATGGCTTAAGATTATTCCAGAAATTTTATTTTCATAAAAAGAAGCGACGGAATAAGTTGTTCCAAGGTCAATACCAATCACCTTTCCCATTTTTTTCTCCTCTATTATTTTATATAATAATAAATCAAATGAAAAATATTATCAAGTCTTTATCTTGTTTAATTTTAATAAATCTTTGCAGATTTTTTTATATATGATTTCAGAAGGGTTTTCATCTTGCTCTATTTTATTCTTTATATTTTCAAATTGATGTAAAGTTTCATTTCTTAATCTTTTGCTTCCCAATAATTTGAGAGTTTCTGCTACTATATTTTTTGCTTTGAAATCTCTTTGAATTAATTCTGGTATTATTCTTTTTTGAGCAAGAATATTAACTATGGAGTAAAGATTTATCTTTACAAATCTTTTTCCTAAAAAATATGACAATTTATTCACACGATAAACAGCTATAAATGGGACACCAATCATAGCTATTTCAAGATTTGAAGTTCCGCATGTGGTTATCACAATATCAGATGCATTTATTAAATTATACCCATGTTTTTGATTAATAATTTGAATATGTTCGGATTTTGTTTTTTTAAGGTGATCCAATAATAAATCTTTTTCTATGCTATCAGCTTTTTGAATAAAAACTTTAATTTTAAATAATTTTTTTATTAATTTTATAGTTTTTAACATTTCAGGAAGAAGAAAAGCAACCTCTGATTTTCTACTTCCAGGCAATAAGCTAATTATCAGTTCATTATCTTCAACCATTAATTTCTTTTTGAAAGATTCCTTTTTTTCAGTGATTTTTATTGAAGAAATAAGTGGATGACCCGTATATGTAAAGGGGATTTTTTCTTTTTTAAAAATATCAATTTCAAAAGGGAATATTATAAATAGGTGATCTATATATTTTTTTATTAGCTTAACTCTTGAATATCTCCATGCCCACACAGTTGGGCTTATATAATAATAAACAGGGATATTTAGCCTTTTAAATTTTTTTGCAAGCCTTAAGTTAAAGTCAGGATAATCTATTAATAAAACTGCATCTGTGTTTCTCTTTATTGTTTCATTAACAATTAATTTCATATACTTTTTTAATTTTATAATACTTGAAATTATTTCAATAAGACCAACAATTGCGAATTCTCTGTTATGTAATATTACATCAACTCCTCTTTCAATAAATCTGTCCCCTCCAACCCCGAAAAACTTAGTTTCAGGAATTTTCTTTTTAAACTCGTCTATTACCTGGGAGCCATAATTTTCAGCAGAATTTTCAGCAGCAATTATAAAGATGTTTGACATTACTCTTCTATGAGTTTTAATTCTGGCATCTCTTTATCAATCTGTTCACCTAAATAAAAAGCCCATTCATTATAATGTTTTTTCCCCCTATACTCTCTAAAACTCTCTTTAATTGATGTTGAAATGACTCCTATAATGTGAGCAGTTCCAATAAACTTTTTTACAAGCTTTTTAGGAACAATTAATAATTTTTTTTTACCCAATTTTGTTGATTGCATAACCACATTCCATTCTTTGCTTTCACTAACCGGGTCTTCATACAATTTTCTTAAAAATTTCTTCTCATACAAAACTTTTAATTTTTTGGGGTAAAAATTGTTGTTTTTGATTTTATATAAATTGATTGCACTTACGTATTGTCTTGCTCTAAAAACCAATTCTTCTTCCATATCTCTTCCTATTATTGTTTCCCACATTATTCTTGCTTTTAATAGAAGAATGGAAAAAATAGTTACTGCAATTATTGCAATTATAAGAGAGTAACCCTTATTTTTTTTCATATCAATTTACCAATTTTCATATTTTGTACCATCAAAACTGGTACCAGAAGCCAGGCTCTTTACATCAATTATTGCATCTGCAATCTCAGGGTCAAAATCTTCCATTTCATCAGGTTCATAATGGATTAGTCTCCATTCTTTTCTTTTTAAGAAAGGGTCAAAAGGAATCTCTTTCAAATATTTGTTTGTGATAAGATCTTCTAAATCGGTTGGATATTTTTTTTTATCTAAATAAAATTTGTCTATAGCATCTCTTATTATAAATAAATTTTCTTTTAAAACAGCCTCTTTTGCTCTTTTAACTGAACTAGAATAATTTGGAATTATGATTGAGAGTAAAATTCCCAATATAGCCATTACAATCAGAATTTCAACTAAAGTAAAACCCTTTTTCATGTAATGATTATACCATAATTTGGAATTTAGTTGTTATATTTAATTTTAAATTAAAGATTTAAAGAGTTATATTTTTCTATTGCTTTTAATAATATATTTCCTGCCTTTTTAAGTTTGTTAGACTCCAGTACATATGCAATTCTAATTTCTTGTGTTCCTTTTCCTGGAGTTGAGTAAAATCCAGCACCTGGCGCAACCATAACTGTTTCATTATCTATTTCAAAATTTTCAAGCATCCACTTTGCAAATTTATCTGAATTATCTATTGGGAGTTTAGTCATTATATAAAAGGCTCCCTTTGGTTTTTTCAAAATAATCTCTTTGTTTGAAGTCAATATCTCAACTAAAATATCCCTTCGTTTTTGATATTCAGCTGTGATTGTTTTAAAGTAACTTAATGGGAGTTTGTATGCTCCAATTGCACCAATCTGTTCAAGGGTTGGGGGGCATAATCTTGCTTGAGCAAATTTGAGAATTGATTTCATTACTACTCTGTTTTTTGAAATTATTGCTCCAATTCTTGCCCCACATGCAGAATAGCGTTTTGAAATAGAATCAACTACAATTGTTTGATCTTCTAAGCCCTTTAATTGTAATATGCTGAAATGTTTCTCTCCATCATAAGTAAATTCTTTATATACTTCATCAGCAATAAGGAATAGGTTGTATTTCTTTACTAATTCTCCAAGTTCTCTTATTTCTTTTTCATAAAGTACAGTACCTGTAGGGTTGTTAGGGGAACATATCATAATAGCTTTCGTCTTTTTTGTGATCTTTTTTTCAAATTCAGAGATGTCTGGCAAATGATATCCAGTTTCAGGATCTGTTGTTATTGGGACTATTTTTAAATTTGATATTGAAGAGTAACCATTATAGTTTGTATAAAAGGGCTCAGGTATTATAATTTCGTCTCCAGGGTCAGCAATTACAGTAAAAGCAAATGAAACTGCTTCACTTCCGCCAGTTGTAATTATAATATCATTTTTATTTAGGGTTATGTTATACTTTGAAAAATAGTCTGCTATTGCTTGCCTTAGTTCATCAAGACCATCTGAAGGCCCATATGAGAGAACATTTTCAGAAAAATCTTTTATTTTTTTATAAAAGATTTCTGGTGTATGAATATCAGGTTGTCCTATATTTAAGTAATAAATATGAATCCCCTTTTTTTTTGTTTCTATAGCAACAGCGGCTAATTTTCGGATTGGGGACTCCTGAATTTGTTTTGCTCTTTTTGAAATATCCATAATACCTCCTTAATGATTATAATATTTGAAACAGTATTGGTCAATACAAAATGTTGACGATTTAAGAAAATTATAATAAAATCTTGCAAGGGTAGAAAATGGAAGATTTAAAACGAAAAACAGATGAGTTAAAAAAGAGAAAAAATGCAGTAATTTTAGCACATAACTATCAAATAGAAGAAGTGCAATTAATAGCTGATTATCTTGGAGATTCACTTGAGCTCAGTAAGATTGCTTCAAGGATTAATAATAAAATGATAGTTTTTGCAGGGGTTAAATTTATGGCAGAGACTGCTAAAATATTATCTCCTGAAAAAAGAGTATTGTTACCTCGTCTTGATGCTGGATGTCCAATGGCTGATATGATAACTGAGGATGAATTGATAGAATTAAAACAAGAGCATAAAAAAGCAAAGGTTGTAACTTATGTAAATTCAAGTGTTGGAATTAAGGCTGAAAGTGATGTGTGTTGTACATCTGCAAATGCTGTATCTGTTGTAAAAAATATTGAGGCTGATGAAGTTATATTTGTACCTGATAGGAATCTTGGAACTTACGTACAAAAAATGGTTCCAGAGAAAAGAATGATTTTATTTGAAGGCTATTGTTATGTACATAATAAGATAAAAAAAGAGGAAATAGAGGAAATGAGGGACATATATCCTGAAGCTGAATTTCTTGTTCACCCTGAGGCGAGAATGGAGGTGATAAATCTGTCTGATAAGGTCTTTTCAACAAGTGGTATGTTAAAGTATGCTAAAGAATCAAACAAAAAACAATTTGTTATAATTACTGAACAGGGTCTGATTGAAAGGTTGAAGAGAGAGAATCCGGAAAAGGAGTTTTATCCTGCAAAAAGACCTAAAATCTGTTCAAATATGAAAAGAACAGCATTAATAGATATATATGATTCTTTAAAAAAGGATCAATATGAGATTAATATTGAAGAATCAATATTGAAAAGAGCTTATAATGCTTTGAATAAAATGTTAAAATATATATAAGGAGTTAAATATGGATTTGAAGGAAAGAGTGAGTTCAGTTATAGAAACAGTCAGACCTGCACTTCAGGCTGATGGCGGTGATATAGAATTTGTTGATGTTTTAGAGGATGAAAAGGTTGTTCTTGTAAGATTAAGAGGAGCCTGCCATGGTTGTCCTATGAGTATGATGACACTAAAGGGGTATGTAGAACAGGTTGTAAAGGAACAGATTCCTGAAATAAAAGAAGTAAGATTAGCTGAATAAATATGAATATTGAAAAAAATATATACAAGAAAGAAAATATTAAGTTAAGAAAAAACTGGATGAGGTTGAAATAAAAAACTTCAAAGAGTTTAAAGCTTTTTGATATTTTTAGTTATGCTTAAAAAAGGGATTATTTTACTTACTTTTATTTTACTGCAATTTTTTTTTAGGTGGGGATTCTGGGGATGTGAAGTTTTTTCGTTTTTCAGTTCAGACGATTCAATACCATATTTAATGAGTTTGCACATATCAAAGGGAATGGATTTCCCGATTTTTTTCTATGGACAGTTTTATCATGGGGCATTTGCATCTTATTTTTATGCTTTTCTAATGTCAATTGTGGGTTTTTCAGTAAGAAATTTAGTAATTATTAATATCCTTTTATTTTCTTTGGGATGTGTTTTTCTAAGTAAGATTTTCAAAGATTCGTATAATTCTCTTTTCTATTTTATTATACCTATTCCTGCTTTGCTATTTATCTCCACTGATACTTCTGTTTATTTCCCTTTTGTATTTCTTTTTTCATCCTATTTTATATGGACATTTAGTAAGTTAGAATATAATTTTTCTTTAAAAAGATTGATTTTTGCAAGTTTTTTGGCAGGACTCTTTTTTTGGATATATCAGGGTTCATTAATTATTTTAGCTCCCTTTTTTCTTTTTTCTATTGTGAAGCTAATAAAGAGTTCTAAATCTTTTTCCTTTGAAACAATAAAATCTATGTTTTTAATAGGTTTAAGTTTTTTAATTGGACTTTCACCTTTAATCTATTCTGAATTCAAGAACAATTTTGTTTCATCAAAGTTTACATTTATGAATTCTGGTTCTATTCCTTCGATAAAACATTTTATTTACTGGATTTATAATTTTTTCAAACTTCCTGCTTACAATCATTATTTCAAAAGCTCAATTTACTTAAAACAAAATGATTACATATTTTATACAATTACTTTGCTGACTTTTTTGGGGGTTTTATTTTTTATTATCTATGCATTAAAGAAAAAAAAATCATTATGGTTAATCTTTTTTTCTGTATCATCTGTAATACTTATCTCCTTTTCAAGTTTTGGAAGATTGATTGCTGAAAATATGGGTTCAAGAGCTCGTTATGAGGTTCACTCTATGATTTTGATGCCTTTTAGTATTTTATTTTTTGTTTTTATTTTAAAGAAAATAGATATGTTTTTGTGTAGAGATATATTTAAAAATAAAATTAGAGTCCCTATTTTTCTTTTCATCTTTATTGCTATACTTTTTAAGTCGAATATTAGCATCAACAAATATTCTATTAAAGGGGGAAGAGAAAATAATAAACTTTGTGCTGAGCTGATTAAAACCGAACACCCAACACTCTATTTTGGAAACTACACTAAATATTTTAAATATAATTCAATTACTAAGGAGAAAAAACTTTTTGTTCCTCTTCCTTTTGCTCCTGCAGATATTTCTTTTTTTTCAAATGTCAGGTACTACCCATATACTTTAAAAGCATTTAATTTATGGCAGAATGAAAAGTTTGGCTTTATTACAGATTTATCTTCAGGTGAGAAAATCAAAAATAATATTTATGAAATATTTCCTACTCTAAATTTTGAATATTTAAAGATTAAAGATCATAGTATATTTGTTTTTCCGCCAAAAACACCCATAGAAATTTTACTTATAAATAAATATCCATATCTTTACAAATATGTAAAAAGGCTAACAGAAGCTTCAGTGAAAAAAATAGTTAGTGATAATAATATAATCAAAGTTTTTTTTAAAAAAGATAGCAAATGGGGAGGAAATAGACGATTAGAATTGAAGAATGGGAATAAAATCATTGAATTTCCATTACATAAATTGGCTGTTAATTTCAGAGTTAATGCTGGGGTTAAAAAAGGCAGTTATGAAATTATTTATAATAATGCTTCTCTTCTTATAAAGAAGGATGGATTTATTGATTTGGGGAGTGAAACTCTCCCCGGAGTTGAATTTAATCGTTATTCAGATGCATTTAATATGGTTTATTTTGATTTTAATAAGAGGAAGGTTTTTAATATTGATGGTATTCCAATTTCTTCTGATTTTTCTATAAAAGTGAATTCTGAAAAAATAAAGGCAATTGAGGTTGAAATGTACAACCCTTTCAATTTTGAATCAGATCTTTGGCAGAAAAAGTTTAAACAGGAAATTTTACTTAATGGTACAAATAATAAAAAGATTTTTCTTAAAAATGGGAAAAATCTTATTCATTTTAATGTTAAAAAAGGAGAGAGTTTGAAACTCGAACCCAAATATAAAACTTTTTTTAAACTTACTGATTTATCTTTTGCTACATATTTTAAGCCTGTTGGAGTTCTTATTACGAAAGTTTTGATTACTAATAATTATGGGGAAAAGAGGGATGTTACTCCTTTGCTTAGAAATGATTTTTTAGAAAAAAGAAAAAGGAATGTGAAAAAACGATTCAAGAAATAGCTAATAGCATAAAAAAAATATTAGTATATTTATTCTTTATTTATGAGTATGATAACAATAAAAGCAATCCTTATTCTTTAAGGTTAAAATAAAATCAAAGGGCCGCGTCTTCATTTTTTCTCATACCTCTTAATCGAAATAAAAGAGGCAGGTAATTGTTTTTCTAAAACAAAATGAAACTTTCTTATGTTAAAATACATCAAAAATATATTATAATTAAAACAACAGGAGGAGCAATGAAAAAAATAGTGTTAATAACTGCACTAATAACAGGGATCTTTTTTGTCAATTCTATGGGAAAAGAGGTTAAAAACTCCGATAACCCCACAAAAGGGACATTTAATTTTAAACTCCAGAAAGTGTGGAGCATAGATTCTGCAGGAAAAGATGTATTTGCTGAAATCAATATGATTAAGGTATCTGATGACAACTATATGTATGTTCATGATAGAAAAAACAAGAGATACTATATCTATGACAGTAATGGAAAGTTCATTAAGGGTTTTGGAAAAAAAGGGGAGGGCCCGGGGGAGATAAAATGGATTCAACAAGCTCCATTCTTTTTAAAAAATAATAAAATTTTAATTGCAGATATGGATAAGATCAGTTACTTTTCAAAACATGGAAATTTTATAAAATCAATTAAAAACAATCATATGCAAAAGCGGCCGGTACTGTTTCTTGATGAAAATACTTTTATTTCAGCTCCTCTACTTCAACTTGATATTGGAAAGAATGGCTCTAAAATTATTAAATATAATTTAAAAACTAAAAAGATAAGAGAGATCACTGAATTTCCAGTATTCAAAGGGGGAGTTGCAAGAAAGGGAGGAAATGTTATAGCATTGGCTATTGGAGGATTAACTCCAATGATGATGATCGGATATCACAATAGCATGCTTTATTATGGAATGAATAATTCCTATACTATTCATATATCAAACATGGAAGGAAAAAAGATCTATACCTTCTCCTTAGACAGAAAAACACAGGCAATTACTGATGCTGATATTAGAAACAAATTTAAAAGCACTCGAATACCTGATGATATGCTGGATATGATAGTAAAAAGCATGCCAAGAAAGTTAACATACTTTAGTAGAATTGAGGTTCATAGCAACCTAATTTATGTGTTCAGGTCATATCTTAAAAGAAAAAACCAGCAGCAGATAGATATATTTTCTTTGAAAGGGGGCTACTTATACCGTGCTTTTATCAAAGTTGATAAAGGGTTAACTATAGATGCTAACCCTTTTATAAAAGATGGTCATCTCTACCTGGTTCTGGAGGACGAAGATGGTGAAGTCAGTATAACCAAATACAAAATAGAATTGCCTTTAAAATAAAAATTCTATCAGAAAATAGGGATAAATATCTCCAATAGCAAGTAAGATTATATGTAGTTAAAATGATTGTTAAAACTATTAATATTATTGTCAGCATCAGATTAACCAGTGATATCCCTGGATATTCAGGTTGGTAAGGCCCACCTCTTTTGCTCTGTTTACTGCATCTTTATATTCTTTTCGCGTTATTCTCCTGGAGATTTTGGGATATTTATGTGCTTTATATACGGGTCTGTACTGGGACATCAGGTTAAGGTATGTATCTTTGGGAAGGTTTTGAGCAATCCATTCTACTACTTCTCTGGTTCCACTAACATTGTTTGGCATAACCAGGTGGCGTATCATCAACCCTGAATACATTAGTCCATTAGTTGCAGGCTTTGCAACCCCAACCTGACGGTGCATTTCAAGCAGAGCTGCTTTTGAAATTTCAGGGTAAGAGGCTGCTTCAGATGAGTATTTAGCAGCCATTTTTTTATCCGAATATTTGAAGTCTGGTAGGTAAATATCAACGATACCATCAAGCTTTTTCAAAATCTCAAGGCGCTCCCACCCGCATGTGTTGTAAACCAGAGGAAGCCTTAAACCATTAGCAGCTGCTATATCTAATGCCAGAATAATGTGAGGAGAGTAGTGAGTGGGTGTAACGAAATTAATATTGTGGCAGCCAATTTTTTGAAGTTTGAGCATCATGTTTGCAAGTTTTTCAATGCTCTGGGATTCCCCAATTCCCTCCTGGCTAGTCTGCCAGTTTATGCAAAATACGCATCTAAGTCCGCAGTTGGTAAAGAATATGGTACCTGAACCACCACTTCCCACGAGTGATCTTTCTTCTCCAAAATGAGGGTTAAATGCAGAAACCTCAAGCTGAGAAGAAGCATTGCAGAATCCTTCATTCCCTTTAAGTCTTTTAGCTTTACATTCTCTGGGGCAAAGTTTACATATGTTCATAATTTTCCATAATTCCTTGCCTCTTTTTTTCAATTCTCCATTTTTGTGCAGTTTTAGATATTTAGGTTCAAAATCTGGAGGAGTTTCTTTGTTTCTACAATGCAGAAACAGAAAGGAAGAAGTCAATCCAGATATTGCTATTGTAGCGCTTGATTTTATGAATTTTCTTCTGTTAATCACTTTTATTGAGGGTATTTTTTTATAATAATTGCTCATATATTAGCCCTTTTAAAATACTCTTGCTTACACATCTTTTCAATAGAGAGTAAATTATTAAATGCTTCATTGAAATCTTTTTTACAAGCAGTGAAAGCACCATGACCATAAACAATAACACCTCTTTTCCCCTTTATTGCAGAAGGTATAGTTTTGTATAATCCATAAGGCCCTGTACCAACCTCTCCTGGAACTATTGGAATATCATTTACAAATCGTTTATATGGACATTTTGTGTGACATTGGTTTTTATATTTACACATATTTTGTTGATTACAATCCATTGATAGTATAACTGAAAATTTTGGGTGTCCATGAAGAATAGCTGTGTTGTCTGTATCTAAATAAATTTGTTTATGTGCGGAGAGCTCACTGGATGCTGTTATCCCTGCACATGAAGAATTATCAATCGGGCATGTGTCAATATAGCCATCTAATTCATCAAGAGAACTACCTGTTTGACTTATATATATAATATTATCAATAAGGTATGATATATTTCCAAAGTAAGAATCTACCAGTTTAGATTTTACGGTTATTTTTCCTGCTTCATTCAGAGCTTTGTATACTTTTTCTTTACTAAAAGGGCCTTTCATTAAAGAAAAAGAAAACTCAGGATATGGATTTATCATTAAAGCAATTTTATTGAATGTTTTCTCTTCTTCATTTGTAATTGTTCTATGTTTTTTATGTTCTAAATAATCTGAAAAAAATTTAATATATACTGCAAAACATACTGAGCTGAATGTTACAAAAGCTTGTTCTGGGCTCACTGTACCGAATGTAATGATTCCATGACCTGGAATGATCAGGCTCTTCCTCTCTTTTAGTATGTTAGTTATGGTTTGAACATCAAAATTTTTTGTATATGGAAGCTCATGAAGAAATGTTCTTGTTTCACAATCTTCAGGATATATAATACCGCTTGATGTTTTTGTAAGATATTCAATGATTGTTTTATATGGTTCAGCAGGTTCTGAAAATATGATAGAATTAATGTTTAAAGTTTTAAATAGTTTTTCTAATATATTAGTTGTTTTATTAGTTTTATTCCAGATTATTTCAGCATCTAATGTTCCAATTAAAGGTTCATCTCTTTCTGTTAACCCGTGCTTAAAAAGTTTGTCATTATATTTTTGTATTAATTTTTCCATTCAAGCTCCAATTCTTTTGATTTTTCTTTTGTAGGAATACCATTTATATCAAGCCCTCTGATTTTGTAATAATTTTCAAGTGTTTTAATGAATTCAGTTCTATTAATAGGGGGAATATCTATATTATTGCCACTGGTTCCGGGATATTTGAAAAATCGAGATGGAAGATCATCATCTTTTTTTGTAAACCCGTTCAAAGAATTCATTATTCTTTCGTTGTAATATATTCTTTCACCTATTTTAAGCAAATCCTGAGCTGATGTTTCAATTCCAGTAATTGATGTATAAACCTTTGAAAATTCTTCTAAAGTGGCTGCAAAGAAAATAAATTTGCATGCAGTTAAAGAGTCGATTATTGCATTCAAATCTTCCTGAATTTTAATTATTCTTGCTTTTCCGCTGAATGCAAATCTATCTGTTGAAACTGGTTTTCTCAATATTTCATGTGAAATAGGATATGAACGAAGGTGGCAGCCACCCCTTGTTGAAGTTGCATATGCAAGTGCCATTCCTAAAGCTCCACGCGGATCATAAGCTGGAAGCTCCAATTTTTTTACTGTAATTGCTGATTCGGATTTTCCCTTTGACTCAGCAAATCTAAAAGCTCCTTTTCTAAGCTCATTTCCTATTCCTTTTGCATATCCGATTTTTTTTAAAATAGAGATGATATCTGAGCCTGAAAGTTTTTTATTTAAGATTTCTATATAACATGCAATAGTTGCGCCAGCAGAGATAGTATCCATGCCCATTTCATTGCAAATTTTGTTTGCCTCCATTACAACTGAAATATTGTTGTTATTAATTAAAGCACTGAAATGGGACATTGTTTCAAATTCCGGTATGCTTGACCCATCTTCTGTTATATATTTGCATAATATGTGACAACCCAGGCAACCTTGTTTTTTTGGGTTAAATTTCTTTTTATAAATATGTGCATTCATTAAACAAGCATTATTAAAATGTGTTTTTCTGAAATTATCAGTTGGCATCATTCTTCTGTTATCTATAAGGTCATATAATGCAGCAGTTCCGAAATTTGATATGCCAAGTTCTCCCATGAGAACAGGAGAAGCAAAAGTTAATCGAAAAATATCCTGCCTTGCCTTTTTTAAAGATTCTTTGTTGTATATCTTGGTTTTTTCTGTTCCTTTTACTGTAATATATTTCAACCCTTTTGAGGAAAATAAAAGACCTAAACCATTTCGTCCTGCAAAATAATGGTTATCTATAACTATGTTTGAAAAAAGCACGCCATTTTCAGCAGCAGGTCCCACAGCAGCAGTAGAACCTTTATCTCTAATTAAATTATTTATTTCGTTTACTGTTAGGTCAGATAATGAAGATGCATTTGTAAATGTAATGTTCTTATTATTTATTTCAATTCCACATGGATCAAAGCTTTTTCCAGTAATAATAATTCCGTCAAATCCAGCTTTTTTTAAGGAAAAACCAAAGCTTCCTCCTACTGAAGAGTCACCTATTGTTCCTGTTAAGGGTGATTTAGACATAATAGTCATACGTCCGGATGTGGGAGAGATAGTGTTAACCAATGGACCAGTAAAGAAAATTAGAGGCATATCAGGATCATGCCAGTTCAAAGTAATATGATCTTTGAGATAATAACCTGCAAGTCCCTTACCTCCAATATATTTTTTTAATATATTGATGTCTGGATTTAATATGTCATATTTTTTAGAGTTTAAGTCTATTTTTAAAATCTTCCCACACCACCCAAACATTATTTCACCTTAAAATTTTTAACTTCTGTTTTCATACATATACAATATATTAGCATAAGTTCAAAATATCAAGAGAAAATAAAGATATAAGCTAAATTTTTATAGTTATCTTATAGATAAACAGGGACAGACACGAATGTCACTAAGTTAAGGATTTTTTATATTTTTCTCTATGAGGTATCTCCATAAATATGTTTCTTGGTTTAGTTAATAATTGATAACTATTTCTTCTTCTTTTTACAGCT
>JAUWQW010000119.1 GCA_030610885.1 Candidatus Aminicenantota bacterium | reverse complement strand
ATGTAATACTCATAGAAACTATGGGTGTGGGACAAAGTGAGATAACGGTTCGTTCAATGGTTGACTTCTTCTTGCTTGTTATGATTTCAGGGGCTGGAGATGAACTTCAAGGAATAAAAAAGGGAGTTATTGAGATTGCTGATGCAATTGTTGTGAATAAAGCTGATGGAAGAAATAGAGAATTGGCAAATGCTGCAAAAACAGAGTATTCTCTTGCTTTAAAGTATCTTACACCAGTAACAAAAGGATGGAAAATTAATGCTTATATATGCTCAGCTTTAACAGGTGAAGGAACTCATGAAATCTGGAATGTTATAAAAGAATTTGAAAAAATAACAAAGAAATCAGGATTCTTTTATAAAAGAAGGAAAAAACAAAGACTTGAATGGATGTTTTCAATGATAGAAAATTATTTAAATGAAAATTTTTATGAGAATCATGAAGTTCAAAAACAACTCTCACTTATTAAAGATCAAGTATTGGATAAAACATTACTTCCAACAACAGCTGCAGAAAATTTGTTAAAAACATTTTATATGTCAAAAAAGTAGAAAAATCTATAAATTGTAAATTTTATCTTTTGTTATAATTTTATCTTTATAATTAACATTGCTCAATTTTATGTTGCCAGTTATTATGCAATTTGAAATTTTAGATTTGTTGTCTATTATTGAATTTTCCCAGATTATTGATCTGTTTACCATTGAGTCGTGAGAGATAATAACATTATTGGAAAGAGAATTTTGAGTTAAATTATCTATATGTTCTTTATATTTAAAGTTTGATTCAAAATAGAGCTTTGGCTTCCCAAAATCAAGCCATAAACCATTGTATTCCAAAATTTTAATTTTAAAGTCATGCTTTTTTAAGGTATCAAGGAAACTGAAATCATCAATCTTTTTTATTACATTTTTTCTTAATACAGCAACTCCAGTATACATGAAAGCGCCTTTTTTATTATCCTTTTTTGTACCTACAAAAGTATCTTTCTTTATTTCAACTGAGGAATAACCAGTGTTATGACTTTTTACTAACAAAACCCCATCTGAATTTGAGATCTTCTCAGCCAGCTCCTTTAAAGGAATTTCTACAAAAATATCTCCATTTATTACAAGAATTAGATCTTTCATATATTGAATTGATCTTTTTATTATTTTGCTTCCAGAAAGCTCCTTCTCATATAGGAAATTAATATCCAAATCTGTTTTTGTATTTTCTTTTATTGTTTCAGGCATATAGTGTAGATTTATTAGTCCCCTTTTTAATCCAATATCTTTTAATTGTCTTAACATTATCTTGATCAACGGCTCTCCATTAACAGGAAAGGTTGGTTTTGGTTTAATTGTGGATAAAGGTTTTGCCCTTTCTCCATATCCTCCGGCTAAAATAAAAAATATCATGGATCAAACTGCATAAAACCCTTATTTTTTGATTTTAAAAATAGAGAATGATAACTTTGTGTAATATAATGGCTTTTGTTGTATCCTAACTGATTGGCTGTATTATCAATTTCAGATTCTTTTCCTTCAATCTCTATATAATTTCCAATAGGAGTTTGATCAACCATTATTTTTACATTTCCTTTTGAAAAAATCTCCCTATATTTTTCATAAATAAATGATAGCTGGAATCCAAGCAAGTATAAAATCTTCCTGGTTTTATCAAAATCAGAGACCTCAGTTTCAATTTCTTCTCTTTTTTTATAGTTCTGAGGTTCATTACTCTTTAAAACAGGACCCTTAAAAGTTAATGTATTTGCATAATCTGTTTTTCTTAATCTTAACAGAAAATTATTTTTGCTTAATTGTTTGTCTTCTTTATCAAAAGTAATATTATATTCAAAAGTTTTTTCTTTAAATATTTTAAAACCTAAATTTAATATCTTTTTTTTTGTTTCAATAATATTATCAATTTTGATCTTTATCTCTATTTCAAGATTTTTTTTAGTAATCACGATATTTTATAAAATCAAGGAGTTCGAAAAGAGATTTGCGATATATAGAGTCTGGAAAGCTATTTAAAAAATTTACACCATCTGTATAGTACTTATCTATTTCTTTAAAATATAGATCCTTAATTTTGAATTTCTTAAAGAGTTCTAATAAGAGTTCCTGGTTATTATCTGAGAAATTTTTTATTAATTTAGTCTTTGTTTTTTTAAGAAGTAAGATATAAGGAAGGGTTATTTTCCCCTCTTTTAAGTCTCTGAAATGGTCTTTACCTGAGTTTTTAGAGAATATATCGAGCATATCATCACAGATTTGAAATATAATACCAAAGTTTTGCCCAAATTTGTGAAATTTTTCTATAGAACCTGACCCTTCATTTTTTAAAACAAATACAATTTCAGAAATTCCTGCAAATAGAGCAGCTGTTTTATTTGTTATTATTTTAAAGTATGTATCTGGATCTATATTGAAGTTAAAACTATTTTCAACTTCCAGTATTTGGCCCTCAATCATTGATTTAGAAACCTTTAAAATGATTTCCATAATAAGATCCTGGTTAGTTTTTTTCATTAAATTTAAAGAATTGATAAAAAAATAATCACCTCCCAAAACTGATATATAATTTCCAAAATCAGCATTCAAAGTTTTTTTTCCACGCCTTAACATTGAATTATCAATAATATCATCATGTATTAGACTGGAAAGATGAAGCATCTCTATAGAAGTGGCAATAATGGGTAAATCATCTGTTATACAGTTGTTCAGTTTTGCAAGGAGAAATAAAAGAGTTGACCTTATCTGTTTACCTTTATTAACGGTTGCAGAATTGATGATTTTATTTATAAGGTCTATATCACTTTGAGTGTTTTTTTTAAAGGTATTATCTGTTTCTCTTATGAGATTTTCAACTGGTTTTTGTATCTCCTTTAATATCATTTTTTGTAATTTTATCATTAATATGTGTGTTTTGCAATTAAACCTTTATGATGTTATAATTTTCAAGTGATTGAACTCTATTATATTGAATTAAATACAAAGGGTAGAGATGAAATAATCAATATTAGTGATGAGCTCAGAAACATTCTTTCAAAGTCTAATATAACTAATGGCAATATTCTTGTTTTTGTTCCAGGTTCTACTGGAGCTCTTTCAACAATAGAGTATGAACCAGGTCTTGTTAAAGATGTTCCAGAACTTATGGAAAAGATAATCCCTGAGAATAGACATTATCATCACAATGATACATGGCATGATGGAAATGGTCATTCTCATTTGAGAGCCACATTGATTGGCCCCTCGTTAATAATACCATTTGAAAAAAAAATGCTTATACTTGGAACCTGGCAACAGGTAGTATTTTTAGAATTTGATAATAAGCCTCATCATAGAAGAATCGCAGTTCAGATAATGGGAGAATGAAAATTTGATTTCTGAATTGTTAACGAATCTATTATTAAATCTTTTTAAATGGAATAAATTTTATTTTTTTATTGAAATTTTGAAAAAAATGAATATATATTAATTAGAGAATATAAGAGTAAATATGGGGCAAAAAAGAGATAGTCAAAGATATAATTTAAAAGCTGAACTTAATGGAAAATTTCAGAATGATGAAATTTTTATTGTTAAAGATGTTAGTTTTGATGGGATTAGCCTTTTATCTGTTTTTTCACCCGACATTGGAGATAAATATAAATTATACATAAACAATAATGACAAAGTGTATGAGGTTAATATAGAGATCACAAGAAATAAAGTGGTTGGTTTTAATTCAAAGGGAGAGAATATTTTGCCAATGGGTGCTTTACACTCCATTGCAGGTAGAATCCTTGATTTTAATGGAACCAGGGAAAAATTTCTATTATCTCTTCAACTTAATAGTATTTATGACAGTTTATCTCTGGCTCAAAATATAAAAAAAGGTCAGAAAAAGTAGGGGCGATTCCATGTAATCGCCCGATTAAAAATAATATCAGAAATAACAACATACATATCATCCAAGTAAAAAGGTAAAAATTAAATAGTTTTGAGTTTTGAGTTAAAAAAAGCTGAATGCTGATGGCTGAAAGCTTATTCCATATTAACATGCACACACACATGAACATACACTTGCACATGAACTTAAACTACTTTCCCTGTTGACAAAAAAATAATTTGCATCTATGATTTACCCATAGATCAACATGATGATAAGGAGAATGGAAATATCAAAAATTTAAAAGAATTAATTGATCTTTTTGAACACAATATCAAACAATATAAAGGAAAACACTATGATGAGGCTAAAACAAGGGTTGATTTTATTGATAAATTCTTTGAATTACTGGGCTGGGATATTAGAAATATCCAGGGATATTCAGAACAGTATCGTGAGGTTGTTCGCGAAGACAAAATAGAAATAAAGGGAAAGGTTAAAGCACCTGATTATAGTTTCCGTATTGGTGGGTTTAGAAAATTCTTTGTAGAAGCCAAGAGACCTTCAGTTAATATAAAACACGATATTGAACCTGCTTTTCAATTAAGAAGATATGCTTATACAGCAAAACTTCCTCTATCGATTCTTACGGATTTTGAGGAATTTGCAGTTTATGATACACGGATTAAACCTGATAAACATGATCAAGCCTCAACAGCCAGGATCTTCTATTGCACATATGAGGAGTATGAAAAGGAATTTGATTTCATATTTAATACTTTTTCAAGGCAAGCAATTTTAAAGGGAAGTTTTGATCAATATATTGAAGATACAAAGCGAAAAAAGGGAACATCCGAAGTAGATAAGGAATTTTTAAAATTTAATGAAAAGTGGAGAGAAAACTTAGCAAAAAACATTGCTTTAAGAAACAAAAATTTAACAATTTATGAATTGAATTATGCAGTACAGAAGATCATTGACAGGATCATATTTTTGAGGATTGCAGAAGACCGTGATGTAGAAGATTATGG
>JAUWQW010000040.1 GCA_030610885.1 Candidatus Aminicenantota bacterium | reverse complement strand
TATATATATAGAAGATAATATATTCAAGCCTATATTTAAATGAAACCTTTACGTTTTGCATGATTAAGTATACTACCTAATAAGTTAAAATTAAATTCTATAATATTTTTCGAGTAAATCAAAGGAATATTATTTAAATTTAAATTAATTAGTTTAACAAAATCTTTTTCAGTGCAAATTAAATAATCAGCTTTTTTGTCTATTCTTAAAGTATTTAGATTATCTATAATATCTTGAGTATATGAAAAATGGTCCTTATATCCTAGGAATCCTATTAAGTTAAACGTAGAAAGGCTTTCTTTGAACCTTGAGTTATCTCCAAGAGCAGAAAATCCAATTAAGGATGAGTCTTTTATATTTATAATTTTGCCTTTTTTATTGTAAAAATTCCCATGTTCGAATTTATATGTACAATATTTAGAGTTTTTATGTTTTTTTTTAATATTTTTTAAATGGTTTTGAGAAATATTATATAAAAGTATGAAATTTTCTTTTCTAATTAAAAATTTAAAATTTCTCAGATAATAATAAGGATGTTCAGGATTAAGAAGCATTATACTACAATCTTTATAAATGTTTATTGATTGAAAACCATCATCAAGTATTATTATTCTATTTTTATTTTCTATAGCTTTTCCAATTGAGTCTTTTCTCTTTTTCCCAACAAAAATGTCCTGGTTTGGGAATCTGTTTTTTAGTACCTTTGCTTCATCTCCAATCTCTTCTGGACTCTGATTAGAATTAATTAAGACGCTTTTTTTTTCAAATTTCGAAAGATAGCCTCTTGTTATAATTGCGAATTTTATTTTTCTCTTTTTTAATTCCTCACATATTTTTATTACAAGAGAGGTTTTACCTGTTCCCCCGAAAGATAGATTATTAACTGAAATAATAAAAGCCGCTCTGTAGTGTTTTTTGTTTAAAGATTTGATTTTTAAATAGAAAAAAGATGCTGTTTTAAAACCAATTGATATTGAATTTAGAAAAAAAATTAATATTTTCTTAGATTTTGAATGTGTTTTAATATACATTTGGTGGATCCTCTTTGTTTTAAAATAGATTTAATAGCTTTTTTTCCATTATTATAAAAATTATATTTTTCGATGTTAGTAATGGTTTCAAATAATTCCTGTGAATTATTTATTAACAAATATGTAGAATTTTCAAAGAGTTCTTTCCCTATATCCGGAAAATTATTGTAACAAGGTCCTCCTATTATTAATTTACCTAATACTGCAGGTTCATACAGGTTGTGCCCACCGATTTTTTTATTGAATGTTCCTCCCATAAAAACAATATCCGTAATGTCAAAGATATTAAATAAATATCCAATTTCATCAAATATCAGGACATTATTATTTATATCAATTCCTTTACATTTACTCCATATTTTATATTTTATATGATTATATTTTAATTCTTTTTCGATTTTATGTATTCTTGTTAGATGTCTTGGCACAATTATTAATGAAAACGCCTTTTTTATTTTGTTAATTATTGGGATTAATATTTTTTCATCACTCGAATGACTGCTTGCAAGGGTAATTACTTTTTTTTGTGGAGTTTTTATTTTCAAAAAATTATATATTTCCTGATGAGAAGGCAATTTGCTTGATGCTTTAAATGCTTCATCAGCTTTAATATTTCCACATATTTCTATTTTATAATCAGGAATCCCAAGTTGAGAGAATTTTTTTTTTGAAATTTCAGATTGTACAAGAAAAAAATCAATCATATTAAGGAATTTTTTAAAAAGGAAGATATATTTTTTATATCTAACAAATGCAATATCTGAGATTCTTCCATTGATTAATAAAATGGGGATTTTATTATTATTTGTAATTGAAATCCAATTTGGCCAGACTTCTAATTCGTTTAAAATCAAAATTTCAGGATTTATATTTTCTATAAATTTTTTTACAACAAATGAGAAATCAAATGGAGAGTTTATGACTTCTATATTTTTGTATTCTTTTTTTGCAAATGCATAACCTGCTGGTGTAGTTACAGAAAGCACAATTTGATTATTATATGTGTTCCTAAGGTGTTTTATTAGGCTTTTTATGCTTTTAATTTCCCCAACTGAAACTGCATGAATCCATATTCTTTTTTTTTTTATATACTTAATGTCAGGAACAAATCGGTGTTTCAACAATTTCATATATTCCGATTTAAAGATATATCTTGTTAAAAAAGGCAAAATAAGGATAGATAAAAGGATATAAAAAGTATCTATTAAGATCATTTTGAAATATTATAGCATATAAGGAAGTGTATCTGAAATTAATTCTTAAGCACACATATATATATTAAATTTATGCCTAAATACACATAAGTAGATACAAAAATTTAAAAAAAAACGAATAAAATTTTTTTATTTTATTGGTGAAAAATCAAGGATTTTATTGTGAAAATCATACTATTTTTAGATTTTTTGACACTCAATTTATTCTGTTATATAGGCTGTTTTGCCTTCTGGTGCTTTGAAACCAAAGTATACTCTATATTTCATGTTTATAAAGTGCTAACATTGCCTATATAACTGAAAAAAAATAAAATAAGTTGACATTTTATTTTTGCTATGCTACTAATACACTGAAATGAAATTTAATCAGAATGGAGATAGGGATGCCTTTTTTGAATTTTATAAAATCTAAAAGAATTGTTGGACTTGACATTGGTTCGTTTGCTTTAAAGTTGGTTGAGTTAAAACTAAAGAAAAGAGGGAAAGAAACGATATATGAGTTAGTTTCTTTAGGCTATGAACCAATTCCGTACCAATCAATTGTAGAAGGAAGCATAATGGATTCCACTGCTGTTGCCGATGCAATACAACATATCTTTTATGAGAGTAAAACAAGTGCAAATGCGTTATCATTTGGTGTTTCTGGAAGTTCCGTTATTGTAAAGAAAATTGAGATTCAGAGAGTAAATCCTAGTGAAATGAACGAGCACATTCTATGGGAAGCAAGGCCTCATATACCTTTTACCCCAGAGGAGGTAAATATTGATTATGAGGAAATTGAGTCACCTGATCTTTCACCTGACAGAGTGGAGGTTATTTTAGCTGCAGTAAAAAAAGAGAAACTCAATGATTATTTGAATGTAATTGCAATTGCTGATAAAGAAGTAAATGTTGTTGATCTTGAATCGTTTGCAATCTCAAATAGTATACTTTTAAACTATAAGATGTATCAAGATAGAAGTGTTGCTATTATTAATATAGGTGCTTCAATAACGAATGTTGTCATTACAAAAGGTATCTGTCCTGTATTTGTTAGAGATATTGCTTGGGGTGGAAATCAGTTTACTGATATGATACAAAAAGAACTGAATCTTAGGTTTGAACAAGCTGAAGCTGCAAAGAAAGGAAGGCAGGTAGAAGGAGTTTCATCTGCAGCTGTAAAACCGTTGATTAATTTAATATTAAATGAACTTAAGAATGAAGTAAGAAAAACATTTGAGTTTTATCGCTCCAAAGCTACAGGAAGTAGGGTTGACAATATTTTGCTTAGTGGAGGTACAGCGAATCTTGAATCAATAGTAGATTTATTTTCTCAGGAGTTTGATGTTCCTGTTGAGGTTGCTAATCCATTTAATAGTATTGATGTGAATCCCAAAAAATTTGATTTAGACTTTGTTAAGGGTATGGCTCCAGTTTTTAATGTAGCAATGGGGTTAGCTTTAAGAGCAATTGGAGATGGCAAATGATTAAAGTTAATTTATTAAGCCCTGAGAGAAAAGAAGTTTCAAAGGGCAAAGAAAAAGGGGTTTCTCTTGAAGAGAAAAAAGAGGCTAAGTTCAATGTACCAGCTATAATTGCTACTGTAGTTCTAATAGTGTTTACTATTAGTTTTTTATATTTTAGCCAATTAAGTAATTATAATGATAAAGTAAAATTTTTAAATGACAGGAAAGTTAAAAAGACTCAATTGGAGAATGTTTTAAAAACATTAGAAAACCTGGAAAGAACAAAAAAAAGGCTTGATAAGAAGGTAATAATTATAAACCAGTTAAAAAGCAGGCAAAAAGTAGTTGTGAGAATGATGGATGATATATCAAATACAATTCCTGATTGGGTATGGCTGAGTAGCTTAAATTTTTCGAATGGAGCTTTGACTATTAATGGTAAGGCTTTGTCAAATAATTTGATTGCAGATTTTATAAAAAATATGCAAAATACGAATCGTTTTTATAATGTTCGTCTTAGTTCTTCTGTAAGAAAAAAACAATCTGGGCTTGATATTTTTAATTTTAATGTTAAAGCTAATTATGTTGAAAAATCTTATAAGCAGGGGGGGAAGTGATATGGATTTAGAAAGTTTACCCTGGTATGGGCAATTTTTAGTTTTCATAGTAATTGGAATAGTAATTTTAGGTTTATTTTACTATATATATTATTCACCGAAACAAGATGATATAAGTAAAATCAAAGAACAAATTGATGAAATTGAGATGGAAATAAAAAAGGCAGAGAAAAAGAAGAATAAATTAGCTCAGATGGAGGAACAATTGGAGAATACAAAAGAGTTTCTTGAAAAATTAAAAGGAATTCTGCCTGAGAAAGAGAAAATAAGCCAAATCCTAAAGAATATTCAATCAAATATATCTAATACTAGATTGAAAATTTTTACATTTTCACCAAAACCTGAAAAAGTAAGTGAAGTATATATAGAAAAACCATATTCAATACAAGTTGAAGGGAATTATCATAATCTGGGTATTTTCTTTGATCAACTTTCAAGATTAAAAAAAATTTTTACCATTAATACTCTTAATATAAATACAACAAAAAGGAGTTCCAGTGCATTTACAATAAGAGCAAATTTCGTGGCAGCTACATATCTATATAGAAAAGGAAAAGATAATGGGGAAATCAAGAAGAGGTAATTGTGAATAGGAGAAAACAAATGAAATATTTTATTTTTATCTTTTTTATTTTTACTTTTTGTGTTTTTTCTCAAAATAATGAAAAAACAAAGGAGGAAAAGTCTGTATTATCAGAACCTGACATTCAACTAGAAATACAAGCTGGAGAATTTGTTTATAATCCGAAAGGTAGGAGAGATCCTTTTGTTGATTTACTTGGAGGGAAAAACATTAAAGTTAAGAAAGATGCAATTGATGGAATTGCAGGTTTAAATATAGATGAATTGGATTTAGAAGGCACTATATATGCACGTGGAGAACATAGAGCTTGTATGAGAGGTCCTGATGGTATTCCCTATGTCATGAAAGTTGGAGATAATGTCTATGATGGAGAAATTATAAAAATTGATAGTCATTCTGTTATTTTTAAAAAAATACTAACTGTAGCATTAGGAGGCAAAAGGGAAAAAATTATTAAGAAAACATTAAATCCTGAAGAGGAGGGCGGCATAAAATGAGAATTAAAAGTTTATGTATGTTAATTTTATTGTTAATATCTAATTTCACTCTTTATTCTAAGGTAATAATTGATGATGTAGAATACCTGACGGGTGAAGATTTTGTACAATTGCATTTTAAAACTGATTCGATTATTTCTATTCCCGATTTATTTTACCCTGAAAAAGATAATTATAAATTAATTATCATGAGGATTAGTGATGTTGAATTCGCATTTTCAAAGAAGAATTTTAGATTCGAATCTCCTGTTATTAAAGAAATTAATATTATGAAAGACAATGAATATGTTGATGTTGAGATTCAATTGAAAGAGAAAGTAAATTATAGAGTGTTTACAAATACAAACGGATTGTATATTGAGTTTCCAAGTGTTAAGAAGGTAAAATCTGAAAAAAAATCAAATATTGAACCCCCTATCAAGGAGAGCAAAAAGCCTGAATTATTGAGTTATTCTCCAAATAGAGTTAATGTAATTAAGGATTTAAAAGTAAGTGAGAAGGCAGGAGAGAAAGTCAAGTTTGAGTTTTTCATGTCAAATAATACTAATTATAATGTTATTCCTATACCTGAGTTCCCAACTAGATTAGCTATTGATTTAAAAAACATTAAATCAAAAAGAATAAAGAGAGAAATTAACTTATTAAATGTAAAAAGAGTTAGAGGAGCTTACAATTCACCGAAGGTTTATAGAATAGTTTTTGATTTGCTTTATTTAAAAGATTATAGAATAACATGTAACAATAATATATTAGAAGTTGAATTTTTTAATAAAAAATTAGAAGAAAAAACTGAAATCGCAAAAAATGTAGATCCTAAAGAGTTTAAACAGAATAACTCGAATCTTGTTCTTGCCCAAAAAAGAGAGGAAGTTTCAGAGAAAGAATTATTTAAAACATCTGAAAATATAAATATTAAAGATAATAAAATTGCTTTAAACTTAAAAGCTGAGAGTATAAAAAATGTTGACCCAACTGAAAAAAGAGATGAATTTTTTACAAATGAAAAATCAAAGATCATGGATGAAAATATTGGTTCTGGTTATGTGGGTAACGGAGATAAAGATGGGAATAACCAGGTTATGTATTTAAAGAAAACAATTGAAGAAGGGAAGAAGAAATATACTGGCGAATCAATGAATTTTACATTTAAAAATGCTGATTTAAATGATGTTTTAAAATTCATAGCTAAAATATCAGGTTTAAATATTGTTATTGACCCCGGAGTTACTGGAAGGATCACATGTGAGTTAATTCAGGTTCCATGGGATCAAGCTCTTGAATTGTTCTTAAAAATCAATGGCCTTGATATGGTTTTGGAGGGAAATATATTGAGAATTGGTAAGGTTGAGAAATTATCAAGGGAATCCCAACAGAGAAGGAAACTGAAAGAAGTAAGAGAAATGGAAGGACCTATTGAGGTTTTTACAAGAGCATTGAGTTATGCAAAAGTTGATAAGATTAAAAGCATATTGTCTAAACAATTAACTCAAAGGGGTGAAATACTAACAGATGAAAGAACAAATACGCTAATCATTTCTGAAGTTCCGGATAAGATTAAATTATTGGATAAATTAATTGATACTCTTGATGCAGCAACCCTTCAGGTTTCCATTGAGGCAAGAATTATTGAAACCAATGTAAACGATGCAGAATCATTAGGTATTCAGTGGGGATATAATTTTGTGGCAGACTCTTCTTATGGGAATCAAACCTCTTTGAAATTTCCTAATTCAGTATCAGTTATTGGTAATCAGATATCAAATCAACAGAATCCGGGAATAATAGGTCCGCTTGGTGGTTATGCTATCAATCTACCTGCACAGGGCCGTACATCTGGAACTGCTTTTTCTTTTGGGAATGTAGCAAATACTTTTCGTTTGGATGTTGCTCTTTCAGCTTTACAGACAAAGGGTAAGGCCAAGATAATTTCAGCTCCTAAAATCACAACTCAAAATAACATGGAAGCAACAATTATGCAGGGTAGGCAGATCCCTATTCAGACTGTTCAAAATAATACTGTTACAGTAAGATATATCCCAGCTGCTCTGGAGTTGAAAGTAACACCCCAGATTACTGCAAAGGGAGATATTATTTGCAAACTTGATATACAGAATAATGCAGCTGACTTTGCAAATTTAGTAAATGGAATTCCACCAATTATTACGCAATCAACGAAAAATACTGTAATGGTAAAAGATGGTAGCACAATTGTAATCGGTGGGTTATATAGAGTTGAAGAAAGTGAGAACACTGAGGGAGTACCTTTTTTAAGTAAGATACCTATTTTAGGTAATCTGTTTAAAAATTCTAGTAAACTCCGTAATAAAAGAGAACTTCTCATCTTTGTAACTCCACGAATCATTAAATAGGAGGAAGCTATGAAAAAAAAATATTTATTATTGATTGTTTTTGCAGTTTATATAATATTTAGTTTCCCGGGTTGTAATAAACTTGAAAATACTACAACTTCTGCATCAAAATTAATTGTAGAATCTGTTACTGGTAAAGATTTAGAGGGGAATGATGATTCTACAACAATATTTTCAGATGTTATAACAGAGGGGAGTGTTGTTAATGATAATGCAGTTGCAGGATTAACTACTGTAGTGTTAGATCCTTTTGCTTCTGCTGGAACAGTCACATACTACCAATCAATATTAGTTGATCAGGTTGATGTGAGATATACCAGGACTGATGGCTTGAATACCCCAGGAGTTGATGTTCCATATGGATTTTCTCAAAAAGTTAATATGGTGGTTGGTGTTGGAGAAAAAGTATCATTATCATTTGTTCTTATTGGGCACAATGCAAAACTGGAATCTCCTCTTGTTGAACTTATAAATATTGGGCAGGAGAAAATATTAAAACTGGAAGCTGAAATTACGTTTCATGGAAAGGATCTTGGAGGTCATAGAGTTGAGCCTGTTAAAGCATATGTTTCTGTATGGTGTGCAGATTTTGCAGACAGCACTGAGTAAAATAAAATTGGAGGATATCTTATGAAAAAATATATCATTTTAATATTAATAATTAGTATAGGTGTTTTTGCAATTACTTCTTGTAAACGTTCTGGGGTAAATGATCCTGATATGACAGGACCTGCTGGTTTTCGAATCATTCTTTCCGGTACTGCAAACCCTTCAACTCTGTATACTACTGATAATGGTTCATTAGTTTCTTCAATTGTAACAGTAAGAGCATTAAACAATGATGGAAGCCCTGCTGTAAATAAAAATATTATTTTTGAGCAATATGTAGATTCTAATATTTATGGATATTTTGACAATAATTATAGTTCCGCTGTAGGTATAACTGATGGACAGGGATATGTACAAAAAACATTTAAAATTCCTTATAGTAATTATATCCAGGGAGATTTTACAATAATGCTTAAAGTAACTCTTTCTGATGATGGACGAATTGATAACAGCTTATCAGGAGTATATGATCTTATTCCCTTAAAACTTATTTCAAGAGGTGGTGAAACCCCTGAAGGAGACATACAAATATGTGGAAGGGTTGTAACAAGTGAGGGAAGTGCACTTGATGGAGTTTATATTAATTTCACTCAGGGTGTTGCAGGACCAGTTATAACAAGAGCATCTGGAAGCTGGGATATTTTAGTGCCTTATGGTTGGACTGGTTATGTTATACCAACAAAACCTGGTTATTCTTTCAGCCCAGGAACTTATTTGGTTGAGAATGTAAAAAGTCCTAGAAGTGATATTAATTTTACTGCCATAGCTGATTAGTTTAAGATTACGTAGATAAACTATTGTTTTTTTGAAAGATATAGATGATTGACTTAAAAAAAGAAAGGGATCGGTTAACAGATTTGGAAATCCTCTTTAATGAGAAGAGGTATGCTGAAGCCCTAAGTTTTGCTGAAGAAATAAGTAAAGAGTTTCCTTCTTCTTTTCAGATGAAATTGTTACACGCGAAAATTTTAAAGGAGTTAAACAAACTGGATGAAGCAGAGAATTTACTAAAAGAAGAGGTATCTAATTTTCCTGATAATGTTAATTTGTTATTAGAAGTGGGAGATATATATTCAAAAAAGGGGGAATATAATTTAGCTACAGAGTACTATAATAAGGTGATGTTCATTGATCCTTTTAATTTAAAAGCAAAGAAATTAATTGAAAAAACCGATGAAATAAGGAAGAAAAAGGCTTTAAAGACTGAATTTTCTGCTGATTCTATAACTTATAAAGAGAAAGAAAACAAAAATCTGGATGACACTAATATTTCCGAACCTGAGAGAGAAGTAGAAGATAATCCAGTTATAGAAGTAGAAGAAACCGTTGAGCAGAAAGAATTAGAAGAAGATATTTTGAAATTCGAAGAAAATAAAGAGGAACTACAGGAAATTGTTTATGAAGATATTAAGATCAATCAAGAGGAAAATAATCAAATTTCTGATTTTAAAATTGATGAAGAAATTTTAGAAAAAAAAATGGATGATACAATAGACGAGATTAGTTTTGGTGAGGAGTTTATTACTGAAAGTGCAGCTAAACTCTATATTGATCAAGGTCTTTACAATAATGCAATTGTAATATATGAAAAATTATTAAAAAAAAGTAAGGAAGAAAAATACTCTGAGAGGATAATAGAGATAAAAAGAAGTCAAAAGATAATTCAAAAACTTGAACATTTTTCAAAACTAATTCAGAACATTGGAGAAAAAGTTGTTTGAAGAGATATTTAAAAAAATTCAAAATAAAAATAGAGAGATAAAAGTAATAGGTGTTTGGGGAAAAGATGGTCTGGAGCTAGATAAAATGGAGTTTTTTATCCTTCAAAATATTAATCTTGAACTTGTAGGTGCTGAAATTGCTGATATTATTTCAAGATTAAATAAGATTAAAACATCTCCTGAGTCATACTATATGAAATTGAATTTTGATGAGTATTTATTATTTGTTTTTAAATTAACAAAGGACTTTTTTTTGATAACTTTAACTGGAAAAGAGATAATTAAAGGTAAGTTATTCTTTTATGTAGATCTATATAAAAATAAATTAATTTCATTTTTTAGTTAAAAAATATTTATTTCTTGGTTTTTAACTTTTTCAATTTTTGATTTATTAATTATTATATTACTCTTTATAATATCTTTACCTGTTTCTTTTTATGTCGTATAATTGTTTTTCTTAAGGAAGTTTTATGAATGATTTAAAGAAATTTAAAGTAATATCTAATGTACCTGAAAAATTAAAGGGTTTATATGATATTGCTCACAATTTATGGTTAACATGGAATTCTGATGCAATCAAATTGTTTATTAAGATGGATTTTGATTTATGGAAAAGAACAAATCAGAATCCAATTAGAATGCTGAGTGAAATTAATCAAAATAGACTTGATGAGTTAGCAAATGAAAAAGGTTTTATTATTGAATTAGAAAAAGTCAAACAGAGATTGGGAGATTATATGAATAGGGTTATCTATATTGATGGGTCAAGGGAGTGCTGTATTGGATATTTTTCTTTAGAGTATGGTTTAACTGAGTCTTTATCGATTTATTCAGGTGGATTGGGTGTTTTGTCAGGAGATCATATTAAGTCTTCTAGTGATTTGGGTTTGAATCTAAGTGGAGTAGGGCTACTTTATCAAATGGGCTATTTTCAGCAATATTTAAACCAGGATGGCTGGCAATTAGATTTTTATAAGCAAAATGATTTTTTTGATATGAGGGTTAAAGAGGTTAAAAATGAGGATGGTACTCCAATTGAGATTGAATTAGAATTTCCAGGGAGAAAAATTTATTTAAAAATTTGGAAGCTCATTGTTGGAAGGGTAAATATCTATTTACTTGATTCTAATATTGAAAAAAACATAGAATATGACAGGAAGTTAACTGCTCAATTGTATGGTGGGGGTAAGGAATTGCGAATGCAGCAGGAAATAATCCTTGGATTGGGAGGAATAAGATTATTTGAAAAATTGGGGTTTTCCCTTGATGTTATTCATCTAAATGAAGGTCATTCTTGCTTTGCAACTTTTGAGAGAGCAAGAATGTTGATGGAAAAATATTCTCTTAATTTTGATGAATCTATAGAAATTTCAAAAAAAACATCAGTTTTTACTACCCATACTTCTGTACCTGCTGGAAATGATGAGTTTGAACCTGGTTTGATAACAAAATATTTCGAGGGATATGTAAAAAAACTGGGGATATCAATTGACAGGTTTTTGAATTTTGGTAGAATTAATCCTAAAAATAAATCTGAGCATTTTTCAATGACTGTTGCAGCTATACGAAATTCTTCTTATATTAATGGTGTTTCGAAATTACACTCAAAGGTTTCTAAAAATATCTGGAAAAATTTATGGGGGGAAATTCCTGAAGAACATATTCCAATAAGCTCAGTAACAAACGGAATTCATGTTCCTTCATGGATCTCTTTTGAAATGGGAGAATTATTTGAAAAATACTTAGGAGAGAATTGGGAACAAGAACAGGATGCAAAAGATCTCTGGAATAGAATAAAAGATATTCCTGATATTGAATTATGGAATGTACATAAATTAAGAAGAAAAAAACTTGTAAATTTTGTTAGAAGGAGATTTAAAAAACAATTTGCTAAAAAAAGAGCACTATTTTTGATAAATGATAAAGCTTTAGAAGTATTAAATCCAGAAATTCTGACAATTGGTTTTGCTCGAAGGTTTGCTACATATAAAAGAGGTGATTTGATTTTACGGGATACTGATAGATTGATGAAAATATTGAATAATACAGATAAACCTGTTCAAGTGGTGTTTGCAGGTAAGGCTCATCCAAAGGATAATGAAGGCAAAGATATTATAAAGAATATAATACATTTTATAAATTCAAATAATTTAGTTAATAAGTTTGTTTTTATTGAGAATTATGATATTAATGTTGCAAGATATATGGTCCAGGGAGTTGATGTCTGGCTAAATAATCCTTTGAGACCTCTTGAAGCTTGCGGAACCTCTGGGATGAAGGCAGGAGCGAATGGTGTTCTTAATTTCAGTGTGCTTGATGGATGGTGGGATGAAGCTTATATAAATACTATTGGCTGGTCAATTGGAAATGGTGAGGTTTATGAAAGTAGAAAATATCAAGATGATGTTGATAGTAAATCCATTTATTCTATTCTTGAAAATGAAATCATTCCTCTATTTTATGAGAGAGATTCTGATGGTTTACCTATAGAATGGATTAATATGATGAAAAATTCTATTACTTCAATTGCTTCTTATTATAATACTCATAGAATGGTTAAGGATTATTTTAATATTTTTTATAAAAAAGCAGTAGAAAGATTTAAAATTTTCAAGCAGGATAACTTCACATATTTAAAGGAGTTTATTAAATGGAAAAATAGTATTAAGAATAATTTTAATTCTATAAATATTGAGAGTGTTAATTTTGATGATAAGAGGGTTTATACAATAAATAGTAAATTTAAAGTTGAAGTTAATGTTTTTCTTGGTAATATTAAACCTGATTATGTAAATATTGATGTTTATTATGGGCGTGTATCTGATAAAGATAAAATAGAGGATTCAAAAATTGTGAACCTAAAAGATGTAAAAGAGCTTGAGAATAACAGGTATAAATTTTCTGGCTATATGTTGTGCAAAAAAACAGGAAATTTTGGTTTCAAGATAAGAGTAACTCCATTGCATCCATTAATTGTAGACCCTTATGAAATGAATCTGAAAATCTGGAAATAAAGTTCTGGTGTCTTAAGACTTTATCTTGAACATGGATAAATAGAAGATATCATTATTTATGGTTGAAT
The DNA here is from genome assembly GCA_030610885.1 of Candidatus Aminicenantota bacterium. Lineage (GTDB taxonomy): Bacteria > Acidobacteriota > Aminicenantia > UBA2199 > UBA2199 > JAUWNT01. The sequence continues at coordinate 11,341 of JAUWQW010000040.1, read as the reverse complement.
CTGGTAAAAGATAAAACCCTGAATGTCCTCTTTTATAGTTAAAACCGTAGAAGTTCAAGGTTTTAGATATATCAATTGTTTCTGTTTTACTATTCTCTGAAATACTCTTTATAATGTCTTCTGTTTCTTCTTTAATAAAAGAGCAAACTGAATATAGGACATATGTGTTTGAAAAGTTGTTAAGTATTGCTTTAACTATGTTATTCTGTTTTGTGACATTTTTTGCAATATATTGGTCGTTGATTTTTAATTTCAAATCTGGATTTTTCCTGAGTGTTCCAGAAGATGTACAAGGAGCGTCAAGAATAATAAAATCTGACCTGTTTTTTATTGCAGGGTTTGTAATGTCAGATACAAAAGTTAGAATTTTATTTAAATTATTTTCTCTTAAAAATCTATTCATTATTGCAATTCTTTTAAGATTTATATCATTGGCGAAAATTCTCAAATCTGGTTTTATCTGGTTTAAAGTTATTGATTTAGTGCCAGGAGCTGCACAGCAGTCAAGAACATATTGATTAGAGAATTCAGCAGCAATTATAGATATAATTTGAGAACCGGTGTTTTGAAAATAAAAATATCTTTTATTCAAATATTTTTTTATTAATTTACCAGGGTTTTTAATTTCCAGGGATTTAAATTTTTCTAGTTCTTTAAATTTTATGTTATTTTCTAAAAGTAAGTTTTTAAATTTATTATATTCAATGATTTTATTATTAATTCTAATGTGAAATAAAGGCTCTTTATTTAAATATTCAAGGTCTTTTTCCAAGTTTTTAGATATAATTCTTAGATTGTTTATTAATTGTTTTGAAATAGAATATTTAGTTTCCAATTCTTGTATATCTTTTATAATGTTTTCTGTTTTATCTCTATCTCTTGTAATGTTTCGTAGAATTCCATTTATATATCTTTTTGATTTGAAAGATGTCATTTTTACAATTTCATTTACAACTGCATAATCTGGGTATGACTTAGAAAATATAAGAAGGTAAATTCCGATTTTTAGAAGAATGAGGTTACTAGAGCTAATCTTATTAATTTTTGTTCTTGAAAAATTATTAACAATATGAGAAAGTATATTGTCTTTTCTTATTACCTCATAAACCGTTCTTGTTATACTATTATTATGAATTGAATTTTCTTTTTTTAAAAAATCCTGTAATATTAACTTCAGATTCTTTTCTGGATTATTATTAAAGGTTTTTAAAATTAGATAAGATTGGTTTAAAAATCTCAATTTAAATTTTCAGGGAGTTTGTTTCCAAGGGAAAAGTTATAAGGAGTCATTAGTTTTTTTCCTTCTGGTTGGATCTCTAAAATTTTAAGAATAGAATTACAGCCACAGCAGATCACAATACTACTTTTGTCTATTTTTAATATTGTACCTGGTTTTTTGTCATGATTTGTATTTAATGGAGATAATTTATTTATTTTCATTAACTTATTATTTATAAAAAAGAAAATTCCAGGCCAGGGATAGAATGCCCTGAATTTGTCATAAATTTGATATGCACTAAGGTTCCAGTCTATTTTACCTTCGTGCTTTTGAATTGGTTTTGCATAACTTGCTTTTTCATTATCCTGTGGATATTTTTTTATTTTTTTCTTAAATATTTTTTCAACTGTTTCAATCAGTAATGAGGAACCATTAATGCTGAGTGTTTGTAAGAGGGTTTCAGTTGTATCTGATTCTGAGATTTCACATTCCTTTTGAGACCATATATCTCCTGTATCCATTTTTTTATTTATTTCAAAAATTGTAATACCTGTTTTTTTTTCTCCATTTTCAATTACCCTCTGTACTGGAGCGGCTCCTCTATAAAGAGGAAGTAAAGAAAAATGAACATTTATTGTTTTAAACCAGGGTATCTTAAATATAGTTTCTGGGATAAATTTTCCATATGAAATTACAATTCCTATATCTGGTCTTATTTTTTCTATTGTTACAATTATATTTTTATTATTTAAGTTCTCAGGTTGTTCAAGTTTAATATTTTTTTCTAATGCGAAAGATTTAACTGGGGGAATTATTTTTTTTTTATGTCTCCCACCGAATGAATCAGGTTGTGTTATTATTAATTTTATTTCAAAATTATCTTTTAATTTGTCAAGAAAAGGGACACAAATTTGAGGTGTTCCAAAAAAAATTATATTACCATTCGCCATTCAATTTAAGTTTTTTTATTTTATTTTTTGTGATCTCTTTTTTTAATCTTGATATTCTGTCTATGATTAAAACCCCTTTTAAGTGATCTATTTCATGTTGAATAACCCTTGCTTTTAAATTTTCAAACTCTCTGGTTATCTCCTTTCCATTAATATCAATAGTTTTTAATAAAATTTTTATCTTTCTGTCTATGTTAAGAGTAATTCCTGGAAAAGATAAACAGCCCTCATCATCAGTTTCATTTCCATGCGATTCTAAGATCTGAGGGTTTATTAATATTAAAGATTCATCTGGATCTTCTCCTACTGTTAAATCAATTATAACCAGTTGTATTAATTTACCTATCTGAGGTGCAGCAAGCCCGATTCCATTTGAAAAATACATTGCTTTTGTCATATTTTTACTTAGATTTATTAAATTTTCATCAATATTTTTTATTTCTATTGCTTGTAATTTAAGTATTTTGTCGCCATATTTAAATATATCAAGTGTTTCCTTTTCCATTAATTTTATTATAAATACTTAAGTAAATCTTGTCAATTGAAAAAAGGGCTAAAAAGTGGTAGTTTAAGTATGTGTGCTATAAATGTTGAATGTATGTATTTATGATTTTTTAATTCAGGAATATTTAAATGGGTAAAATAAAGGTACTTAAAAAGGAAGTTTATAATAAAATCGCAGCTGGAGAGGTTGTGGAAAGGCCTCTTTCAGTTGTTAAAGAACTAGTTGAAAATTCGATTGATTCAGAGGCTGATGATATAAAAATAGAAATTTTCGATGCTGGGAAAAGATCAATTAAGATAGATGATAATGGGGATGGCTTTGATTCGGAAGATATTGAAATTGCTTTTAATAGACATTCTACTTCAAAATTGTCAGAGCTTTCTGATTTTGATGATTTAAATACACTTGGGTTCAGGGGAGAAGCTCTTCCTTCGATTCTTGAGGTTTCTAAGATCAGATTGAAAACCTCTAATAATAATAAGGGAGAGGGAGTTTATTGTTTGTTTGAAGATATCGAGTTAAAAAAAAAGGAGGAAATTGCTTTTAATAAGGGAACCTCAATTGAGGTTATTGATCTTTTTTATAATTTCCCTGTAAGAAGAAAGTTTTTAAAGAGTAATAGAACTGAGTTAAATCAAATCATATCTTTTGTTGAAAAGATGGCTCTTGTGAATTTTAAGATTAGTTTTAGTTTAATAAATGATAATAGGAGTATTCTTAGTTATGGGAAGGTGAAATCATTAAAAGATAGAATTTATCAAGTTTTTGGCAAGGATTTTCTTGAAGAATTACAGGAAATTGATTTTGAGCAAAATTTTTATAAATTAAATGGTTTTGTTTCTAAGTTGAATAAAGGTGTTTCTTTAAAAAGATATCAGTTTTTCTTTGTTAATAATAGGCCTATTAGAGAAAAAACATTAATAGCTTCTCTTAATAATACATTTATAAGATATCTTGAAAAACATAAAAGTCCTATTTGTATATTAATGCTGGAAATTCCTTCAAAAGAAGTAGATGCTAATATACATCCACAGAAGTTAGAGATAAAATTCAAGGATTCAAATGCAATATATCAATTTATAAAGAGAGCCATAGATAATTCTTTTTTAGATGATAAAGACTTTAATGCAAATATAAAGTATGACTTTAGAAAAACTTCTGATATTGACAATCATTCTTTTAAAAGAGAGGGAGTATATAAAGATGAAATTGTTCAATCACAGAGGCTATTTTCTGAAACTTCTTTTTTTGATGATGATTTTGATTTAATTGGACAGTATAAAAATTCGTATATAATTATTGAAAAAAGTGAGGAGCTTTTAATAATTGACCAGCACAATGCTCATGAAAGAATTAACTTTGATAAGTTAAAAAAGTGTTTTTATGAGACTAAAATAACTACTATATCACCTTTATTTCCTATTATAATTGAATTTTCTGAGTCTGAAATTTCAAGATTAAATGAGTATAAAAAACAAATTCTTGAAAAGATTGGGTTTGAAATGGAACAATTAAGTAGAAACTCATTTGACATAAAGAGATTACCACAAATAGTTGAAGAACAAAATGTAAAGGATTTAATCCTATCTATAATTTATTTAAAAAAAGATGAAATAAATTTTGAAGACAAAGCTCTCTCTATTATTGCTTGTAAGAATGCTATAAAGGTTAATCACAAATTGTATCCTGAAGAGATGAAAAGAATTGTAAGGGATCTATTCAAAACTTCCAATCCCTATTTTTGCCCGCATAAAAGGCCTATAATTATAAGATTTTCCCTTGGAGATATTGAAAAGATGTTAAAACGGAAATAGGATTGGTTTTCAATATTGGAAACTCAAAAAATTTATTGACTTCAAGATTTTAGTTTGATAGAGTGTACGTTACTTACAAAGAGGAAATATAATGGAAAAAATAATTGGAATTAGAAGAGAAGACAAAAATGAATGGGAAAAAAGGGTCCCTCTTATGCCAGATGATGTAAAAGGATTAAAGAAAAAATATGGTATACATACAATAATTCAACCATCAAAAATAAGGGTGTATTCTGATGATGAATATAGAAAAGCAGGTGCTGAGATCAATGAAGATCTAAGTAAGGCGAGCCTAATTTTAGCTGTTAAAGAGATACCTGAAACAATGTTTAAGAAAGGTAAAACTTATCTGTTTTTTTCTCATACAATAAAAGGCCAATCTTACAATATGCCCAGTCTAAAGAAGATGATGGATTTAAAAACAAATCTTATTGATTATGAGAGAATTGTAAATGAAAATAACCAAAGATTAATATTTTTTGGAAATTATGCAGGTCTTGCTGGAATGATTGAGTCATTTCATTCATTTGGTAAAAAATTAAAACTAATGGGTTTAAGCACTCCTTTTGAAAAAATCAAAAGCGCTTATCAATATAAATCTCTAAAGCATGCAAAAGAAGAAATAAAAAAGGTTGGAGAAGAAATTGAAGATCAAGGCTTACCCCAGGAAATATGTCCGCTTGTTGTTGGATTTACTGGGTATGGAAATGTTTCAAATGGTGCTCAAGAAATATTTAATCTTTTACCTCATAAGGTATTATCTGCTAATATTTTAGATAATATGTATGAAAGTCTTATACAAGATAGATTTAGTTTATATAAAGTAGTATTTAAGGAAGAAGATATTGTGAAGCCATTAAAAGGTGAGTTTGATTTGCAGGATTATTATAATAATCCTGAGAAATATGTATCAAAGTTTGAAAATTATATTCCATATCTTCAAATTCTCATAAATTGTATTTATTGGACCGAAGATTATCCAAGATTAATAACAAAAGAGTATTTAAAGAACAATACGATATTGAAATCAAATCTAAATTTAAAAGTGATTGGAGATGTTAGTTGTGATATTAATGGTTCAATTGAGATTACATACAAGTCAACCAAACCTGATAAACCAGATTTTACATATTTTGCTGAAGAAGATAGATTTAAAGATGGACCACAAAGAAGAGGAGTTACTGTTGTAGCTGTTGACAATTTACCTTGTGAATTTCCCATGGAATCTTCATCAGCGTTTTCTTCTGTTCTAAAGAGTTTCGTGAATGATATAGTTTGTGCTGACTTTGATAATGATTTTGAGTATTTAAAACTTCCCTTTCCTATAAAAAAAGCATTGATTCTGCATAGAGGGGAATTGATGAAAGATTATAAATATTTAAATAAATTCTTAAATAAGGAGCAAATATGAAGAGAGTATTAGTACTTGGTGCTGGGTTGGTTAGTAAACCAGGTGTGAGATATCTTTTAAATGATAAGGAATTAAATGTTACAGTTGCTTCAAGAACTGTGAGTAAGGCGGAAAAATTGGTGGGAGGATTTGATAATGGGTTTGCTCTCCATATAAATGTGAAAAATGAGGATGATTTAGAAAATTTAATTAAGCAAAATGATATAATTGTAAGCCTTTTACCATGGATCTATCATGTTAAGGTGGCAAAATTGTGCCTCAAGAATAACAAGAATATGGCAACAACATCTTATGTGAGTGAGGATATGAAAGAGCTTGATGAGCAAGTTAAGAAAAAAGGGCTGTTATTTTTAAATGAAGTTGGTGTTGACCCCGGGATTGATCATATGTCTGCAATGAGTATAATTGATAATATTCATGAACAGGGTGGAAAAATAGTTGATTTTTATTCATTTTGTGGTGGATTACCTGCTCCAGAAAATAATGATAATCCTTTTGGGTATAAATTTTCGTGGAGCCCAAAAGGAGTTTTGCTTGCATCAAAAAATTCTGCGAAGTTTTTAGAACATGGAAAAATTGTAGAAATTGATGGTAAGGATTTGTTTTCAAATTACAGAGTAGAGGATGTTGATAATCTGGGAAAGTTTGAAGTATACGCCAACAGGGATTCAATGCCATATAGAGATATTTATGGTTTAAATGAGGCAGAAACAGTAATGAGGGGTACTTACAGGTATCCTGGTTGGTGCGGTACTATTAAGAAAATAGTTGACCTGGGGTTGATTGATGAAACACCAAGAGAAAGTTTAAAGAGTATTAATTTTAGAAACATGATAGCTGAGCTAGTTGGGTGCATAGAGGGGGAAGATGTTATAGCTAAAACTGCTGAAAAGATGGGGTTATCTAAAGATTCTGAAATAATAAAGCGTATAGAGTGGCTGGGCTTATTTTCTGATGATATTGTGTTAGGCAATAATTATCTTGATATTCTTGGTGAAAAGATGCAGGAGAAAATGAAATATGAAGATGGTGAGAGAGATATGCTTATACTCAAACATAAATTCATTGTGGAAAATAAGGATAAATCAAGAGATATGATTACTTCTACTATGATTGATTATGGAATACCTTATGGTGATACATCTATGGCAAGGACTGTAAGTTTGCCACTTGGGATAGGTGTGAAATTAATGGCTGAAAATAAAATTGATTTAAAGGGTGTTGTCAGACCTATAAAAAAAGAGGTATATAGACCTGTTTTGAAAGAACTTGAAAAATTAAATATTAAATTGATAGAAAAGAGGGTTCGTATATAAAAATTTGGTTGCCATAAAATTTAATTTAGGTAAAAAGGGTGAAGAAAAGGCCTCAAAATTTCTAATAGATAAAGGATATGAAATACTGGAGAGTAATTTCAGGATAAGCGGGGTTGAGATAGACATAATTGCAAAAAAAGATAACATCTTATGTTTTATTGAAGTAAAGACCCGTACAAGTAATGATTTTGGGTTCCCTGAAGAGTTTGTTGATTTTAGAAAAAGACAAAAAATCATAAGGGGTGCAAAGATTTTTTCAGCAAAGAAATCTTTTAAGAATTTTTTTAAAAGATTTGATATTATTTCAGTTCTATATAAAAACAAGAAATTTGAAATAAATCATATTGAAAATGCCTTTGAGGAATAAAAAATGCCAGAATTGAGGCAAGATCCATTAACTGGTATCTGGGTTATGATATCACCTGAAAGGAAGAAAAGGCCTCAATATTTAGATTTGTCAAGGAAATTTAATTTAAAATCAGATATTTGTCCTTTTTGTGAGAGAAATGAATATATGACTCCTCCAGAGATATATGCTGTAAGAAAAGATAATTCTGAAGCAAACAAAACGGGGTGGAAATTAAGGGTTGTTCCAAATAAATATCCTGCATTAAGTGCTAAAGAAGAATTAAATAAGATTGAAGATCAAATTTATAATAAAATGAATGGTGTTGGTGCGCATGAGGTGATTATTGAATCAGATTCTCATGATATTGGAATTGATGAAATGGAAGTCGAGCAGATCAAACAGATTTTTGTTTCTTATAAGAGGAGAATCCTGGGTTTAAAGAGAGATAAAAGATTCAAATATATACAGGTCTTTAAAAATCATGGTATAGAGGCAGGCTCAAGCATTCATCATCCTCATTCTCAGATAATTGCTTTGCCTGTTATTCCATCTAAGGTGATGGATAGGTTGAGCAATACAAAAAACTATTTTAAGTTGCATAACAGGTGTCTTTTTTGTGATATTTTAGATTATGAAAGGAGTTATAATAAAAGAGTTTTATTTGAAAATAGGGACTTTATTGTTTTTGCTTCCTATGCTCCTAAATTTCCTTTTGAATTAATTATCTGCCCAATCAAGCATACTTCAAGTTATGAAAGGACTCCTGATAAAAATTTTATGAGCCTTGCTGAAATTTTAAAGCAAACAATGAAAAAGATGGGAAAAGTTCTTGATAATCCTGCATACAATCTGCTTTTACATAATTCCCCTTTTATAAAAAATTGTGAGCCTTATTTTCATTGGTATGTGGAATTGATTCCCATAATTTCAGGTACTGGAGGTTTTGAGCTTGCTACTAATTGTTATATAAACCCAATTCCCCCTGAAGAATCTATACAAATACTTGAAAAGTGATTGTGTGAAAAGCGAAAATGGAACTCTATGTTTTAATGGGAGTTTTTGACAAAAATGTCTGAATTGTTATAATAAATATTAGATTATAAGCCGATGTAGCTCAGTTGGTAGAGCACTTGATTCGTAATCAAAAGGTCGGCGGTTCAACTCCGCCCATCGGCTTCTGTGTAATGAGGTTTGTTCTTGAATTATGAATTTATATGTTTTTCTAATAATTTTTTATTTTTATTGAAAAAATGAAGAATATATAATAATATTTATATTTAATATGAGGTTGAAGTGAAAGAAAAACAATCACCAAATGAATCAAAGTCCATGCCAGATGTGAAGAATAAAAACAGCCATTTAAAGAAACTCGAAGAATTATTATTAAGTGATGAAATTAATATAGGCAAAAAAGAACGCCAAAAGATTTCTAAGAGAGAGATTTATATGACTATTTTAAGGTTATTTATATCTATAATGGTTATTTTGACTCTATATTTTACAGGATTGTTTAAAAATATTATTGGTGTTTTAATTGCAATTTCTTTTTTTATTTTTATAGAATTTTTTAGATATTTGAAACTTAAATAAAAAGTTTCAAATCAGAACAGAACTTATTATTTTTTCTTTATAAAAAGCCTTAAAAAAGTTATGTTTACCTTGATTTTAACTTTTAGATTTTTTATAATTCAAGTGTATGATTATTGATATTGAAAAAATTATTAATTTAGCAAAGAATAATTTAACTTCTGGAATTCAGATTATCTCAAATATGGGATGTGAAAAAAATATATTTAATTTGACAAAAAAAATGAATGATATAATATTAAATTTATAAGGAGGATAAATATGAAAAAATATTTATTAGTAATTGCATTAATCAGCCTGATTTTGGTAATGACATCTTGCAAAAAACAGGAAGAGGTTACAATTTCGAAGTATTTCCAGGCAATGCTTCATGGTGAAAAAGGTGATATTGACACAATGAGTGCAATGGCACTCGAACCAGTATATATTCAGTATGAATCTTATAAAATTATTTCAGTTTCAGAACCAGTTGTCCAGGAATATCAATTGCCTTTACTTATATCAAAATTAGAGAATCTTACAAAAGAGAGGAAAAATCAGGTTAAAACAGCGCTTGATAAAAAATATGAACTTGAAGATATAGAAGATGAGTTAGATGAAACAAGAAGAGCAAGCAAAAAGAGAGAATTGAAAAAGAAAATAGGAGATATGGAAGTTATTGTAAAAGAAGAAGAACAGAAAGTCAGAGATTTGCAATTTAAAATTAATGCTTTGAAGAATGAAATTGATAGTGAAAAGAATTTAACTAAGATTTCTTCCGGGCTTGTGAAAAATCCAGAAACATATAAAGGAGAAACACAAACTTCTAAATCTGATGTTAAGGTTACCTTGAAAAATGGATCTGAAAAGGATTATGTATTTGTATTAAAAAAATATGATATAAAAATCAATGAAGATGCAAATATTTTAAAAAGCCGTTTTGTAATTATAAAAATACAAAGTACTGAAGAATTTGAAAAAGTAGAACAGGGTGAAAAAGAAAAGGCTGTAGAAACAGAGGAAGTAAGAGAAGAAGAAACTAAAGAAATACCAAAATAGTATAGTATTAATTTTTTTAAGTAGATTTAAAATAAAGGAGGTGATCCTTTGCCTCCTTTATTTTATTTCTGTAAATAGATTTATTTAATTTTTAGTTAAATATAAGAGAAAATTTCTGGAGGTAATAATGAAAAGGTTTTTTATTCTTTTATTAATTTTCATGCTATCTTTAAGTATATATCCGAACAAACACAATATTCAATTTAAAGATATGTTTGAAACTGGCAGGCTTAAATCATTTTCTATATCTTCTGATGGGAAATTTGTTGTTTTTTCTGTAAAAACTGCTAATTTAGATAAAAACTCTTTTACCAGTGATATTTTTTATACTGATATAAATGGAAGTTTTTTAAAAAAACTCACGGATTCTAAGGGTAAAAGTAACTCTCCACAATTTATTTCAAATAAGGTTATTTCATTTATATCAACAAGAGAAGGAAATCCTCAGTTGTATAAGATGAATATATTTGAGCCGAATAAGATTGAAAAAGTTTTAAATTCAAGTATTCCTGGAGGAATGGGCTCTTACATCTGGACTCCTGATAAAAAAAGTATAGCTTTTCAAAATGATATTTATCCATGTGCGAAATCACTGAAAGAGAGTGTAGAAAAAGAAGAAAAAAAGAAGAAATCTGGCATTAAGGTTAAGGTTTTAAATTCATTAATGTTCAGAGTCTGGAATTATTGGAAGGATGGAAAGAGGAGTCATGTTTTTTTACAGAACCTTACAACTGAAGAATCTAAGGATTTGACGCCTGGTAATTATGATACTCCCCCCCTTGACCTTGGAGGAAAGCAAGATTTTGTCTTTTCTCGTGATATGAAGTTTTTTGCGTATGTGAAGAATACTGATAAAATGGTCGCAATTTCAACTAATAATGATATATTTCTAAAAGATCTTTTCACAGGTAAGGAAGAGAATATCACAAAAGATAATAGAGGCAATGATATGAATCCTATTTTTTCTCCTTTAGTAAAATATCTTGCATACCTTTCTATGCAAAGGGAGGGTTTTGAAGCTGATAAAAAAAATATAATAATTTATGACCTGAAAAAGCGAACTAGAAGAAATTTAACAAAGAATTTTAAATACAATATAAAAGAGATAATTTTCTCTCCTAAAGGGAAATATATATATTTTAATGTGGATGA
>JAUWQW010000123.1 GCA_030610885.1 Candidatus Aminicenantota bacterium | reverse complement strand
TTTCTACCTCACTTAAACCAGAATTAGTTATATTGCTAAAAGCCATTATCTGAAGGTCTGGCATTATGGTATGGATTTCGGATATCTTCTCTTCTACATTCAAAGGGGATAACAGATCATTTTTACTAAGCAATACAATAGGGCGAATATTGCTTTCATTTATCATTGCTAAATATCGTTCTAACCGCCTGAGATTGTAATTGTAATCGAGTGACTGGACAATAAAAGCTGTTTCGATATTAGCTGCAATTAATTGAAATTCTATCTTTTTACCCGATGTTTTCCTTTTTAAGATGGTTTTTCTGGGAAAGATTTCACTAATTACGGCAAAAGAATCCTGGTTAGAATATTTGGCATAGACCCAATCACCTACTGTGGGATAATCCAAGGGAGAATTAGCATCGAATTTAAATTTTCCTGTTACTTCAGCAAAAACATCTTTTTTCTCATTTCTAATAAAATAGCTATCCTTATTCACTGTAACAACTCTTGCTATTTGGTACTCGATTATTTTTTTAGGATCAATCTTGCTTTTAAACCAATGACCAAATCCTAATTCTTCTAATTTCATGAGTTATTCTCCCGTTATCTGACAAAATTAATGGTGTTTGGAAAAAAAACAGGGGACGGTTCTCTGTTTCATGTCCTTAATAAACCACCATCGAGTTCTTTTAAATATTTAAAAATCCCAGTTTGTATTTGTGAACGCACACAAGTCTATCAAGAATATCAATAAATTTTCAATAATCATCATCTACAAATATTTTTTCTGGTGTATACCACTTATATTCTTCTTTATTTTACTATTACTTGTACTTGTTCTTCTTGTTTCCCCAGGCATAAAAATCATCCCGGTAAAAGTCTATCTTGCTAACGATAATTTAGTGTAATTTTATATATGTCTGGGGAAAATCCATTTTAGTAGATTTTTTACCAAATTTACGGAATATTTTCACCCACCAATATTCTACACTAAACTTGAAATCATTCTTTTTCCAGGCCCATAAGATTAAAATCCAAATAATAATATTCAAGGCACCAAAAATTAAACATCCATTTATGGTTTGATTCCATGTAGGCATTAGATAGTTGAGTATTTTTCCAAATATCTCAGAAAGAAGTGTTTCAAATAAGTATACAGTTAAGCTTACCCTGCTAAACCATTTTATAAAAGGTAAATTGATGATTTTTTTATTTCCAAATTCAAAAATCAACAAGAAAATGGTAATAATCAAAATGAAAAAACCTAACTCCAGGTGTGTTTTAAAATACCAAAAATAATCTGCTTTTGAGATTGTCTTTGGGAAATTCATACACCCAACCAAACCATATATAAAAAAGAATAAACCAATTGGAATAATGACTTTCTTAATCAGGTTCTTCCTCTTTTTGTATATCATAATCCCAATAACAGAAGCAAACAGGCCATACGCCAGATAAGGAAATAATGGATAAGGGTTTGCTATAGTAAAACTAAGTATGGTAGCCAGTAAATAATTCTTTGCCTGTATTGATTGCTCTAATATGCCATAGATATAAATTCTGGTAAATGAAAAGAGCATTATTATAAAACCCGATGTGCCCAATACCCAGTAATTCCTTTTCTCTTTTTCAAACCCTTTATTTTTCAGCAAAAGGAGCAATAGTGATGCTACAATTATCAGGTTTAGCCCTATTGTTGATACAGAAGAACCCTCAAAGAATTTAGCTATGGTGGGGAAGATTAGCTTCATATTTCTGATTGAGTTGGCCACCACAGTCATATCCGGTTGATTATTGACAAAATCGACATTCCATCTACCAAGAAAAATATTCAGTATATAGTGAATTATTATATAGATACCTCCGGCAACGAATAAAAAATTAGCATGTTTTAGATTGCCCAATTTTTCGATTCTTCCGGAAAACATGATTGCGTTAACAATTCCGGAGTAAAATATCAGTAAACCTCCCCACAAAACCAGGAAACTAATAAGTACAACAATAATTGGCGGATTATTAAAATCAATTTTATGAATATTTGCATAATTATAGACAGAGGTGTGGAAAAATACGACCAGGATTAAAGATATCCCTCTTAAAAAATCTAATGAATCTATTCTTTTATTCATTTCTCCCTCCTATATTACATTTAATTCTTATAAGTTTGCTTGATCCTTTATTAAATAAAGGCGGGCAAAATATAACCTTAATCTCTGGTTCGATACAGTCGCACTTTGAAAATACTTTTTTTAATTTTTGTATCAATTGTTCTTTTATTTTTTCTTTATTTGAACCTTTCTTTAATTGTATCCTTAATATAATTTCTGTATAGCTATCTTGTGTTGCCTGATATTCCTCAATGTTTTCCGAAGTAGAAATTATTGTCCTGCCGATGTAATCCTGGAATATAAATTGAGGTTCTTTTGTGTCCTTTCTTAATCCCCAAAACATATCATCTGCTCTTCCTTGAATCTGTTTGATCACTCTAAAATTTGAACCACAACTGCATTTTTCTTTGCTAATAGTTATGATGTCATTAAGTTCGTATCTTATTATTGGCTGTGATTTTTTATGCAGGTCAGTTACTAAGAGTTTATGGCATGGCTCACCGTCTTTTGTTGCTAATCCCCTATCATCAAGGAGTTCAAAAAAGACCATATCCTCATTAATATGCAGATTACCATGTCTACAGGTTAAAGCATAACACCCTTCACTACCCTGATAGATTTCATGAACCTCACACTTAAAACTGTTTTTCAAATATTCTTTAACATCCGGATAGAGAACTTCAGCATAAGAATATAGTAATTTTGGACTTATTTTTAGTCTTATTTTTGCCAGCTCTGTTGCCAATATTTTCAACATGCTTGGTGGTGCAGACACAATGTTTGGATTCAATTTTTCAAGCTGTTCTATTGTTTTTTCTATGGGCTGTAGCTGGTTAATGTAAGTCAGTTTGTTTCCTGATTGATGGTAGTCAAACGCCGGTGTACTAATTCTTAAAATAAATGCACAATTTATTTTTTCTCCTTTTGGCAAAACCAATCTTGAAGCATACATTGCTTTGATGTAATTTTCCTCTTCTTTTGTGGTTATTACAATACCTTTGTTGCCACTTGTTCCGGAAGACATGGCTATGTTAATACCGTTAAACCTTATGGAGAAGTCTTTGGTTTTTTCAACATTCAGAGCAAAATTAGTTAAATCATCCTTATTTAGTCCCAAGGTGTTATATTTGGTTAAATTATCCATCATTATCTTTTTGTTGACTATTGGTAAAGATGAGAATTTGTTTATATCATATTTATTGTAACGTTCTTTAAAGAATTTTGAATGTTCAACAACATATTTTGCAATTTCTTTTGCTTTCTTATCTTGATATTTCTCTATGTCTTTTACAGACCAAAATTTAAAACGATATTTTGATAGGATATAAAAAATGAGTGGAAATTTTGTTTCAAATTCCATATTATACCAATGCCTCTTTTTCGTTTTTTTTCTTTTGATGCTTAAGAAAGTGGATTATATTATATATATAACATAAGTTGATAAAAATCCTTCTTTTTTGGGAAAATAATTATTAAAAGTGGAACTGGAAAAAATTGAATAAAGATACAATAAAAAAGGGTAAACTATAAAGAAAGTCATCTTATGTAGCTTACCCTTTTTTTGTTCTCAAACCAGGATCTTATTAATCCAGCCTTCGAAAAGAAATTCATTTAATATTGGAAACATAATTTCAAGTGATTTTTTATTATTTGCGTTATAATCAACATACATATCTTCATCAGAATTGTATGTTATCACCCGCAA
>JAUWQW010000006.1 GCA_030610885.1 Candidatus Aminicenantota bacterium | reverse complement strand
TTTTTGGAATCCAAATCGAAGGGAATTTCCTATTTTGATGGTCTTTGAGGAGGCGCACAACTATATCCCCAACCGTCCAGAAGCCAAGTTCTCAGCAGCGAGATCTGCTGTAGAGCGACTTGCAAAGGAGGGACGGAAATATGGAATAGGAGTAATGGTTGTGAGTCAGCGGCCAAAGGAACTTTCTGAAACTGTTATTTCGCAGTGTAACACTTTTATCGCAATGCGCCTCACCAACCCTGAAGACCAAAATTATGTACGGCGTCTTGTTCCCGATTCCTTAGCTGGACTGATGGCCATGTTGCCATCACTGCGAACTGGCGAAGCGCTTATTGTTGGGGATTCAGTAGTAATGCCTACCAGAGTTTTAATTGATTTTCCAAACCCTGAACCAAAGAGCGCGGATGTGAAGTTCGCTGAATGCTGGGCTAAAGGCATTGCAGGCATGGATGTAGACCGCATAGTGAAGCGTTGGCGTGCAAGGCGAAAAGATTTATAAATATGGAAACAGTTGTGTTATATTGATAAAACATCGGCTAACACGGTGTTTGTGGCTCACTCCGTTCGCCTAAATGCCCCTTTGGGACATTTTGCAAATACTGGAAAGCGTTATATGAAATCGCCCGCCTTTTTACTCAGGAGTGAATAAAAAATGATAGGAATGCTCTTTCGTCTTAAAGATTGGTTTGGTGGAAAGAAATCCAAGGATATACAACCAAAATTATCAAAAGAAAATGAAAAAGGCAAAAAGAAGCAGATCTTAGATTCTTCCTCAGCCATATTGATTGACTTACCTCGGATAGCTAAACCTGACTTTAATGAAGATCGCCGACCTCAAAAGTATTGGGAAATCTACAACAAAGGTGTATTTTTCTACAACAGGAGATGGTATGAAAAAGCCAAAGATGAGTTTCTAAAATTGCTTAATTATGAGAATCCGCATCAAACATTTTATACTTACTTGTTGAGAACATATCGAAAAATTATTAGCAAGGAGATAGAAAAGCAAAGACTTCAGAACGCATATAAAGTATTTGAGGAATTTTTTGATACTTGTAAGGATTATATAACAGACACCGACAGACGAAAGTTTAATAAGTTGGTGGGAAAACTCAGGCAAGATACCCCCGATTCAGATTATAAAACAGTAGCATTGGTAGAAAAGAAAAGAGAGCCTGATTTTGAAATAATTGAACTTAACCAGAACAACCCAATATTATTGAGTGAGACAAAAATTGAAAAAAAGAGTAACCCCAAGAGAAGGAACTGGAATTTTATAGAACGTGTTGGATCAGACACTCTCTACATTGACTGTGTTTATAACCAAGAGCAGTCAAAATATGATAAGTCATTTCTTATGGTGAAAGACAGTGGGGGAAACATTAAGAAAGAATTTACAGTAAACCATGGGATTTATAGATTCAAGTCAGCAGAGTGTTCTGACAGGTTTGTTGCAAGCTCTGATGATATGATTCTTTACTTCTACTCTATAGAAGACACTTGTTTTTGTACTTATGATCTTAAAAGATTTGCAGATAATAAATATCATGTGCGGTGTGTGGACATATCTCCTGAAGGTCAATTTCTACTTTTTACACATGTTGATAGAGCATATTTGATGGATTCAAGTTTGAAACTAATCGAGAGTTGGGTGATGCCCCCTAAAGAGGGATGGGAAAAAAGGACGTCAGATGAAATAGTAGCTTATTCTGAAGAATATCAAAGGAGCCTTTCTATTTTAGGACTTCACGGAGAACCCATTTATGAAGAAATCAAGAAGGCGTTTAGAATGATGGCCTTCAAATATCATCCTGATAGAAATCCAGACGATCCTGGAGCTACAGAAAGAATGAAACAGATTATAAATGCGTATGAGAAATTAACAGGCGAAGAAGCAAAACAAGCTTTTAGGGGAGTAGAAAATGCTGAATATTATTACAAAATGATGGATCAAATAAAGGTTGAGATTCCAGGAACATCAACGTCCTTTACTATCGAAATTGGAATGATTGGTCCCGGTGAAGATTGGATATATGCGACGTGTTTAGGGCCTAATGCTGATAGGTTTTATTTGGGATGTTATTCTGGCAAAGTTTACTGTGTATTAAAAGATGGTAGCGTATTAAAACTATATCATTGTCATAACGTTCCTAGATCAATACGAGAGAAGGGAAAGTATCTCTTCATTGAAACAGATTATTGTTTGTATATCATTAAAGATGATAAATACTTGACTCACGTTGGAACATGGAAAACTGGTGATTTAAGGTGGACCGATACTGGATTTATGCTCATAGGGGCAAAGGAACTACATCTATTTTCAGACGAAGGTGTTGAGATAGGTAGGATAAATTTCAAGAACAATATATTCGATGTATATTGGGCGAACGGTAATTTGAAAGTAATGACAGCAAACAAAGTCTATGTGTTTTCATTTTCGTAATATGAAACCTGTTTATAAATATGGCGGGGGACATCCGATAACACAGCATATACGCTGCGGGTTTAGGACCTTGTTCTTTGGGACATATAACAAAAGAAAAACTCCCATGAAAATGAACTTGATTTATTTGCTTTATTTATAATATAATATTGAGTATAATAAATCACGACAAGCAAAAATAGGAGTTAAATCTATGATGAAAGGTTTTATGGGGTTGAACTTGGATATATACAGGAAATTCTCGACCACAAGAGCAGCAAAACAACAGAGATTTATACTCATGTTAGTAGAAAAGATATGGGTCTAATAGTAGGTCCATTGGATAGTATGAAGGGAGAAGGTAAAGTTGATAAAGACAAATAATTACCAGACAAAAGGATGTATATCTGCAATTAACTGCAGATATAAACGAGTTGTACGAAATATTTGGCATTTAGTTTGTTGTATCATCGCCATCTATAGCTCGGTTTTATCTTTCATTTTAAAATATTTTAGTATATAGTTAGTATATATGATTGGATTAAATGTTAACGGTTATAAAATCAAAGAATTCAGAGGGCAAGGATCATTTGGCTCTGTTTATAAATGTGAGAAAAATAACAGAGAATATGCAATAAAGATTTTTTCCCTTCAATATGTTTATGCTGAATTTAAAAATAATCCTGAACATAATCGGATTACACAAGAAGTTGAAGTTTTAAGACGAGTTAATCATGAAAATATCGTTAAAATCTATGGGTATGGTAGTTTTATAAATCTAAATATAGAATACTTGTATGTTGTAATGGAATATCTAAATGGTAAAAATTTAAAGGAAACTATCGAAGAAACTGGTAAATTTGATGTAGAGAGAACTAGCCAAATATCTAAACAAATAATTATTGGTTTAGATCAAATACACCAAAAGGATATAATACATAGAGATCTCAAGCCGGAGAATATTTTCTTAACAACTGATGGTACAATTAAAATAGTTGATTTTGGATTATCAAAATTAATTGACTTTTCTTCAATTACTTCAACTGGGGCGCAGATTGGTAGCCCTCTTTATATGGCACCAGAACAAATTAAAGATAGTAAAAATATAGATTATCGTTCAGACTATTATGCGTTTGGCATAATTCTTTTTGAAATGCTTACAGGCAAACATCCATATGGAGATGTATCATCTCGAGAGCAACTTTTTTATAAAATTATTAATGAAAAACCACTCTCGATACTTCAGTTTGATCCATCACTTTCAAATACTATTGATAATTTAATAAATAAACTACTTGAAAAAAGCAACTATAAGAGACCTAATAAAATATCTTTAATAATCGATTCAATAGATACTTGGGATAAAGAATACAAAATTGCTTCAGTAATTTTCGAACCTACTTTTTTCCTAAGAGTTTATAACGAAAAAAAAGTTTTAAAAGACTTTAATAAAGATGGATATAATATAGATTATTGTATATATCCAATAAATCACCAGAATAGACAGAAGGGACTCTTAAAGCATTTACAAGATAATCAAATCCCATTTATGATAGATCCTTCTACTATGAGATTAGCTTATGACACATTTGCAGATGTGAAGGGTTTGGTTGAACTACCTTATTCACCGGAAGGCTACAACAAACTTGAGTTGAACGATTTTGATGACATAGAAAAAAAACAGAATTATGTAAATTTAGTTATCAATGAGCAATTGAAACATAATCCAACAGCAATTATTACACCATTTCATATGAGTAATAATTCAAATTTAATGACAATAAAAAATGAATCTAGAGAAGACTGGTTTTTAATTGATATAAAACTTTTAAAAGAAAGTAAAAGCTTTTTAGATAATCAAAATATCGATCTTCCATTAGTTGGTGGTTTTTGTATCAAAACTGATATTCTCACATCCAAGGAGGAGCAGGAATATTTCTTAAATGTTCTTTCAGGTTTGCCTTGTGATTATTATTTAATATATGTAGATTGTATTGATTATTCATCTAATTCAGCTCAATTATTCCATTACATAAAGACTTTGTATTTGTTACAACAATCAACAGGTAAACCTGTTATTGCTGGACGAGTAAATACAATTGGATTACTATTACTCTCCTTTGGTATTCATGGATTTGAATCTGGAACTGCTAGATTTGAATCGTTTTATGAAGGTTTATATAGTGAAAAAAGTGAACCATATAATATGTTTGTAATGTATTATATTCCGGAATTGTTGAGAAATATCGCTGTTAAAAGAAAGGATCCATCTAAAATATTTGATATCTTAGAGAATAAAGCTGGAAAAAGCCTAAGATGTGAATGTCCTTACTGTAAAGGTAAAAATCCTGATGAAGTTGTTGTTGATGAAATTACAAAAAAGCACTTTCTTTATCGTAGACAGAAGGAAATCAAAGAAATTCAAGAGTTAGCAATTCCAGATAGATTGTCGTTTTTCAAAGAACGAATTGAAAATGCTTTAGAATACTATAAAAATCTAAAGCCTGTGTTCAAGACAGACGATTATGCCTTTTTAAGTATTTGGAAGAAAATAATATCTGATTTAAGAGTTGAGTTAAAATTATGATAAAAGAGAAGGAACTAGTAGAAAATATAAATAATTTTCTATCTTTAAATAACAATCTTTATGCAAACGAAATTCGTATGGGTAATGGTATTCCTGATATTATGATAGGTTTAGCATTAAATCAAGAAATTCCTTATCTAAATGATTTTTATCAAATAAAAGCATATAATGAGATTTTTAATAAGAAAATTGATAATATCGGTGTTTTGCTTGAATCTCTTAAATTGCCGAAAAAAAAGACTTTAAAAATATTAGATGAGTTATCTCTCTTAAATATTATTGAGTTAAATAACGAAGATATAAAAATTAAAAAGAATATTAACTTTCATAAACAAGGTATTAACATATCAATTGAAGTAAAACTAAAAGATTGGCGAAATGGTTTATTACAAGCTCAAAGATATCTTTTGTTTTCTGATTACTCTTATTTGGCAATAAAATCAGAATATATAAAAAATGTAGATTTAGACCTTACTGAACAACTTGGGATTGGAGTTATTGCAGTAAGTAATGATAATTTAAGTGAAATTGTTTTACCAAAACAATCTGAAAATTGTAATGAATTATTCAAACATATTTCATTATCATATTTAATAGATAAGACAAACACTATAAAAAGAAAAAATGATTCTTTTTTCAATTTACAATCAAAATATTGATAGTTATTTTTTTAGCGGACCTATACCAAAAGTACATGAATGTACTTTTGGTAATTTAACGATAAACATGCCGAATACTTCGCACAACAAGCGGGTATCCGACTACGTCGAGACTTCGTATATGCTGGAAACGTTAGGGCATATGGAGGAACAACATAAATTTGTTTTATTTATAATATTGAGTATGATAAATTATATACAAGCAAGAAAAGGAGTTAAATCTATGATGAAAGGTTTTATGGGGTTGACCTTGGATATTATAAATGAATAAAATTGGTTTATCTGTAAGAATAATATTTTTTAGATCAAAAAATAAAAAAAGTAGATATAGAAAAAATTAGTCTACTTGTAGACATACACATATGGTGTACGTAATTTTTGAAACAATACATACTTAAATATAGGAGATATTATAAAATGGACAATCGAGTAAAATTAGTAGCACCTTGCGGAATTGATTGTGGTATCTGCGAATTATATATGAGCAGAGAAAACCAACAACTGATGGATTATTTGATTTCAACTGGAATTCCGAAAGAAGTATTACCTTGTGACGGCTGCAATAACGTAGAAGGGAAATGTCCAATTATTAATGGGAAATGCGCAACTTTTGAGTGTGCATCAGAAAAAAACATTTCCTACTGTTCAGAGTGCGATGATTTTCCTTGTATGAAATTAGCTCCAGCAGCAGATAGGGCTGATGTTTTGCCTCATAATATTAAAGTATATAATTTATGCACTATTAAAAAAGATGGTGTTGAAGAATTCACAAAGAAATCATTGGAAATAAAAAAAGCATACTATAAAGGTAAAATTGAAATTGGGAAAGGTCCGAAATAGAACAAATTGATAAGATAATGTGCTTTTTGATATTTTCAACAGAAGCAGAATATAAGTTCAAAAACTACGTACAACACGCGGTCATAGCCCGCATCAACTCTTCTTGTACCTTGATAGGGAGTCGCCAGAAAACCCTTACTGGCCATACCGCAAAACGTTATATGAAATCACTTTTTAAGAATTTGATTAAAGGTTTAAAATGAAATATTTAGTATTATATAAGTCAATTTCTGGGTTTACAAAAAAATATGCCAAATGGATAGCTGATGAGATGAAAGCAGAAATTTATCCATTAAAAAAAATAAGAAAATTAGAATTGAATAAGTATGATAAAATTATATTTGGTGGAAGTCTTCATGCTGTTGGGATAAATGGAATAAAAAAACTAAAAAAGTATTTTTCTATAATTGATTTAAATTATTTGTACATTTTTGCTATAGGTGCATCACCAAATCAAGAAAATTTACTCACTGAAATTATAGAAAATAATTTTTCTGCTCAAGAAATATCAAAGATAAAATTCTATTACTTTCGAGGTGGTTTCAATTTTTCTAAATTGAATCTTTCTAACAAGATTTTAATGATATTGTTACGAGTAAAATTATCATTTAAAAAAAATAAAAATGATGATGAAAAAGGGATGATGGCTGCATTTAAGCAGCCAGTCGATTTTACAAAAGAAGAGTATATAAGTGATCTTATAAATGTTTTGAAGTTATCTAAAACATAAAAAGTGACTTCACATAACAGCGAATATGCGGTTCCGGGCTATACGCCCTTCACCCAAATTGCTCCCTTCGGTCGCAACTTTTTTTATTCGTAAAACGTCGCATACTCGCCAACCATTATTTGAAAGTATAAGATATGAAAGCAGAAATAAAATCATTTGAAATTAAGGATATAAAAGTAATTTCAAATCTTTTTCCGTCTGATTGGGATTTTGATTTTGAAAAATTCATATCTCAACATATTAATTTTGATTATTTTAAAGCATACATCCTCTCAATAAACAATAAAACCATTGGATTTGGTAATTTAATGGTTTTTGAGAAGATTGCATGGATTGGAAATATCGTAGTTGCTAAAGAATTTAGGAATCAAGGTTTAGGAACTTATATTACAAGACACCTTATTGATGTAGGAAAAGAAAAAGGTATTGAAACATTCAATCTAATTGCAACGGAATTGGGAGAATCCATATACAGAAAACTTGGATTTAAAATAGAACTATACTATGAATTTTTCAAACCGTATGATTATTCACAAGAATTTGAAATAAATAAAGTAATCCGAGATGCCACAGAAAGTGATTTACAAAAAATAGTGGAACTAGATTTTTATGTGACATCAGAAAAAAGGGAATGTTTGCTTAAAAGTTTTTTAATAACCACAAAGTTGATATTTAATGAAAACAACAAATTGGGAGGATTTTATATAGAAAATTTTGAAAATGGATTAGTTATTTCTATTGAACCTGATTTAGGGATTGAGTTATTAAAATTAAAGCTGAACAATAACAGGAAAAACATTGTGATTACAGAAACAAATATTGCAGCAAAAGACTTTTTAATGGAAAACGAATACATAAAATATAAGAATGCTCCGAGGATGATTCTTGGTAAAAAATATGATTGGAAATCAGAGAACATTTTTAGTAGAGCAAGTGGCTGTTGTGGATAAAACACAGGTACATATATCGCAATAACATTTTTTAAGAAGTAAAGGAATAAAATTGTTTGTAAACCCAATTCCCCATGGAAAACTTGCATGTATGCATTGCAAGCAAGGCAGTATCTGCTGTCCTGCTCTTAAATTCTTTACAAAGGGAAAAGGCTGATATAATCTTGATAACACATAGCCATTTAAGAGTTTGCTGTAACCCAGATATTGTCTTTTATTTCTAATTTTGTATTGTCAAAATAAACTTGTTTTATTTATAATATAATATTGAGTATAATAAATCATATACAAGCAAGAAAAGGAGTTAAATCCATGATGAAAGGGTTTATGGGGTTGATCATAGATATACAAGAAATTCTCGGCCACAAAAGTTCTAAAACAACAAAGATTTATACTCATGTGAGCAATAAAGACTTAAGAAAAATAAGAAGTCCTTTAGACAGTCTGAGCAAAGGAGGAAATGTTGCGAATTAATGCTGTCCATAGGGTGGTATTGATTATTACAGGAACCTTTTTTGTAGGGCTCGGAGTTCTTGGAATATTCTTACCTCTTTTACCTACTACTCCTTTTCTCTTACTTGCCGCTGCATGCTATGTGAGAAGTTCAAAAAGATTTTACAATTGGCTTTTAAATAACAAATGGTTTGGAAATTATATTAAGAATTATCAAGATGGAAAAGGGATTCCATTAAAAGTAAAGGTTTTATCCATTTCTTTATTGTGGGTCACAATAATATTTTCAGCTGTTTTTATAGTTCACAATTTTTTTGTCAGAATCATTTTGATTCTAATAGCTATTGGCGTTACTATACACATCCTCTCTATTCGAACTTTAAAACAATGAAGAAGGGTGATAACAGATGCTTGAAATGAGTTTGGAACGAACGGAAAACTTTTACGACTTCGCTTAACAGAGCGTATATGGCTACGGCTATCGCTTTCGGCAACTTCTTTTTAAGGGTTTGAAGTAACCCAGATATTATCTTTTATTTCTAATTTTGTATTGTCAAAATAGACTGATCTTCCAGCACCCCCTTTACGAAAATCAACAACAATATCTACATGTTGAGAGGATTTGTTAAGTATTCCCTTTTTAAACAGATCTTCAATTATACTTTTACCCTCTATAGAATTCGGGTCAGAAACATAAGCTTCCGGATAACTTGCACCAATGGCAATATGCAGAGTTCCTCCCACTTTTTCAACAAACAGTGGGTGCTTTAAAGCTTTTTGTAGTCCCTTATTCATTCCAAGAGCAACCTCACCTAATCGATGAGATCCTTTGTCTGTTTCAATTATCTTTTTTAAGGTATTATATTCTTTTTTTGCTTTATAATCTGTAATCACTCCCTTTTCAATTTTCAGGTAAATCCCCTGTATAGTAACGCCACTATTGAATACTGGAAGGTCAACAAATATTTCACCCTCAACTGAATTGGCATCCGGGCTTGTGAAAACTTCTCCATCAGGGAAATTCCTTTTGCCTGTACATTTTATACTATTTCTACCTGAAATATTCAATTTTAGTTCGAGAATTTTTCTTGTTTCAGGGTGTTCTGTTTGAATTGTAATTATTCTGGTTTTTTTCATCAATTGGTAAATAGGTTCTTCAACCTGTCCCAACATGGCTGGATCTATGATTGATGTTTTAACAATTATATCTGTGTATTCTTCAAGAGACATACCTTCTAAATCTGCAAAAGCTTTGGTGGGAAAAAGTGTTAATACCCAGGGTTTGGTTAATCTTATATTTTTATATTGTTCATCTACTTTCATAATTGTTGCTGAGGTCTCTTCCGGGAGGTTGGAAAAAAGCTGTGGATCTTCAGCCCCTAATATTTCAATATATTTGGTCATTGATTCATATCTTTTTTTATGCCATTCCGGGACTCTTTCGATCTGTTCTTTATTTCCATATTTTACAATTGAAGCTCCCCAGACTTGACCTCTGTTATTATCAGGAGCTACTAAATTGATGTCAGCAATTGCTCCAGCTCTGAATATTTTGTCCTGTAAAATAGACATAAGTGGCCATGTTATGTGTTCCCCCTTTATCATAATAATGTCTTCAGGTTTAATACCATCAAGAGAATGGTTTAAAAGGTAATCTGCCCATTTTTCTAAATCTTTTTTTCTAATATTCATTTTCTCTACTCCTTTATTTTTCACATTTATCTCTAATGCGTGCTCTTTCCAGGTTTTGCATTCCATATCCTTAAAAGTAAGATAAAACCTATTATGCTGAAAGGTAAAAGGAACCATGGCCACCATGACCAGTTTCTGGTTGTTATCCATCCAAGTGAAAAGGACTGAACAGCTGTCCCAAGGTATACAAATCCATCAATTATACCAACTGCTGTGGCTGCGCCTTTTCTTCCGCCAAAATCCATTGTAGCAGTTCCAGACAGTAATCCGTGTGTTCCTATAACGCATATTGACATAAGAAATGCCAGTGCGCCCAGGAACCAACCATTCTTAAGAAAAAAAGACATTCCAATTACACTTATCCCCAGGGTCCCGTAAAGGAAACCAGCTGATGGAGCTCTCCTGGACTGGAAAAGTTTGTCACTCAAAATTCCTGCGATATTACCGCCAAGAATTCCGGCTATCATCAGTATCAGTCCCCAGTTATTGAGTGTAAATGACCATCCGGATGAGATCCCTGCACTTATTTGTTCTTTTGCATAAATTGGGAACCAGTGCATTACGCCGTTGCGTAAAACACCAGTACAGAATTCTACCCCTGCAATTGTAAGAATAATCGGGTTTGTCAGGATCTTTTTAAGCATAAGCAATGATGGCACAGGTTTTTCAATGTCTTCTCCGCTCGATGCATCTCCTGTATCAAAATCTTTGAAACCAGCGAGACCAGGTCTGTCCCTCAGAAGAAATGTCTCTATTGAAAATAAAACAAAAAGCAATAAAGCAGGTACCATGAAAACCCACCATAAAGCATCACCACCATTATGACCTTGACCTTTAACAAGGCCAGAATTTAGGATTCTGCTGGAAACATCAAATGCAAGAAAGATGCCTGATGATATCATTACTCCAAATATTCCGGAAAAAACCCCACGTTCATTAACATGGAACCAGTGTGCGTTTACCTTTACAATTGATACTGCACCATAGCTCTGGAAGTACATGTTTGCACCGTAGAGGAATGTGAAAACAAGTTTCAGAGGTGCTCCTGAAGGATCTGGAAGGCTTAAGACGTGTTTCAGATACAGCCCCATACACAGGTTCATTGCTCCAGCACCGATTGCTGCTATTAAGATACCTTTCTTACCACCAATCCTGTCTACAAGCGGACCATTGATGAGAAATGAGAATGCATAAACTACAGCACCAAAACCGAATATCCATCCAAAATCCTCTTTACTCATCAGGTCTCCAAGGGCATTCTTTGATACAGTTAGGTTATACCTTCCCATATATAAAAGTGCGTATGTCAAACCCATTGGAAACCAGTTGATTATTCTTCTTAATTTATACCCTTTTTCGTGCAGCATTTTACTTACCTAAATATATTTTCCATAACTTGCCCAATACATCTTCCAGTAGAGCACCCATAACTTCGGGCTTGTCAGTTTTTTCAGGCATATTTTCGAAAATCCCGTAAGGAACCTTATATTCTTTGACTTTCAGAAAATTAGAGTTTGAACTTGAAAATTCTTCCCAGTCAGACTCTTTATAGAGTTTTTCCATTTTTATGTCTTCCAGTCCGTGTTCGAGTACTGAATCAGGTTTGTCAGGATTAAATCTCCTCCTGTTTTTCCTGAGAGACTCCTCCCATGTAACATTGATATAAAGGGTTACAGCCTGCTTCAGAATCTGATCTGACAGGTAATTATATGCAGATTTGAATCCGCTGTGTTCAGATCCTCTGGCAAATTCAATGAACACGGTTTTATTTTTCTTATGATAATCCGGGTTGTTACGAATAAGCTTTGAATAGTTCAGGTTTATTTTTTTTATTAGAAAGTCCCAATACCATTTTTCTTTAAAAACATAACCTGGATATGTTTTACCTTTATATTCAAATTCTCTATTGGATATTATGCGTGGTAACCCCATTTCTTCCATAATATCATCATCTTCAAACTGTTCCCATAAAAATGTAAAATCATCTATTTCATGAAATTCACCAATATGAAAACGATCAATACGCTCTTTTATTGGTGTTTTTTTTAAATAATCTATGATTTCCGATTTACCAGCAGCTGGTCTCCCGTTTAGTATTATAATATCAAAAACTCTCTTTTCCATTTGAATCTCCTTTAAATTTTTTAATTCATATTATAAACATTTTATAATTTCTATTCAATAATTTTTTCTAGATATATAAATTTATGGAAAGAATTAGTTAAAAATAACTTGAATTTAATTTGAAATAGTTTTATATTTCTGTATAGAGTGAAATGAAAACAACATTTGATCCTCAAATAATTTATGAAGTATTTGACAAATATGGGTTTCCAGTTTTAAGAATCGATAATTTTGATAAGGGAACTTTTGCTAAGATACGAACAGAACTAAAAAGATCTGAATATATGTCTGTAGAGGAATTGCAGGATCTTGTTGTAAAGTTAGGTTTAATTGAAAAGAATGAGAATATTGAAATTAAGATTGTTAATATTGATATGATTCATAAAACAATGCGCGTAGATATATTTATAAAAACTTAGGTAAACTGTTTCAATTTTTATTTAATGAAAAATATTTCAGGTTTAATTCTATTGATCAATACCAGAAAGATAGATATAGAATAAATAAAAGTTGACTGTAAAAGATGAAATTCATATAATGTTAAAATTTAGGAGCAAAATTGGTAGAAAAAACTATTTTAGATTCAGGGTTAACTGTTTTAACGGAATTCAGACAAGAAATACCCTCTTTTGCGCTTAGTTTATCACTGAAAAGCGGTTCAAGAGCAGAGAATTTCAAAAATAATGGTATTCATCATTTAATTGAACATATGATTTTTAAAGGGAGTAAGAAGTATAATCTGAAGAGGATTGCTGAAATGTCAGATAGATTGGGAGGGGGTATAAATGCTTTTACAGGAAAAGAGATAACTCAATTTTATATAAAAGCAATAGATGAGAAATTCGAAGATTCTTTTAATCTATTAACTAATATTGTGTTTGACTCTATTTTTCTTAAAGATGAGTTTATAAAGGAAAAAAATGTTGTGCTTCAAGAGATAAAAGAGTCAAAAGATAATCCTGATATAAGTGCTTTTGAGATTTTTTATGAGAATGTTTTTGAAAATAATTCTCTTGGCTTTCCAATTGCTGGAAGAGAGAACCAGGTTTCGAATTTTAGCAGAGATATTTTATATAATTATTATAGGGATAAATACAGGCCTGAGAATTTATTATTATGTATAGCTGGAAATATTAGTCATTCTAAAATAATTGAAATATCAGAAAAATATTTTTCTAATTTTAAAAAACAAGTACCAGCTGATTTTTCTTATATAAAGCCTGAATTTAAGTTTAAAACTTTTGTGAGAAAAAAACCTTCTTTAGAACAAATATATGTTATTATTGGATTTAAAGGAATTGCTGTTACTTCCCCCTTAAAATATAAGTTTATGTTAATGAATGATATACTTGGAGCAGGTATGAGTTCAAGATTATTTCAAAAAATTAGAGAGGAAAAGGGGTTTGCCTATACTATAAGTTCTTTCTTAGATTCTTTTTTAGAGGATGGTGTTCATGTAATATATGCTATTATTGAGCATAAAAAGATAGAGGAGTACTTAGATGCAATAAGTTCTGAGATCCTTACTTTGAAAAGAACAGGAATAAAAAAAGAGGAATTGATTAGAGCAAAAGATCATATGAAATCATCATTTATACTGGGACTTGAAAGTAATTTTTCAAAAATGAGATTTAATTTAAATCAGGAACTATATTTAAAAAGAGAAGTAGGAGTAGATCAAATTATTGATGAGATAGATAAAATTAATGTTGATGAAATAAATGATCTTTTTTTGCAATTTTTAAATTTTAAAGAGGTATCAATTTTGTTATATGGTGATATTAAAGGAAGTAAGTTTGAAAACTTCAAATTTGAATAATGCAATTTATTGAGGCTATTGATTTGTGATATACTAATTATCTAAAATGGAAAAGATGAAAATAATTTTTACTGGTGGTGGCACAGGTGGTCATGTTTATCCTAATATTGCAATATATGAGGTAATAAAAGAGAAATACCCTGAGTCTCAGTTTTTATATCTTGGAACAAAAAAGGGAGCTGAGAATAGAATCATAAGAAATATTTCTCAGCCAATTGAATTTGTAAATATTTTATCAAAGGCAATACCTCAAAAAATCAAGAGTTTAAAAACCATTATATCTATATTTTATATTTTCTTTGGCACATTAAAGAGTTTTTTTATTATAAAAAAATTTAAACCTGATATTGTTATTGGAAGTGGTGGGTATGCATCAGCACCTATTTTATTTGCTGCATCTCTACTTAAATTGAAAATTTTTATTCATGAACAAAATGCAGTGCCCGGAAGATTAAACAGATTTGTTTCAAAATTTGCAACAAGGATTGGAGTTTCTTTTCCATCTTCATATAAATATTTACCTGACAATAAAGTTGTTATTACAGGCTATCCTTTAAGAAGATCAATTAGATTTAACAGGAGTGAAAATATAAAAGCAAAATATGATATTCCTGAGAAAAACAAGGTGGTCTTTGTTTTTGGGGGTAGTGGAGGGGCAAGGACAATTAATAGAGCTATTGTTGAGATAATACCTATGCTTCTTGCAATAAAAGACTTAACAATTATTTTGTCTACTGGTAGAGGCTATTCAAAGAATTATAAAGCATTTGATGATACTGTAAGAATTCTCCAGGAAATGGATATATCTTCAGATATTAAAGGGAAATTTATAATAAGAGAATATTTTGATAATATAGATGAAATATATTCTATTACTGATCTTATAGTGTCAAGGGCTGGTGCTGGTACTATAAAAGAAATTACAACTCTTGGAATTCCTTCTATACTTATTCCGAAAATTAATCTTCCAGATGATCATCAAATATTGAATGCTAATGAGGTAAAAAAGATGGGTGGGGCAAGGGTAGTATATGAGGAGGTTATTAATAAAGATAATAAACAGATTATTTATATTCCAGGAAAAGCCCTTCTAAATGTGATAAAAGAGACATTGTTCGAGGGTAATCATCTCTTTAATATGAGGAAACACTTAAGAGAGGGAGAAAAGCAGAATAGTTCAGAATTGATACTTAAAGAAATTGAGCAGATTGTTTTAGGGGAAGAGAAAGCAAAGGAAAAACAAATTAAGATTTTTTATTTACAATCTGAGGATACTGAAAAGAGCTATGAATTGATTTTTGATTCAACTACTTTTGGTAATTCTTTTTTGAGTGATGTTTACCTTGAAATAAATGATGATGATATTTTGTTTACAATAAGAAATTTAACAAATGGAGATAAATTAGTCTTAAAGAGAGTTAAGGGTAAAATATTGTTAAATGGACAGGATGTAAATGAATGGATTGAAATTAAAGAGGGTGATAGGTTAGAAATTGGAGATAAGACTTACTTTTTAAAAAGCTATTTTGAAAAGGTTGAAAAGATTGATTTTGAAAAATCAACATCTTCAAAAATAATGGGTTCTTCTTTTGGAATAATTGTTTCTAGAATAGGGGGGTTCTTAAGAGAAGTGGTCATAGCTGCTATTTTCGGAGCTGGTAGAGCTACGGATATTTTTGTTATAGGGCTTACTATTTCTAATTTTATGCGCCGTATTGTAGCAGAAAATGCTTTGGAAAATGCATTTCTTCCGATTTTTCAAAGAATTTTTCATAGGAGTTCTCGCAAAAAAACGTGGGAACATGCTTCTTCAATTATAAATGTAACTATTTTGTTATCTTTTATATTTACAATTATTGGTATTATTCTTACACCAGTAATTTTGAAAATCATATGCCCCTCATTTGTTGAAAAGGGAATGATGCATGAAACAGTTAATATGACAAGATTGATGTTTCCTTATCTATTTTTAGTGACTATAGCTGCAGTTTTTGCAACATATTTAAAAGCATTTAATAAATTTGGAATAGCTGAATCTTCTGCTGTTTTTTTCTCTATAGGCACAATAACAGGAATATGGGTGTTTTACTCTGTTATTGGTATTTATTCACTTGCTTTAGGTGTATTATTGGGTGGATTAATGCAAATTTTGATTTTAATTCCATTTGTTACCAGGATATTCAGGAATAAATCTTTACAATATTCATACAAACCTCATATAAGTTTCAACACACAGACAAATAAAAAATATTATTTTCAATTAGGTCCTATTTCAATTGATGTGTTTCTTTCAAAAACATCTGAAATAGTTGACAAAATTCTTGCTTCTGGCTTAAAAATAGGATCAATTGCATATCTTCATTTCTCTATAGCAATCTTCAGATTACCTTTTTCCTTTATTTCACAAGCAATCAATGGTGTTATATTAAAAGAGTTTTCAGATAAAATTGCATTGTTTGAAAAAGATAAAGCAAAAAGGCTATTTTTAGATGGTATAAAAACCAATTTATTCCTATTAACTCCAGTTTCAATTTTAATGATTTTCCTCTCAGGTCCGATTGTGTCATTACTTTTAGAGAGAGGGAAATTTAATATTTTTATGGTTCATAATACATCTATTGCTCTTAAGTTTTATTCAATTGGTTTGATAGGCTGGGGAATACATTCTCTTACAACAAGAATATTTTCTGCAAGAATGGATATTAAAACTTCAATGATATTGAATTTTTTTATGCTTTTAACAAATGTAGGTTTGTCAATTTATTTAGTTTCCACTTCCTTGAAATTTGCAGGGCTTGCTCTTGCAACATCAATCTCTTTTATTCTTTTTTCTTTTATTAGAATTGTTGTTTTAAAGAGTTGTTTAAAAAAAGAAGATATTTTTATAAAATATAAAGAAATTTCTATTTCTTTTGTTAAAACACTTTTAGCATCTCTATTTATGATCATTGTTTTAGTTCAGGCAAAATTTATTTTCGATCAAATTGAATTTAGTTCTAAACCTGTTGGAAATTTAGTTTTGATAATATCCTTATCATTTATTGGGGTTTCAATATATTTTTTATTTTCTCTTATGTTAAAAAATACAGAGATTTTGATTTTTAAAAAGGGGTTGTTGAGAAAGAAAAATAATATTCCCATATCAATGTTATCTCCTTTTAATTTTTTAGAGAAGGTTTTAAAAAATCCTGATGAATTTAAGAGAGATTACTATTATAAGATCAATATATATCTAGCAAATAGAAGGTGGGAAGTTAGAAATATTGGAATAAAATTAATTGGGTTATTTAAGGATAAAACTAAAGCAAATTGCCTTATTGAGATTTTAAAATCTAAAAAGGAAAAGGGGTTTATTAAACGTAATAGCTTAATTTCATTGAGAGAATTAAACATATGGAATGTAGAAATAAAGGAATTGATAAGAAAAATGCTTTCTGATCCTTATTATGAAGTAAGGGTTGCAGCAATTGATTATTTGACTGAGAATATTACTTCTCCTGATGACTATGATTATTTTAGAGATTTAATTCATATAAAATTAAAAAAATCTACAATTGAAGAGAGCATATCTTATATAAGATTAATAGCTACTCTTGGAAATAAGGAAGATCTACAATATTTGAAGAATTTTTATTTGTGTAGTAATTCGCTTTTGCGAGAAGAGTTGCTTGAGTTATTTTATAGTTATTATAAAAGGAATATATTATCTTCAGATGAAACAAAGGAACAAATAAATAAAATTCTTATCACATCCAATAATTTAATGCCTGAATTTAAAATGAAATCAATTATAAATAAAATTTACAAGGAGATTGACTAGTATGATATTTTGGTTTTTAGAATTATTCTCCTATATTCCGGCACAAAGGCTTGTTTCGTATATATCATTCAGGTCTTTAATGGCAGTATTAACATCTTTTTTAATAGGGGTATTTTTTGGTAAAAAGTTAATAAATATAATTTATCAATTGGATTTCAGGGATAAAACAAGAGATTATGGCAATATTTCATCAAAAAATAAGATTGGTACTCCAACAATGGGTGGATTGATTATTTTTATTTCATTTTTAGTTTCTATATTATTATGGGGGAATTTAAATAATTTTTTTATAAAGATTATATTGTTTGCAGGTTTCTGGTTTACAGCTCTTGGGTTTTTTGATGATTATTTAAAGAATGTAAGAGGCTCAGTAGATTCGGGTATGAGTAGGAGTGTAAAACTTATTTTTCAAGCTCTCTTTGGATTAATTCTGGCTTTACTTATATTATCTCAAAATTCGTCTCCCTTTCCAAAAGAAATAATTACAAAACTATTCGTTCCTTTTATAAAAAATCCTGTAATTGATTTATCTTATTTTTATTATCCATTTATAATTCTGGTTGTTATTGGAGTTTCGAATTCAATAAATTTTGCAGATGGATTAGATGGTCTTGCAACTGTTCCTGTAGCATTGTTAGCTTTAGTTTATGCTGCTTTCGCTTATATTTTGGGTAATTTAAAAGCAGCGGATTATTTATTATTTCCATATATAAATGGTTCAGGTGAATTGGTAATAGCCATGTCAGCTTTAATTGGGGCACTTGCAGCTTTTTTATGGTTTAATGCGTACCCGGCTGAAATATTTATGGGAGATACAGGATCACTTTTTTTAGGTGGAGTAATAGCAACCACTGCTGTTTTGTTGAAAAAGGAGGTGCTTTTTTTGATTGCTGGGGGGATTTTTGTGATTGAATTTTTGTCTGTTTTTATTCAGGATTATATAGGAATAAAGCTATTTAAAAGGAGAATTTTTTATAGAGCTCCTATTCATCATACATATCAGTTCCTAGGCGTGGGAGAACCGAAGATTGTTGTTAGGTTCTGGATAATTGCAATTATATTTACATTGGTTAGTTTAATAAGCATAAAGCTAAGATAATGAATGATATAAAAGATATTTTTATGTTTTTGAGTTTTTCTTATAAAAGATTTTTAATAGGTTTTTTTTATTATTCTATTTATTTTTTTGCTGTAATAATTTCAACTTTATTAATCTTTTTTATAAATTATAGATATTTGAATAACAATATGCTTTTTATAGTTTTTTTATTTGTTTTAATTATTGGAGACTATTTTTTAGAAAGATATCTTTTTTTAAAAAATAAATATGATTTAAATATAGCATTTTTTAATTATTTAAATAAAAAAAAAGATTTTTCAGATACAGTTGTAAATAAAGATTGGAGAATAGAGCTAAAAAAGACAAAACAAGAATTAAAAGATCAAAATATTAAAATTTATTCAAGGAAAATATTATGTGCTATATCAGTAATTAGAAGAGAGAATAATGTCTTCCCTTTTAAAGAGATAAAAAATTCCATGGGACTAATTTGGAAATATTTTTTTTATGAACTTTTTATTTTTATTGTTATATTACTACCTTTTGCAATTATTTCCTTTTTATTTAGTTCTGGATTTGTTATTAAAGGCTCTGTTAATTTTCTTATATTTACACTTGGTTTTATCTTTGTATATTTTTTAGAAACATCATTAATAAAACCAGTTTTTTATCTAATTATTCAAAAAAAACTTTATGAACGAATTTATCATCCTTCTGATAGCTTTCTGTAATAAAATGAACTTCCTGTTTCGAGTATAATATTTTCTATAAAGAGTCAAAAAGTCAACTCCTGTATCCAATCATTTAGTTTGCAGCCTTTTTTCTATCTAATTTACTGGTAATAAAATTATATATTATAAGTGATACAGCTGAGATCAGGCCAATTCCGGCAAAATAGTACCATATCATATAAGCATGATCATAAGCATGCAATTTTTCAATTGCAGTAAGGGTGTTGGGGTTCGGACAATAAGCTGTGAGAAGGTAACCTGACAATCCGAAACCAAGAAGTGATGCAAGGAATGAATGGAGATGGCTGAATCCCATGTATAAACCCTCTTCACCTTTTGGTGCCTGTAGAGAAAAAAATTCAAGAAATCTCGGAGATATGAAACACTCCGCTAGCCCCTGTAACATTATTCCTAGTATGAGCATAACTGTTATAGGGTGCAGAGTTAAAAGTCCGAAAATTGATACGGATTGACCGGTTATAGATTCCAGAAGTGGGCTCAGAGCCATTGTGAAAGCAGATAATGGCATAATGAACATACCGATTGTCATTGAGGTTACAGCTTTTACCTTATGCATCAAATGTGTAATGAGGACTACAAATATCATAACAATGGCAGGATTTACATTTGCGATCCATTCCGGTTTCGCAAAAGCTCCCACTGTCCTTATCACATATTTTGGCATAGTAGCATACAGCTGGTGCTGGATCATCCAGAATCCTGTCACTATGAGTATCAAAGTGAGTAAGCGGACATTCGTTATTATTCTCACGAATCCCTGCCAAGTCTCTTTCAGTGATTTCCCTTCACCGGCACTGTTAAAGTTTCTGTAAAAAAAATAGACTACAATTAATGCTAGAAATGTCATAATGCCTGAAAAAAAATTTATTGATTTAATTCCAACATTTATTCTCAGTGGAGCTGCAAAGGTTTTTCCTAAAAAAGCACCGATATTTACCACCATATAGAACAGGGAATAGCCTCTTGCTCGGGTCTCTTTGTTGGTTGTTACTGCAATAGTCCCGGTTATTATTGATTTAATAAAAGATCCCCCGAACATAATTACCACTAGTGTGGGTAAGACAATAGCTTTATGTGGGAAAAGACCCAGAGAAAAATATCCGATACTTAACAGGATGAAAGCCAGAATAACACCTTTTCTAAAACCGATCTTATCTGCATATGCTCCAGTGAAAGGTGGGAGGAAATAGAGTCCTGCAGAAAACAAACCACCTATCCAGGCAGCCCAGATATCATTAAACCCCACAACATCACTTAAATAGAGGGTGATTGCAATAAAGACAGCATAGTATGCAGCTCTTTCAAAAAATTCTACTAAATTTGCAATCCAGAAAGTTCTGGGAAATTGCCATGTTTTTTTTTCTGTTTCAGACATTTTATGCTCCTTAAAACCTATTTATGAATTTTTTAAAGAAATTCCCGAGATCATCAAAATATGTATAAAAAATCGGTACTGCAAAGAGTGTCAAAAAAGTAGAACTGATTAGACCACCAATCAGAGTTATTCCCATCGGGGCATAGGGGATTCCCACCAGACCAGTCTTTCCAATCGACATTGGCAAAAGCCCGAAGATTGTTGTTAGAGCTGTCATTAATATTGGCCTGAATCTGTTCATACCTGCAACAAGGATAGCCTGCTCCCTCTGCATACCCGAATTTCTATACTGGTTTGTAAGATCAATAAAAACAATGGCATTGTTTACTACAACACCGATCAGTACCACAAGCCCTATTCCTGCCATAATTTCAAAAGTTGTGCCAGTTATGTACATTAACCAGTAAGACCCGACAAAAGCAGCAGGGATTGCAATCAGTACTGAAAGTGGGAGTATAAAGGATTCGAATAGGACTCCCATTATTAAAAATACAAAGATGACTGAAAAAATAAGGGCTGTGGAAAGATCAGAATCCTGCTCTCTGAAGCGTCTCCCTCTACCTCCTTCCTCAAAGTAGTATCCTGTGGGGAATCTGAACTCCTTTAATATTTTGAACATTTTTGCTCTAAACTTCTTCATATCCGTATCACCGATATATATTTTTATTTCCATAAAGGATTTCCCATTCTCACGTCTTATACTACCCTGGCTTTTATGAAAGGTAAAATCTGAAATCGAATCTAAAGTTGTTTCCTTCCCTGAATCGGTTTTAATAAAAGTATTTTTGAGTTTAGCCACAGAATCTCTTGATTCCGGGTTTGATTTAACATATATAGGGATCTCCTTTCCAGGTGTTTGATAATTTGATATTTTTCTTCTTCTCAGGTTAAAAGCCACCAATTGTCCGATATAATTTGGATTAACTCCCACTTTAAAAGCTTTATCTCTATCAACTGAAACATGGATCTCATCATTCCCTGTTTCTATGTCGGTTTCCACACTTATAACGCCCTCCACAAGTTTTATTTGTTTTTCAAGCTCAATTGCAAGATTCTCAAGAACTGTAGTATCATATCCTCTTAGAGTAAATGAGACTGCATTGTCATCACCCCCTTCCTGGTCCCGCCATGAGGTTCTCATTCTCACTCCTGGAATATTGGGGAGATTTTTTTTGATATCCTCTGTCAGCTCTTCCCTGGTAAGTCGTGTATATTTGCTTAAGCCAAGAACTCTTTTAATTTTTCTTGATATCACCTCGTACCATTGCGTATCTTTATCAGGTTTCAGATATACTTCAATCCTGCCACGAAAATTGCGAGCTCTGGTTGAAATATGATCTAGATGATATGTTGAGTCTTTTTCCCTTATCTTTTTGGCAATATAGTTGAGTGTTTTATCAATTTTTTCTATACTATAGTTAGAAGGGAAATTGCATATTACCCTCGCATCTCTTGATCCGCCTTGAGCTGAATCGGATTTTTTCATTTTACTCTGCGGTATCACCTGGCTGATGATGATCAATATTATGATCAGCAGGAAATCGAACCTGTGCTTAAGTACTTTAACAAGCGAATTTTGATAAGTCTGGGTTATCTTACTGTGAGAAGCCTGGATTATTTTAATGTTTTTCGGGATTGATTTGGTTGAAGCTAATGGGATGAATATTAATGCGATGAATAAGCTTGCTCCCAATGCAAAGATTACAGGAGCTCCGATTCTTGTCAGGTAGAATGACATGCCTGAGTCACCTCCCATTATCATCAGGGGGACAAACACCACTATTGTGGTCAAGGTTGCCATTATAATTGCCAGTCCCACCTCAGAAGCTCCCAATATAGCCGATCTTTTAATTCCATATCCGAGCCCGTTAAATCTATATATATTTTCTGTTATAACAATGGCGTTATCTACTACAAGCCCGATCGAGACCATCAATCCCATCATTGTAAAACCGTTCAGGGTCCAGCCGATAAAATAGATAATCATTACAGAAATCATTAATGAGAGGGGGATAGCAAGGGTTAACATAATAGTTATCCTTTTTTTTCTTAAAAAAAGATAGAGAATAAAAAAAGCGAATATTCCTCCCCACATCATAGCGGTTTTAACATTATTTATCGATTCACTTATCATTCTACCCTGGTCCCAGAATATGAAATAATTTACACCTTTCAATTCAGGGCGGTTCTGAAACTGGCTCTTTAATTTTAAGACAATATTATTACAAACCTCAACAGTATTTGCTTCACTCTCTTTATAAGCCACTATTCCAGCAGCCAGGTTCCCATCCACACGCATCAAATTCCGTTGTTCTTCATCAAAATCGTATTTGACATCTGCAATATGGCTGAGTTTCACTCCCTTTCTTATTGAAATATTCTTAATGTCTTCCAAAGTTTTGAACTTTGATGTACTCCTTAGTAGAAGTTTTTTCTTTCCTACGTAAACATATCCGCTGGAGATTGAAAAATTTTCCCTCAGGAGCTTCTGCATCAATGTGTAAAGGTTGACATTGTATGTTTTTACTCTGTCTGAATTTACAATTATCTGGATATATTTTTCCCTGATCCCGAACATTTCAACATTTGCCACTCCCTTTATCCCATCTATTGCTTGTTTAATAAATTTGTCAGTCACATAATACGGATCATCAATGTTTTTCTCATACGAAGCAGCCATATATATTATGGGTTCATCACTATCTCTGAATCTCCTTATAAATATATATTCAATTTCATCCGGAATCAAGGGCCTTCCTCTCTCTACTCTATCAGTTACCTGAGCATAAGCAATGTCCATATTAGTCCCCTGGGCAAATTCAAGCCAGAACCAGACGCCTCTTGTCATTGAATTGCTGAATATCCTTTTCAGATCTTTTACTGTCTTCAATTCACCTTCCAGCGGTTTAACTATCTGTTCTTCTACCTCCTTTGGGTTTGCATCACTGTAGGGTACAAAAACCCCCAGAAATGGTGGATTAAATCCAGAGGGAAACAGGTCAAGTTTTATTCTGGTATATGATACGAAGCCGATAACAAGAACAGCAATTAATATCACTGTTACTGTAACAGGCCTTCTGAGGGAAAATTTAGGCAATGCTCTTTCTTTTATTTTTGGTTCTTCCATTTTTATTTACTGAATTTATTATATACAAGAGGGATCAATATCAATGTTAAAAAAGTTGCACTTAATAATCCT
This sequence comes from Candidatus Aminicenantota bacterium, assembly GCA_030610885.1. Classification (GTDB taxonomy): domain Bacteria; phylum Acidobacteriota; class Aminicenantia; order UBA2199; family UBA2199; genus JAUWNT01. The sequence continues at coordinate 22,795 of JAUWQW010000006.1, read as the reverse complement.
GCAATAATTGAGATCGCCATTGGGGTCCTAATCTCTGCTCCTTCACCTAATCCGATTGCCATTGGGAAAAGTGCGAGTACTGTTGTTAATGTTGTTATCAATATGGGGCGCAACCGGATCTTGCCGGCCTTCTTGATAGCTTCAATTTTTTCTATCCCTCTCCTTCTCAGGGTATTAATATAATCGATGAGAACAATTGCGTTGTTAACGACAATTCCAACAAGTGTGATCATTCCTATATATACTGTAATCCCAATTGGAATTTTTAAAATATATAAAGTCAGGAAAACCCCTATCAGAGCCATTGGAATAGTGAACAGAATGAGAAAAGGATGCAGGAATGATTCAAACTGCGAAGCCATAACAATATAGACAAGGAAAATAGCAAGAACCATTGCCAAAGTCAGGCTTTTTGACGATGTTTTCATCTCCTTATTTTGACCTGACAGCTCATAGGTAAAATCGGGAGGCATCGGATATTCTTCTACTATATTGTAAATTCTTTTTGCCGCTTCAGTTAGACTTATATCTGAAATGTTTGCAGATATTATTGCAGATCTGTCCTGATCAACCCTCCTTATCTCATTTGGTCCGCTTAGTATTTTGACATTTGCTATACTACTTAACTGGATCGGTATTTCCTTGCCCGGATTAATGATAAGGTTTTTAATGTTTTCTGCGCTCCTTCTTTGGTCATCTTTCAGATATACCCTAACATCAATACGTCTGTCCCTCTCCTTATACTTGGTTGCCACAAATCCCTCAATTTTATTTTTTATCAATGAAGCTACGTCAAAAGCATTCATACCATAATGTGATAATTTAGATCTGTCAAATTCCACAACCAGCTCTGGGAATCCCGATTTGATACTACTCTGAACATCTTTTAATCCCTTTATCTCAGAGATCTTTTTAAATAGTTCTGAGTTGATCTTTCTAAGTTGTTCCAGATTAAATCCTTTAATAATAAGCTCAATTGGAGATTTGATGGTAAAAAGCACAGGCCTTGAGATATTAAAGTTGATATCAGAATAGTTCCTTAAAATTGTCCGGATGTTTGATATTGCGATCTCTTCCGTTTTTTTTATATTTCCAGATTTTTTTATATTAACGGTTATTTTCCCTACATGCTCTCCAACCTCTTTTTCGCTGAGCTCATCTTTTGTTGTTCCTGCATAGTAGCTGATCTTTTTAGTGAGCACGAGCTTTGATATTTGTGCGCTGATATTTTGTAAAATCGTAGCGTTTCTCTCTACAGGTGTTCCTACGGGAAATGTCAAGTTCACATAGATAGTACCCTGGTGAACCTCTGGGATTAGTTCTTTCCCGATACCGGGTAATATTACTACTATTGTTATAATAAAAACAGCTAAAATTGAAATTATTATTTTTGTGTCATTTTTAAGGGAAGCATTCAATAGTTTCGGGTAATTATTGTTTACAAAATCAATAAACTTGCTGAAAACTATATTTATTAACTTTATTAATGGGACAGCAAATGTAAGTAAGATCAGAGAAACTCCTTTAAATAATATTATCATTATTGCGATTAAGGTAAATAAGAGCCTTGCGAATAGGAATAAAAGACTGTTTATAAAAAAACGTATAAGATAATAGACAAATGAGAATGTGATATCCCAGATAATAAGTTTTAATCCTTTTAATACTGATATAGTTATTTTAATTAAAAGGTTCTTTTGGGTAGTAAGAGGCCTGGTAAAGTTTTGCAGGGATCTTCTGAACCAGGGAGATCTCTCCTTCATTGATCCAAAAAATGCATGAATCGGGAAATTTTTAAAATATTCATCCCAAAGGATTTTTTTATCGGAGAATTTTTTTTCAAGAAATAATGAGAATTTTCCGGAGATACTTTTCATGTCTGTCCTGAATATCCTGTCTGCAATAGAGATCAGTGGAAAACAGACCACAGAGAGGGTAGAGAATACTATATTCAGGAAGGATAAGATAAACTCAGCTATTAATATCACTATGTAAATAACCATTTCAGCAAAAAAGGATAACCAGTTCTTTATGGTCTTCTCCTTTTCAAAATTGAATTTAAAACTGCTCAAATGGAGTTTTTTCTTTTTATTGAATTTTCTTGAGGCAAGCATTGGAATAAAGAAGAGAGAAACCATCAGAGATGCTAAAAGTGAAAAAACCACAGCCATAGAAAGGTCTCCAAATATCTGGCCTGCAATACCTTCCACAAAGACAATTGGGAAAAAAACTGCAATAGTAGTTAGAGTGGAAGCGATCACAGCTCCGCCAACTTCCGATACACCTCTCACAGCAGAGTCTACCCAACCATCACCTTCTTCCCTGCATCTAAAAATGCTCTCCATAACCACTATGGAGTTGTCCACAAGCATACCTATTCCAAGAGCCAGTCCGCCCAGGGACATTATATTTAGACTAACCTTGAAAAGGCTTAAAGGTGCAAAGGTAGCAATGATAGAGAGCGGTATAGATACTGCTACTATTAGAGTGGTTGACAGATGTTGGAGAAAAAGATAGAGGATAATAATTGCCAGAATACCTCCTATTAATGCAGTATTCCTTACTTCATTTATTGAATTCTCAATAAAAATAGACTGGTCGGATAGAATATGATATTGAATATTTCCCGGGAGCCTATATGTGAGAAAATTTGTCAATTTTTTTTCCCGGGTTTTTTCTCTAAAGGATTTTTTTATCCCTGGTTTCTCTTTTTTGAGTTTATTTGCATAGAGTTGCTGCTCTATAGTGCCGAAAAGTTTATCTTTTACCATTTTGCTGACAGCTACTATATTTGCATCAGCCTCTTTATATATATTTATTTCAATACTTTCCCTTTTATTAACTCTTGTAATTACTTTTCTCTCTTTGTGGCTGTAAGTAACACTGCCAATATCCTTGAGCCTTATCGGTACCAGGTCCTTTCTGACGATTATAATGTTCTCTATCTCCATTATTGATCGAAATTCATTTAGAGTTCTAACAATATATTCGGTTTCTCCTTCTTTGATGTTCCCACCAGCAAGGTTAATATTTTCCTGGGTCAGACGCCTTGTTACCTCATCAAATCCGATCTGGGTAATTGCAAGTTTTTTTTCATCCAGTTTTACAAGGATCTCTTTTTCAAAACCACCTTTGACTCTGGCTGCAGCGACACCGGGTATAGATTCAAACTCACGGGCGATCTCGTCCTCAACAAGTTCTCTCAAATCTATTAAAGGTATATCGCTAACTATTCCTATTCTGAGGATCGGATCAAGTGACGGATCATACCTGAGGATCATTGGTTTCTCTACAGATCTGTCAAGGTAAGTTTGATCAATTTTTTCTCTTATTTCCTGGGCTGCTCTGTCAAGATTTACATCCCAGGTAAATTCAAGGATTATATCGGATTGTTCAGGCCTTGATATTGAAGTGAGTGATATCAAATCTTTTATAAGTCCCAATTGTTCTTCAAGAGGTCTTGAAACAATATTCTCAACCTCTTCAGGTGCAGCTCCCGAATATTCTGTCCTTATTGTAAATGTGGGGTATGATATCTCTGGCATCAGGTCCCAGCTAAGTCTTTTTAAACTAACAAATCCAAAAACCACTACACCAAGAGCGATCATAAAGATCGCTACTGGCTTTTTTGTTGTGAATTCAAATTTTGATTTAACTTTCATATTAGAGCCTGCTTATTAAAGGATGGGTTCAATGATTTTAACCTTGGATTTGTTCTTCAATGAATTTTTTCCTGCAGATACAAGTTTATCATCTGTTGTAAGACCTTCGGCTATTTCTACATTGCTCCCATCATCAAAACCTGTTTTCACCTCTTTCTTAAAAGCCAGGTTATCTTTGTCAATGATGAAGACAAAAACTCTATCCCCTTCAAGCATCAGAACATCTTTAGTTACCAAAATGACATTCTTATGGATTTTTTTAATGATCTTTACATTAACAAACTGGCCTACGACCATTATGTTTTTTTTATCTTTAACTTCGATTGTGATTTTAAAGGTGCCACTTTCCGGGTCTATTGCCGGTGATATCCTTTTTATATAACCATTTAAAACTTTATTTCCAGCACTAATGATAGCTTTCTGATTAAGGAAGATCTGATCTTTTTCCTGCTCTGGAACATTAATGACAGCTATCTTTTCTTTTGTATAGATCACATAGAAGGCCAACTGGTTCGTATTGATTTTATTACCGATCTTTATATATCTTCTTGCGACCAGACCTGAGATAGGAGAAGTTATGCGAGTATATGAAAGGAGGAGTTTACTCTGTTCCCAGTCAAGTTTGCTCTTTTCAAGGTTGAATTTTAGGTTTTCATATTCCTCTTTACTGATAAGTTCTTTCTCAAAGATCTCCTTTTGCCTATCAAATTCTAACTTTTGTTGCAAGTAAGTTATCTTCGCTCTCTTCTCGTTAATAACAGCATCTCTGTCATCAAGTACAGCAAGAATGGTTCCTCTGTTTACTTGATCTCCCTCATCAAAATTAATCTTTTCAACAATTCCGTAGGTCATGGGGTAGATGTCTACTGTTTTTTCTGAATCTATGTTGCTTGAAAACAGTAAAAAAGAGTTAATATCTCCTCTTGTCGGAGATTTTATTGAAACAGGTATTGTGTCTGTATCTTCTTTCTTCCCCTTTTTTCCGCTTTTACTGTTATCCATTGTTTTTTCAGCTTTTTTTATTTTACCTTTGTTTCCTTTTTTTTTCATGTTCGAACTATCCCCTGAACAACCTATAAAGTATAAAAATGTTATTGACAGCAAAAAAATAAGACAAAATTTCTTCATGATCCAGCTCCTTTATATTTCCATCTAATTCAGGAAACAATAACTTGTTATCAAATTAGTATAGTCTTTAAACGAATTTTTTAACTAAAAGTTTATTTTTTTTTAACAAAGGTCGAAAATCAACCCATGTGCTTAATAAATTAGAATTTAGATAGGTCTAATGAACGATATTGTAATGCTTCCTGTATATGAAAGGGTTTTATTTTTTCCATATTTTCAAGGTCTGCAATAGTTCTTGAGATTTTCAGGATTTTAAAGTAGCTTCTTGCGCTGAGGTTTAATTTCTCAATTGCATTTTTTATCAATTTTTCTCCTTGTTCATCAAGAACACAAAATTTCTTAATTTCCCTATTTGACATCTGACCATTTGCAAATATTTTTCTTTTTAGGTTTTCAAATCTATTAAGTTGAATATCTCTTGCCTTTATTACTCTCTTTCTTATCTCTTCTGAGCTTTCTGATTTTGTATTTGAAGTTATCTCACCAATCTTTACTTTTTTTACCTCAATCTGAATGTCAATCCTGTCTAACAGAGGTTTTGAGATTTTTGAGTAATATTTTCTTTTTTGATATTCATTACAATTATAAAATTCAGAATTTTTTATACCAATAGAATCTTCACATGGGTTCATTGCAGCAACAAGCATAAATTTAGCAGGGTATGTATGAGAAGTCAATGATCTTGAAATTGTAATCTTACCATCTTCAAGAGGTTGTCTTAATACTTCAAGTGCTGATCGTTTAAAATAGGGGAGTTCATCAAGAAAAAGAACTCCATTATGTGATAATGATATCTCACCTGGTACTGGGTATTTACCTCCTCCACTAATCCCAACATCTGAAATAGTATGGTGTGGAGAACGGAACGGTCTTTTTGTCATTAATGCATCTTTTCTGTTTAATAAGCCAGCAGTGCTGTATATAAGAGAGGTTTCAAGTATTTCATCATCTGTCATATTTGGTAGAATCGAGGGGAGAGATTTTGAGATCATTGATTTTCCAGAACCTGGTGGACCAATCATTAAGATATTGTGAAAGCCCGCTGCAGTTACTTCCATTGCTCTTTTTGCAAAATATTGTCCCTTTATCTCACTGAAATCAATATCTGTTTGAATATTATTGTAATTTCTCAAACTATTTTTGTGTTGTTTAAAAGATAATGGATCCATTATGAATTTTATTACTTCCTTTAGATCCTTCAAAGCATAAACCTCAATTCCATTCACAAAAGATGCTTCATTACCATTTTGATATGGAATTACCACACCCTTAAATCCATTTTCTTTTGCAAAAAGTGCTAAATTTAAAGTTCCTTTAACTGGATTAAGTTCTCCATTTAAGTAAAGCTCACCATAAAATAGAAATCTATTAAAAATATCACTTTTTAGATGGAGTTTATTTTTTAGAATACCAACACTAATTGGAAGGTCCAGAGCAGATCCCTCCTTTTTTATATCAGCAGGAGAAAGGTTCACAACGATCTTTTGCCCTACCGGGTAATCAAAACCCGAGTTTTTGATTGCAAATTTTATTCTTTCTTTACTCTCTTTTACTGCATTATCAGGTAATCCTACAATATTAATACCAGGTATTCCGCGTGAAAATCCAACTTCAACCTCTGTTAGAATAACTTCAAGACCATTAAGAACAATAGATTTTATTTTGCTTATCAAATTCTACCTCTGGGAATCAATAGTTGTTTACCGGGTCTTATTAGATTTGATCTTAATTTGTTTACTTTTTTTATTTTTTTTACAGATGTTCCAAACTTTCTTGCAATTGCATAGAGGCTGTCACCTCTTCTTACTTTATACCATCCAACAAAATACTTTTTTTGAGGAGGTAATCTTTTTAATTCTAATATGGATGCTTCATCAACACTTTCAGGTACTCTAAGATAGTAATATTTTTTATCAAAAGGTGTAAAGTCTCTTATAAGTTCAGGATTTAGTTCTTTTAATTTTGTGTATGAAATTTTAGATTTTAATGACACTGCATTAAGGTCTATTGGAGATGGGATTTTTATGATTTTTGTGTTTTCTATTGGATGAGTTAGATCTAAATTGAACCCGTATTCTTCAGGTGATTTTACAATTATGAGTGAAGCCAGGAAAGCAGGAACATAATTTTTTGTTTCTCGCCTTATATATCTTGATCTTGCAATATTAAAAAAGTCTTTTGTTTTTAATTTTCTTATTGCTTTGTTGACTCGCCTGGTTCCGCCATTATAACAAGCAAGAGCAATGTACCAATCTCCATATTCTTCGAATAAAGACTTTAAATATTCTGCAGCTGCATGTGTAGATTTAATAGGATCCAGTCTTTCATCAATAACCCAATCAACTCTTAGTCCAAACATTCGTGCTGTTGATGCCATAAATTGCCAGATTCCTTTTGCTCTAGCTCTTGAAACAGCTTTAACTCTAAAACCACTTTCAATGATTGGTAAATAAGCTAAATCTTCTGGGATTTTATTTTCTCTAAATATTTTCTTAAACTTTTCAATGTATTTCTGTGATCTGCATAAAGCTCTTTGGATGTTTTCATGTTTTATGTTTTGAAAAGCTTTTAAAAAAGAAATCACTTTAGAATTGACTACAACAGGGATAGTATAATTTGGATGTTTTTCATCCATTTTTTTCTTAAATTTAGAAATCTCTTCCTTTGATAAATGAAATAGAGGAGTTGAAATTACTTCATCTAAAAAGGCTTTTTGTTGATTAGAATTTGTTGTGTCTCTACTTTTTAGATAATTCAGTTCAATTTCAGATATTTCTTTTATATAATAGTCCAAGTATTCTTTGTTAGTTGATCCTATTGAGTCTGAGTCCAATAGAATATTTATTGTTCTATCAAAGTAATATTCTGATTCTTTAATGTGTCCATTTAAAAGGGTTTTTTTCCCTTGTTCAAAGGTTAAATTTGCTCTTTTTAAATGAGATGAGCGATTTTTTAAATCTTTTTCAAAATTATTATTTTTGCTGATAAATGAGCATGCATTAAATAATATAAATAATGAAAATAAAACTACTATTTTACTTTTTAACATCAAGAATAATTGTGATTTTTTTTATTTCTGGGTTTATTTCAAAATCCATTGAATCCAATAAATTTGAATTTTTATCTTTCAGTTCAATCAATAATTCAGGCTCCTTTAAGCTAATTTTTTTTAGAATAGTTATTCTGGATTTATCTCCTAAATTATCCAATATACTAAAAGTACTCGATTTTTCAGATTCAATCTTTTTCTTGTTTTTCAAGTCTGATATTTCTTTTTCAGGAAAATCATGAGTGTCTTCTTCAAATGTTATTTCATCAGGAGGTAAATCCCCCGTATATTCCATTGGGATTTTTTTTAGGGGTAATTTATCCTTTTTTATAATTTCTTTGCTTTTATTTGTATCAAAATCTATTATGGTTTTTTCTAATTTTTCTTTATAGCTATGATCAATTGTTTTTTTAATTTCTACTAATGTAATGCTTGATATTTCTCTCAGAGTTTCAATAATACCATGTCCTTTTGAGGATATTGCTTCAAAGTAAGGTTTTTCTGATTTATTTAATGTACTATTTAATTTACTAATAGGGATGATATTTTTTAGGTCTCTTTTGTTAAACTGAAAAACAAAAGGTATATTATAAATGTCTATATTTTGATCTTTCAAATTTCTTTTAAGATTTTCGAAACTTTCTAAATTGGTCTGTTCCATAAGAATTTGAGAATCAATTACAAAGACAATTCCATCTACTTTTTTTAGAACTAATTTTCTTGTAGAATCATAGAAGATTTGTCCTGGAACTGTATAGAGTTGAAATTTAATTTTATAACCTTTTACTAAACCTACATTAATAGGAAGTAGGTCAAAAAAGAGTGTTCTTTCAATTTTTGTTTCCAAACTAATGAGCTCTCCTCTTGATTTTGGGTTTGTTATTGAAAATATGTACTGGAGGTTTGTAGTTTTTCCACTTAATCCAGGACCATAATAAACAATTTTTGCGGTTATCTCTTTAGTGGTATGGTTTATAAACATATTTTTTATCTCTTGTTGAATTTTCTCATTTTTATAGGATGTTGTCAAGAAAATTTTTTGACATGTCATTTAAAATTTAAAAGTGGACAGTTTTTTTTAAATTTAAAGTTTAAAAGTGGACAGGCTACTAATACTCTTTTTTATTTTTTTTATCGAAATAGTAATTCTGTGGGAATGTTGGAAAACTGAAAGTTTTTCAAAAGTGATGTTGAAAACTTGAAGAGTTTTCCAAACAATTGTGGGAATCCTGAATGGATTTCCATAATTGTGGCATCTCTGGCATTTCCATAGAACTAATTATTAGTGATATAACTTTTACATGGAGGTTTAGGTTATGTCACAAATACATAAAAGGTTTACTAATAAAGAGATTAAAGAACTTATTGATCGTTATTTTAGAAAAGAAATTAAGCGTAAATATTTACAGGAAATTTTTGGTATTGGTAAAAGTAGATTCTTTGTTTTAATCGAGAGATATCGACAGAATCCAGATAATTTTTCTATTAAATATACAAGAGATACTCCTACCCGAAAGATATCTCCTGATATTGAGAGAAATATTGTTAAAGAGCTCTCGATTGAAAAGCAAATGATCGACAACAAAGAAATACCCTTGAGATCATATAATTATACTTATATCAAAGAGTTATTAATGGAAAAATATGGTCAGAAAGTATCTGTACCCACCATTATTTCTAAAGCTAAAAAGTATGATTTCTACAAGAAAAAATCAAAAAAATCAATTCACGATCGGGAAGTTTTAACCAACTATATCGGTGAATTAATACAACATGACTCATCATATCATTTATGGGCTCCAGATGCTCGACAAAAGTGGTACCTTATCACTTCTCTGGATGACTATAGCAGGTTTATGTTATTTGGGAAATTTGTCAAAAAAGACACTTCTTGGGCTCATATTATGGCTTTACAAACTGTAATCCTTAAATATGGACTACCTCTTTCTTATTATGTAGATTCTCATTCTATATTCAGATTTGTACGGGGCAGGGATAGTTTTTGGCATAAGCATCATCAATTAACCGATGAGGCTATCACTCAATGGAAACAGGTACTTAATGACTGCAATGTGAAAGTTATTCATGCCTTATCTCCCCAGGCAAAAGGGAAAATCGAAAGGCCTTACGGGTGGCTCCAAGACAGGCTCGTTAGAAACTGTGTAAGAGAAAATGTCACTGATATTAAACATGGACAAATACTTCTGGATCGGGAAATTAAACGATACAATTATAAACAACTACACTCCACAACTCTTGAAGTACCTTATTTCAAATTTAAAAATGCTCAAAAAGAAAATAAATCATTATTTAGAACATTCACTGTAAAACCTCCATTTAAATCCGTTAAAGATATATTTTGCTTTAGAATCGATAGAATCGCAAATACCTATAGAAAAATATCTCTTAACAATTTGGAATTAAAAGTGAATCAACTTAATCCAAGAGATTATGTTAACTTAAAAATATATCCACTGAATAATCACATTTCCGAAATTAGATTCTGGGTCGATAATAAGTTAATTGATATTCAAAAAATAAAAAATTCAGACCTTAAAGACCTGTTCACTTTTAAAACTTAAGCTGTCCACTTTTAAACTTTAAATTGTCCACTTTTAAATTTTAGCTAACAGAAAATTTTTTGACAAACTTTATCTTATAAGTTAATATTATTGATACTTATTTTATAGAATCTAAAGAATTATAAATGAATAAAATAGAGAGTAAAAAAAAAGATGTATCTATAATAATACCGTCAAAAAATGAAGAAAAAAATATAGGAAAATGCTTAGATATAATATATAAACAAGAGACCTCATACAATTTTGAAGTAATTGTAATTGATTCAGGTTCAAAAGATCGAACTATTGATATAGTTAAAGAATTTTCTAAAGTAAAACTGATAAAAATAAAGCCTGAAGCATTTGCTCATGGTAAAACAAGAAATCTTGGAGCTCAAATATCAAAAGGTGATTTTATTATTTACTTGAATGCTGATGCTTTACCTGTAAACAAAAATTGGTTAAATCCTTTAATTGATGATATGAAAAAAGATATGAATATTGCTGGAACTTTTAGCAGGCATATTCCAAAAGAGAATTGTTATCTTTATATGGTTCGTGACTTATTAAAATCAATGCCTGCAAAAAAGATTGAAAAAAGAAAGGCTAAAAAATTTGATTACATACTTTTTTCAACTGTAAGCTCATCAATAAGGAGAGAGATTTGGATGCAATATCCTTTTAAAGATAGAATAATTATTGCAGAAGACCAGGATTGGGCAAAGAGGATTTTGGACAGAGGAATGAAAATAATTTATGAACCCAATTCAATGGTTTATCATTCACATAATTACTCATTAAAAGAGTTGTTTGAAATAAAATTTAAGGTAGGCCAATCTTATAATAGATTTAATAATAAATTCTCTGCTATTTTTATTGGTTTTTTTCTAATGATTGGAGGTATTATCATAAAGGTATTTGGGGATTTTTGGTTTATTGTTATAAGAAGAATTTCATTTTACAAGAAAATAAAAGAGATTAAGATTAGCTTATTTGCCAGAATTGTAAGTTTTTTTGGAAGATATATGGGATGGATAAACTCGTAAAAAACCTGTATTAGTAAAAGATTTTTAATTGAGGGGAAAATATCATAATGGTTTTATAATGAATAAGCTTGATCTTCTAAAAAGTCTTGCACCTGGATTTTTGCCTTTAATCATATTTATAGTGGCAGATTCTATATGGGGAACAAAGGTTGGTCTAATTGCTGCTGTAATATTCGGGATTATTGAGCTCATAGTTTCATATATTAAAGAAAGAATAGTAGATCAGTTTATATTATTAGATGTTGGAATGATTGTATTACTTGGTCTGGTCTCTATTGTATTTAACAACCCAATTTTTTTTAAATTAAAACCTGCACTTATTGAATTGATTTTATGTATTTTATTAGGTGTTTCTGCTTTTTCTTCGATAAATATAATGTATGTTATGTCAAAACGTTATATGAAAAATATTGAGTTTAATGAAATGCAGTTAACCCAATTGAAAAAAAGTTTGAAAGGCTTACTTTTCATATTTTTGATTCATACTGGTATGATAATTTATTCTGCATTTTTTATGTCAGAAGGGGCCTGGGCTTTTATAAGTGGGGGATTGTTTTATATAATTTTTGCTGTTTATTTTATTTTTGAGGTTTTAAAAAAAAGATTAAAACAAAAAAGAAGGGTTAATAAGTATAATAATGAAGAATGGTTTGATATAGTTGATCATTCTGGAAAAATTAAAGGTAGAGCACCAAGGAGTATATGTCATTCAAATCCTGAAATGATGCATCAGGTTGTTCACTTGCATATAATAGATTCCAGGGATAGGATTTTTTTACAAAAAAGATCAATAAAAAAGCAGATACAACCGGGGAAATGGGATACAGCAATTGGAGGTCATGTGTTGAGTGGTGAAAATGTTGAGGATGCATTGAAAAGGGAGGCGGAAGAAGAACTTGGAATAAGGGAATTCAAAGTTAGTTTTATTGCTAAATATTTATGGAAAACTGAGATTGAATCTGAGCTTGTTTTTATGTTTTATTCGAGATACGATAAAAAAATTACTATTAATAAACAAGAGATTGAAGATGGAGGATTCTGGAAAATAAAAAAAATCAAAGAAAATGTCGGAAAGGATATTCTTACACCTAATTTTGAATTTGAGATTAAAATTTTGTTAAAAGAGGTATTGAAAATCTTAGAATAATTTTATACTTTAAATATAAATTGAAAGTTTTATTACTCTACATCAATAATGCATTCAGATAAGAATTCTTCAGAAAAACTAATCTCTAATGCTGATGCAACTATTTTATTTATATGTTTCTCGATTTTATCTTCATTTTTACATATAGTCATTAAAACACCTATAAGAGTATCTTTTTTTCTATTACTTATAACAGGGATTTTTTGTTCATTAAATTTATTAAAAAGATATTTTACAGAATCTATAGATAATATATCATCATCTGTTATTATGATAACAGCAACGTCTTTTAGCCTGTTTATATTGTAAATCTGTTTAGATATTTCATCTTTTCTATTTACAGCAGCATATATGGTGAACTTCTTTTTTGTAATAATCTGTGCCATTCTTGCTTCTTTTGAAATTTTGTCATGCATTTTTTTAGGATGTATAACAGCAATGTTTTTAATTGAAGGAATTGCCTTTTTTATAATAAATCCCATTTGAGTTATTGTCTGGGATTTAATAAGGGTAAAACTAAGAAAAACAAACGTAATTACTAATATTCCTTTTTTCATTCTAACCTCTTAGACTCAATTTATCAGAGTTATTTTCAAATGTCAATAGAATAAAATTACAAAAAAATTAAATAAGAAACAAATAATTACTTATTGAACCTGAAATGTACAATTTCTCCGTCATTTATAATATAATTTTTGCCTTCAAGTTTTAATAATCCCTTTTCTTTTGCTTGTGTGAAACCTTCTGAATCAAGAAAATCTTTCCATTTAATAATTTCTGCTTTTATAAATCCCTGTTGAATATCTGTGTGGATTTTCCCTGCAGCAATATAAGCAGATGTTTTTTTTTTTATGGTCCAAGCCTTTACCTCATCTGTACCAACTGTAAAGAATGATATGAGATTTAAAAGCTCATAACTTGTCTTTATAAAATTCTCTTTTATATATTTGTAATCTTTCAAACCATATTCTTCCTGAAATAGGCCCCTGTCTTCTTTTTCAAGTTCAAGAAGTTCTGATTCGATTTTCCCACAGAAAATAATGGTTGTTGTATTATTTTCGGGTAGTTTTTTTAATTTTAAATATTTATTAAAAAAGGTTTCATCTGTATTTATTAGATTTATTAATGGTTTTAATGATAAGAATTTAAATCCTTTTATAATTGTTATTTCTTTTGAATTTAGTTCAAGTTCTCGTAATGGTTTTTCTTTTTCAAGAAAATCTTTTAATTTTTGAAGTAACTCAAATTCTTCTTCTAATTCCTTTGATTTCATTTTTTTTATATCTATTAGAATTTTTTCAAGTCTTTTCTCAATACTTAAAAAATCAACTGTTCTTAATTCCTCTTCTATTCTATTAATATCTCTTAAAGGATCAATGCTACCTTTTGGGTGAACTATTTCTGGGTCTTCAAATGCCCTTATAATATGAACTAAACCATCTGCTCTTCTTAATAGATCAATAAAAGTAGTGTCATTCGCTTCTTCAAATGAGATCTTTCCTGTATCAAGGTATTCAATTTTTGCAAATACAGGAGGAAATTTAAAAAAATCTGAAATTTTTTTTAATCTATCATCAGGAACATCTACTACTGCTTTATGAAATTTATTTGTTACTGCTGAAAATTTTGATATTTCTTCTTTTTTATCAGTAAGAAGATTAAATAAAAGTGTTTTGCCTGTTTTTGGATATCCAAAAATAGTAAATATCATAAAGAAATTATACAGAATATTGTATTAACGTCAAGGTAGATTTATTTTGTCGGGGCTGATAAGTCTTCCATTAAAAAAGAATAGTTTTATTGCATAATACAAGAAATAAAAGCTAAATCCTATAAATAAATACCCTAAAACTCTTATTATTTTTGTAGTTCTTGTATGATTAAAAAATTTTTTCATTCTATTTGTTATAAATATTATTAAAAGGAAATAAGAGAAACTCCCAACAACAACAACCATTAAAAATATTGCTTCATAATTTAATTTTGAAGGAATATATACTTTAAATTTTCTTAGAATAGATAAGGCTATCATCCATGAAATAATAGGTAATGGATTAATTAAAACTATTGTTAACCCTTTTAATATAGCCCATCTTTTTTTTTTTCTTTTTATTTTTGTTATGAGTTCTTTCTCTTTTTTTTCAATATATTTTGTTTCTTTTAAAGTAACAACACCGAGTATAAATGTAATTACTGCAGCAAAAGTTAAAAAAGCTGCTTCTGTATAACGAGATGAAACAAAAGGCGACATCCCTAAAAAGGCAGTTAAAGCCCAAATCGAATCACCAAAGGAGGCTCCAACAGCAGTACTAATTGCTTGCGGATAGTGTTTTTTTACAGAATTATGGAATATTTCTAAATTTACAGGTCCTATTGGAATACACATTAGAAATGCTATAAAAAATGTTGAAATATAAAAAAATATTATTGATGTTGAAGACATTCAGAAAATATTTTATCAGATAGAATTAAAATGTCAAATTTTTATTTTAATTTAAATATAATGCCAATTGAAAGGTCTAAACATGATCAGTCGCAAATCGTTAAAGAATGAAATTTTGTGCTAATTGCCGGAGGAGGGAATCGAACCCTCACGAGGTTAGCCCTCCCGGGATTTTAAGTCCCGTGCGTCTGCCAATTCCGCCACCCCGGCAAGGAAAATATGTTATCATATTTGTTTTCTAATATCAAGAATAAACTCGTGAGATTTAACAGATTATTGATTATGTTAGTTAATGGTTTTTATCTGAAAGGGGTCCAGATTTTCTTAAATTTATAAGTATGGGTTTCATTTCTATTAATATTGAATTGTAAACACCAGTAATTTACAGCTTTTTTGCTCAGGTTTCTATTATTTTTTAAAACATGCTTAAATTTTTTTATACCATATTTTTTTTGAACTTCTTTTATGTAAGCAAACCCACCAAAATTTATTGCTCTTTCAATTTCAGTGTCTGAAGATACATTACCAGCTTCCATATCCCAGAACAATTCTTTTCTCATTTTGTAAATCCATAGAAGAAGCTTTTTATTTCCTTCCACTCCTTCATTTTTATCTTCTTATTTCTATTATTTTCTTTAATCATAATGATACTATCATATTCTCTTTCTGCGTCATCAAAATAAACAAAAGAAGTTTTTAATTGATATTCATACCTGTCTATTTTATATTTTTTACTTACAAGTTCCACTATATCATTAAAACAATGGCCTGTTTTATTTAATAGAAAATAGAGGTCAATAAAATCTTTTATTGATCCTCTTTGTGAAATGGCTATAGCTTTCATTGCTTCCAGATCATCCAATGATGCAATAGGACAAAGTTTGTTATTTTTAACAGGATATGAATGAATTTTAGATAAAAGGGTGTATGGAAAATAGAATAATGATAATTTTATCTTTTCTTCTGAAATATATAATATAACACTATTTTTCTCCATTAATTCAACATATACATGCTTGAAACAATTTTTTAATTTAAAAATAAAAATATCTGGATTGAAATTCACGGGTGTGAAAAAATCAAGATCAATAGATATTCGATGCTTAAAATAGAAATAAACAGCAGTACCTCCAGCAAGATAGCTTTCCTGAGGAAGAATATCACATTCTAATAATTTAATTAGCTGGGTTTCTAAATTTTTTAGAATATTTCCCTGTAACATAATTATATTCTACCATTCTACAACATTTTAATCAAATAGGAGTACAGTTCTTGACATTTTGAGATTATTTTAATATTCTTTTTATAATGATAAATTCAGTAGATTATAAAAAAATTGTATTTTTTACTGGTGCTGGAATGTCCGCAGAAAGCAATGTACCCACTTACAGGGGAAAAGGCGGAATATGGAATAAGTATAATTGGGAAGAGTATGCATGCCAGGCAGCATTTGATCAAGACCCTGAAAAGGTGCTCAAGTTCCATGAAATAAGACGAAAAGCAGTTCTGGGATGCAAACCTCATTCGGGTCACTTTGTGATCTCAGAATTGGAAAACACGCATCCTCAAGTAATAATTGTAACTCAAAATATTGATGGTATGCATCAGCGAGCAGGGAGTAAGAATGTTATTGAACTTCATGGCAGCGTTTGGCGGCTGAAATGCCCCAAACATGACATTTTTGAAGATATTGGAAATGCTTATAGGAACTACAGATGTGAAAAATGTGGCACTTGGCTGAGACCTGATATTGTATGGTTTGGAGATATGCTGAATCATGAGGTGATTCAACAGGCCATTAGTGCAATTAGCACTTGTGACATATTTATTAGTATTGGAACCTCAGGAATTGTATATCCTGCAGCTGGTTTCCCTGAAATTGCTAAAAACAACGGAGCATTTTGTATAGAAATTAACCCTGAGCCATCTGTAATATCTCATATTTATGATCAGAATATTAGGGAATGTGCATCAGTTGCATTAAGCCAACTCTTTAAGGATATTTCTATATAGATATATTTAAGTTAGTATAATATTACTTACTATTTCAAAATGGGGGGTTTGTGGAAAAAGATCGATTAGATTGAGATCTTTGATTTGATAACCATGATCAAGGAAAAATCGCAAATCACGACAAAATGTTGCAGAATTACAGGATATATAAATAATGCTTTTATAATTCCTATCTTTTATTCTTTTTTTCACTATATTGGAAAGTCCTGATCTGGGAGGATCGCATAAAACAATATCAGCAGGAGGAAAATCGAACTTTTCTACAGGCATATTATAAAGAGAGGCTTCTGGAAAGGACATGGAAGCCAGTTTGACTGCAAAAGATGAACTTTCCACACCTATTGTTTGTTTTGAATGGGAGTAAAGAAGAGGAAGAAAAAAGCCAACTCCTGAATAAAGATCTATTACAGTATCATGTGAACACAGGTATTGTTTAACAAGATCCAGAAGATTTTCCAGCATGAAAAAATTATTCTGAAAAAAGAGAGATGGTGATGCCAAATATTTGAAATTTCCAATTTTAATATAAGATATCCCTGCCTGTTCGTTCCCTTTCCATGTAAATACAACATCAGAGTAACCTTTTAAGATAATCTCTGTTTTTGTGGATGGAGGGTGTGAAAGATGAACATATAATTTCTCATTGTCTGGATTAAATAGAATATCATATTGATAAAAAAAGGGGGGACTTTTCTGGTTGTTCCATGCAGTTAAAAATCTGTTTATCCTTTCATTAAACAAAAGACAATTGTTTATTTGCAAAACCTGATTTGTAGATTTTTTTATAAATCCAATACAATTATTACTTGCAGGTTTCATCCTTGCCCTTATCCTGTACTCAAAGGGAGGAGAAACAACATACCTATCAATACGTCGTTCAAGTCCTGCTATTCGTTTTAAATCATCCAGGAAAATAGAGGTCTTTATAGTTTGCTGAAATGTGTATTCAATATGTTGAAAACAACACCCGCCACATTCTTCGTAATATGGGCAAATAGGTTTAACTCTACTATGGTGCGAAGATATAATTTTTAATAAACGCCCCCATAATATTCCCCTTGCTTTTTCCTTTATTTCAAATTCTACGGTTTCGCTGGGTATAACTCCTGTTAAAAAGACTATACCTTCTGGGCTTCTTACAATGCCCCATCCTCCATTAACTATTCTTTCTACAATACCGGTCTTCATAATAAGAAATAGTATAATTAAAAACAGTGTTTGTGGCAAGTGTTTTTTTAAATATTTCACATATAATTGATAGTGTAAGATATATAACTGAAAATAGATTTTAATACTTGATTTAAAGCAAAAAATAAGATAATATTTAGTGTAATGAGGGAATTATGACACAGATTGAGAATGCAAGAAAAGGCATAATAACTGATGAGATGAAAATTGTTGCTAAAAATGAGTTTGTAGAAGAAGAAAAACTGAGAGATTTGCTTGCAAAAGGTATGATTGTTATACCTGCAAATAAAAATCATAAAAATTTAATCCCAATTGGAATTGGTAAAAATCTAACAACAAAAGTAAATGCAAATATTGGTACTTCTGAAGATTATTATGATATCAATAATGAAATAAAAAAAATTGATATGGTTATAAAATATAAATGTGATACAGTTATGGATTTAAGTACAGGTGGTAATATAAGGGACATAAGAAAGGCTTTGATTGAAAGATCAACCATACCTTTTGGAAATGTTCCTGTATACCAGATGGTAAGAGATATTGTGAAAAATGGTAAAACATTTGTTGATATGAGTATTGAAGAAATGATTGAATTTATTGAAGAGCAGGCTGTGGATGGTGTTGATTTTATGACTGTTCATGCAGGTGTAACTTTAAAAGCTATTAATAAAATAAGAATTCAAAAAAGGAAAGCAGATATTGTGTCACGTGGTGGTTCATTGATCACAGGCTGGATGATACATAACAATAAAGAGAATCCCTTGTATGAATATTTTGATAAAATACTTGATGTAGCAAAAAAATATGATGTGACTCTTTCTCTGGGAGATGGATTGAGACCAGGTTGTCTTGCTGATGGAACAGATTGGGGACAAATAGAAGAATTATTAACTTTAGGAGAGCTTGTGAAAAGATCAAGAGATGCAGGAGTGCAGGTAATGGTAGAAGGTCCAGGGCATCTTCCTATAGATCAGATTAAAATGAATATAAAATTACAAAAATCTATTTGTGATGAAGCTCCATTTTATGTTTTGGGTCCTATTGTTACTGATATTGCTCCGGGGTATGATCATATTACTGCTGCAATTGGAGGAGCTATTGCTGGTACAGCTGGAGCAGATTTTTTGTGTTATGTTACTCCTGCTGAACACTTAGGTCTCCCTGATGAATTAGATGTTAAAGAGGGCATTATAGCATCAAGAATAGCTGCTCATGTAGCTGATATTGGTAAGAAAATTCCAAAGGCAATTGATATAGATAATAGAATGGCTGAAGCAAGGAGGAATTTAAATTGGAAAGACCAGGAAAAATACTGTATTGATCCGGAAAAGTATATAGATGTAAGATTAAAAAGAAGTTCAAGTACTGAAGCTTGTTCAATGTGTGGAGATCTATGTGTTTATAAAATTTTAAAGGATAAATTATAAAAAAAGTATGAATATTGTATTTTATGGAGTAAGGGGGAGTTATCCTGTTCCTGACAAAAATGTTTTAAAATATGGAGGTAATACTTCTTCGATTTTAATAGAAAATAGAGAGAATATAGTGATTTTCGATGCAGGAACCGGGATAATTAGTATTGGGGATTATTTAAAAAAGAAGAAAAAGAATGTCAAAAAAAATAGATATTTTTTTAACTCATTTGCATTTTGACCATATTCAGGGGCTTCCTTTTTTTACTCCTTTTTATGATAATAATTTTAAAATAAATATTTATTGCCCTTATTATCCGAACATATCTTTGAAAAATGTTATTTATTCTATTTTTAATCACCCATTTTCTCCGATTTGCAATAAGGGAATAAAAGCTAATATAAATTTTTATGAACTGGATTTTAAGAAAAATAAGAGTGTGAAAATTGATGAAAATATTAAAGTTGAATTTACAAAAGATGCTTCACATCCTATATCTGGAGTTTTAATATACAAGTTGATCTCAGAGAACAAAAGTATTGTTTATGCAACTGATGTAGAGTCTCCAAAAGGGTTTAAAAGTAAAATTATAGATTTTATAAAAGGTGCTGAAGTTCTAATTCATGATGCTCAGTATATTGATTCTGAGTATTATAATGAGAAAAATTCAAAAGAGGGTTTTGGCCACAGCACTGTATCTATGGCTATTAAAAATGCAATAAAATGTGATGTTGAAAAATTATTTCTATTTCATTATAATCCGGATCGTTTGGATAATGATCTTGAAAGAATTCTTAAAGATGCAAAAAAAATGTTTAAAAACACATTTCTTTCAAGAGAATTAGATAAGATAGATTTAAGGAGTTAAAATGTCAGGTCATTCAAAATGGGCTTCAATAAAGCATAAAAAGGCAGCAACTGATGCAAAACGAGGTAAGATTTTCACTCGTTATATTAAGGAAATTACAGTTGCTGCAAAAATTAGTGGTGACCCTGAATCAAATGCAAGGTTAAGACACGCAATTGAAGGTGCTAAATCTGTTAATATGCCCAATGAAAATATTAAAAAGGCAATTATGAGAGGTACAGGCGAGTTAGATGGAGTTAATTATGAAGAAATAGTATACGAAGGATATGGGCCATGTGGAGTTGTTGTTCTTGTTGAAACACTTACAGATAATAAAAATAGAACTGTTGCTGAGATCAGGTATGTATTTGATAAATATAACGGAAATTTGGGTGACCATGGTTGTGTTAGCTGGATGTTTTCAAGAAAGGGTATAATTATTATTTCTAAGAGCTCAATTAATGAGGATGATTTAATGGAAGTAGCTTTGGAAAGTGGAGCTGAGGATATGAAAGTAGAGGATGAAGATTATGAAATTTTTACTACAATTGAGGATTTTGAAGCTGTATTAAATGCAATAAAATCAAAGAATATTAAAGTTGAGTCTGCTGAAATTTCCATGATACCATCAACATATATAAATTTAGAGGGGAAACAGGCGCAACAGATGCTTAAATTATCTGATAAAATTGAAGAGCTTGATGATGTCCAGAATGTTTGGTCTAATTTTGATATTTCAGATGAAGATATTGAAGAATATAACAACAGTTTATGATAGTTATTGGATTTGATCCCGGTTCAATCTACTTTGGAGTTGGGATTATAAAAATAGAGAAAAAGAAAAAATATTATCTCCATTCTGAGACAATCAAACTAAAAGAAAATGATTTTTATTCAAAAATGAAAACATTATGGAAAAGACTTGGAAAAATTTATACTTCTTTTCCAATTGATGAAGCAGCTATAGAAGAAGGCTTTCTGGGTAAGAATGTGAAATCAATGAATCTTTTATCAAAGGTTAGAGGAGTTGTTCTTGCATCTTTGTTAATTAAAAATATAGATCTTAAATTTTATTCACCAATGCAGATAAAGTTAGCATTAACCGGGAATGGTAATGCTACAAAAACTCAAGTGAATAATACGATAAAAATTTTATTAAATTTAAAGGAGAGAGAACTTACTAATGATGAAAGTGATGCTTTGGCAATTGCTTATTGTTATTCGTTGAATTTAAAATGATTTCAGCAATAAAGGGTAAGATTTTTGATATTTCACCAGGAGAGGTACATCTTGATATAGGGAATGGCTTAATTGTTAAAGTTTTGTGTCCTGTTTCGAGTTATTCTGATATTAAGAAAAAAGAACAGATTTTATTATACACTGTTTTAAGGCAAAAAGATGAAGAATTTTTTCTTTATGGTTTTTTATCTAAAAAGGAAAAAATCTTGTTTAAAAAGATGCTCTCTATATCTGGAATTGGTGGAAAAACAGCCCTTTGTTTTATTTCAGCTTTTTCAATAGATGAATTTGTTCAAACAGTTGAAACAAGCAATGTACTCAAGTTGAGCTCAGTACCAGGTATTGGTAAAAAAACAGCTCAAAGGATTATATTAGAATTAACAGGGAAAATTGATTTTAAAGAATATGAAGTTGGTGATACTAAAGTAAAATTAAAGGAAGATTTGATTTCAGCCCTTGTTAATTTGGGTTATCCAACAAGACCTATAAGGGAATTTGTTAATAAAACCATTAAAGAAAATCCAGAAGAAAATTCGTTTAGTATTCTATTTAAATTAGTATTAAAAAAAATTAGTAGGAAATAATTATGAGCGAAACAAAATTAAATCCTGTGGAGAGTAATGAAGAAATTAAATTTGAGCAAAACTTAAGACCAACAAATATTAAAGAATTTATTGGGCAAAAAAAGAAAATTAAGAATTTAAAAACATACATAAAAGGCGCAAAACATAGAAATGAAGTTCTTGATCATGTTTTGTTTTCTGGACCTCCTGGATTGGGTAAAACAACTCTTGCTCATATAATTGCTTATGAAATTGGTGTAAACATAAAACAGACATCAGGCCCAACCCTGGATAAGAAAGGGGATTTAACCGCTATCTTAACTGACTTAGACACGGATGATGTGTTATTTATTGATGAAATTCATAGGTTAAAGACCAATCTTGAAGAGATCCTTTATAAAGCTATGGAAGATTTCAAGATTGATGTTATAATTGGGCAGGGTGTAGGTGCAAAAAATATTTCAATTGATATAGACCATTTTACTCTTATAGG
>JAUWQW010000096.1 GCA_030610885.1 Candidatus Aminicenantota bacterium | reverse complement strand
TTCAGCCATCAGCATTCAGCCATCAGCTTTTTATAACACTTCATCATTCCTTGTTCATTATTCATTATTCGATATTCCTTTTCTCACTTTTTTTTATTGCCTTTTATTATAACAATAACTTTCTCATTTTTTTTCATTAACCATAGTTTCTCTCTTGCTTTTTTTTCAAGTGCAAGAGGATTATTTTTTAATTCCTCGATCTCTTTTTCTAATTTAGCCTTTTTGATTTCAAGGTTCTTTATTCTATTTTCTAAATTTTCAATTTTTTTCTGTGCCCTGACTATTTCAATTATTCCACTGTCACCAAAAAAAAAGCTTAGTATTAGGACAAAAAGAAATAGAGCAATAATTATCAGGAAATATCTGGATATAAAAAAGTTTGTGTCCCCTTTTTCTGTTTTGGGCATATACTGAAAGTAACATAAACCAGAAATTTTAGCAATATTCAGCATATTTTTGAGAATCTAAAAATTGATAATTTGAATTTTTTTTGTTAATATAAAATCATGAAATGTGAAAAATGTGGTAATGAAAATGATAAAAATGAAAAATATTGTAATTCATGTGGAGCTGAATTACAAAATAACAATTCAATAGATCATAAAGTAGATGCCTCAAATGAGATTACTATTGTTTCAGATAAAATGGTATCTAAAGGTTTGATTTTAAATAATAGATTTAAGATAAAAAAAAAACTTGGAAAAGGTGGAATGGGAGATATCTTCCTTGCAGAAGATATTAGATTAAGACGTAGTGTTGCAATAAAGACTATTTCTGATAAAACTTTAGAAGATAAGACTTCAAAAGCAAGATTTTTAAGAGAAGCTCAAACTGCTTCTCAACTTGATCACTCCAATATATGTACTATTTATGAGATTTTTGAAGATGATAAAAATGAATATATTGTTATGCAGTATATTGACGGAGTAACTCTTGAACAAATATTAAAGTTGAAAAAACTGAGTATGAACAAGATTCTGGATATATGCATTCAGGCTTGTAAAGGTATGACGGAAGCGCATTCAAAAGGGATCATTCATAGAGATATTAAAGTTAGTAATATTATGATTGATAAAAAGGGAGTTGTGAAAATTCTTGATTTTGGGCTTGCTAAATTTGAGGATAAATCTTTTGTTGAGAAAGAGGGTATGGTTGATTCTGATTTAACTGAAAGAGGTATTGTAATAGGAACAGTATCTTTTATGTCTCCAGAACAAGCAAGGGGTAGAGAACTTGACCAGAGAACTGATATTTTTTCATTTGGCATAGTTATGTATGAATTAATTGAAGGTAAAAATCCTTTTATAGACAAAGGGCAGATCGAAACTCTCTATAATGTATTGAATAAAGAAGTTGAGTTTTCAATAGATATTCCTGAAGAATTAAAAGAAATTTTATTAAAATGCCTGGAAAAAGATAAAAAAAACAGGTATTCAAGTTTTTCTGAAATAAAGAAGGATATTGAAGAGTTTGAATCAGAATATAAAAAAAGAAAAGAACTAACAGGAGAATTTAAAACCACTCAAATTATGGATTCTTTAGAACAGGAAAAAATAATGAAGGAAATTCAGAAAAGTACTGATAAAGATGATCTGGGAGAGATGGTATATAGAATTAAAAAGATGAAGGCTTCTACTGAACCTGTTTTTTCAACAAAAATTAAGAGATTTAAATTTTTAACAATTTTTATATTTTTATTAATAGCAATTTTTGCTTTTGTTCTTGTTTTAAAAAAGAATTATGAAAAAACACACATTGAAAAAAATGATGAAAATTTCTTTATTTATTTGAATCATTTTCAAGATAAAACAAATGAAAAATATTTATCTAAGAAACTTGATTACCTTCTTACAAATGCCTTGAATCAATTCAAGGGATTTAAAACTATTGATGAAGATACTGGCTTTTCAATTTTAGGTAATAAAGATAAAAATTTAGATATAAACGCATTAAAAAAGAAGTTTAATATTAGATATGAATTAAAGGGCAAGATAACTCGTTTTAATGACACATATGACATAAGTGCAGTGTTGATACCTTTAATAAAAGGAGGAAAAAGCAATTCCATAACAATAACTGGCAAGAATAGAGATTCATTTCTTATTCTTCAAATAGATTATCTAACAAAAAGAATATATAAATTTATTTATGATAAAAAAGAGGATGAATTCGAATTTTTTAAGGTGTCAAAAATATATGGAAAAGATTGGAAGAAATTCTCAGATTTTTTTATGGGGTATGAATACTATAAAAAATTTGAATTAAGCAAAGCTAAACGATATTTTTTAAAATCAGATGATCTCTTAATCTCAAAATATCTTTTAGCAGATCTATTTTATTTTACAGAAAATAATGTGGAATCTTTAAAAAAAATAGATGAGATAATGCCACATATTGATGATTTAACTGAGTACTTAAGATTAAAAGTTCTTGCTCTAAAAGCCAGATTAAATTTAAATTTTAAGGAAGAAGTAGGAAATTTGGAAAAGCTTAAAAGCAATTATGGTTTTTTAAAAGAGGTATTCTATGAATTAGGTGAGGCTTATTTTCATCATGGTAATGCAGAAAAAGCAATGTTATATTATGAGAAAGCCATTGAAATACATAAAAATTATTCAAAAGCAATAAATCATCTGGGATATTGTTATTCATATATGGGAGACCATAACAGGGCAATTGGGTTGTTTGAAGATTATAGAAATATTGATAAGTCAGCAAATTCCTTTGATTCATTGGGAGACGGACTTTTCTATTCAGGAGATCTGGTTGCATCAGAATCATTAAAGGAAGCAGCTGTTTCAAGGGATGCCTCAGGTGTGCCATGGGCATATATAACATTAATTGACATCTCAATATTAAAGGCTGAATATGAGAAGGCTGAAATCAGGTTACAGGAATATGGCAAAGTTGTTAGTTCAAAAAAAGATAGAGCAAACATTCTTGCAAAAAAGGCATTTATCTTTTATGTGAATAAAGATTATAAAGAGGCTTTTAAAACAATTAATCAATCAATTGAAACTTTTGACTCAAGTAATATAATAGATAATACAGCAGAGATTCACTGGGTAAAAGGGCTTATTTTACTGCGCCTGGGTAAATTAAATGAAAGCAAAAAAGAGCTTTCTTTGTTGAAACAATTTGTTGAGAAATATAAACTTTCTAAAGATAATTATTATATTCCATTCAAATATTATTTACATTTGAATGGACTTATATTGGAAAAAAAGGGTGAAATTGTTGAGGCTGAGGAGATATTTAAATCTCTTATTAGCATGAAAACTCAATTGTCATACTGGATTACATATTATAATTATCAATTTTTTCATACTGAATATGCAAGTTTTTTATTTAGAAATGAAAGATATAAAACAGCCTTAATGGAAATAGATAGATGCCTTGAATTCAATTCAAATTATATACCCGCACTCTGGTTAAAAGCATTGGTTTTAGAAAAATTAAATAATAAAGAACGATTTTCCATATATAATAAGATATCTGAATTGTATGTAAAATCAAAAGAGAGTAATTATTTAAGAAATTTGTTGAATAAAAAAATAAAGAATAACACAGAAACTAAGAAATAGAAGTTTATAGCTTAGACATCCAGGATATAAATCTTTCATAATCATCGCCTTTTCTTATGCACTTGATCTGGCTTTCACTTATATCTATAATTGTGGAACCTTTGGATTCAGGTATGATACCATAATCAATTAATAGGGAGTCAAATGGGGCAGTTTGCAGTATGGGAAATTCTTCCATGATTTTTTCAGGGTTATTTAAGGGTTTTTCTCCTGATCTATTTACTGAAGTTGAGATTAATGGAAAATTTAAAATCTTTATTAATTTCAATATATTTGGAACACCGGGTATCCTAATTCCGATTTTTTCATTATTTTTTAAAAGAGATTTGCTCAAGGATTTTGAAGCATTAAAAAGAAATGTGAATTTACCCGGAAGTAAATTTTTATAAATATCATAAAAAATATCAGGAATCTCTTCTACTAAATCATTAAGCATTGAAATATCTGAGATTACAACAGAGTAGGGGTTATCTGTTCTCCCTTTTATTTTGTCAATCTTTTTAAGTACAGATAAAGAGAAGAAATTTCCTCCAATTCCATAGAGTGTGTCTGTTGGGTAAATAAGAATATTCTCTTTTTCTAAAACCCTTTTTATATAATCAATATTTTTGTTCTTTAAAATGTCTGAATATTTTATAATTTTCATCCCATTCTTATTATTTTTTAGCTGAAGCTGAAAGCTGAACGCTGAATGCTGAACGCTGAATGCTTCTTCCACTTCAATTAACAATAAGCTTAAATGGCATCATCATTGCTGGAAAGAATTGTTTATAACGAATAAGTTTCTCTTCAATAGTAAGTTTAATTGGATTTTCTATTTTAGCTTTAGCACCTTTAAAATTAAATAGTAAGCCTAATATTGAATCCATCAAAGATTTTTTCTTTGGATAGATTCTTATCCCAACGCTTTCAGAAACTGGGATTTTTGCAAGCTTTTTTGCTTCTTCAAAAGCTTCGTTAATCCCTCCGATTTTATCAATTAAGTTTAATTTTAATGCTGAATCTCCTGACCATACCCTTCCCTTTGCAATATTATCCACATCTGCAACCTTCATATTCCTACTCTTAGCAACCTTATATAAAAAATCATTGTATATGTTTCTCATTACTCTCATTAATTTCTCTTTTTCAGAAGGAGTGAATTCTTTATAATCAGAGAACATAGCTGCATATTCCGAGGTTTTTAAAATCTCTTTATTGAGTCCAATTTTTCCATACAGTCCTTTTAAAACAAATTTCCCACTGATAATTCCTATTGATCCTGTTATTGTTTGAGGTAAAGCTAATATCTTTGAAGATGAAAGGGAAATCCAGTAACCTCCGGATGCAGCAACATCAGACATTGAAATTACCAATGGTTTTTTCTTAACGAGCAGTTCTGCTTCTCTACGTATTTCATCGGAAGCTAAAGCAGAACCACCGGGGCTGTTAATTCGTAGAACTACAGCCTTTATTGATGGACTTTTTCTGGCTATTCTTAAATATTTTGAAAGCGTTTCAGAACCCAATATCTTATCTCCTGTTATAGATTTACCTCCGCTTTTTCCAGAATTAATCTCACCTGAGGCAAATATAAGTGCAATTTTCTTTTTTGCTTTAAAAGGCTTGGGTGAAGATGTTTGTTTATAAGTTTCAAATTTTGTTATTTTATAATCCGTTTTTAAACTTTTGAGAATTTCATCCTCGTAAATTATTTTGTCAATCAACCCTGCTTTTAAATATCTTGCATTAGAAACGGGTGACTCATTAACTATATTTTTTATTGATTCTAATTTAATATTCCTGTTTTTTGAAATACCCTGCAAAGTAGATATGTAAATATCATCAAGAAGTTTTTGTACAGACTCTCTGTGTGCTGAAGTCATTTTATCCTGTGTAAAAATATTTGTAGCTGTTTTATATTCTGCAATATGAAAGAGTTCAGCTTTAATTCCCAGTTTTGAAAGTGTGTTTTTTAAAAAGATTGCTTCTGTTGCAAGACCTGTTAGGAAAAGGTCACCTCCTTTATAAGCATAAACTTTGTCTGCAAAAGTTGCGAGATAGTATTCTTTAATCCCTCCGTAATATATAAATGCATACACTTTTTTCCCGCTCTTTTGAAAATCTTTAATTATTCTACCAATATCTTCAGTTGTAGAAAATCCTGTATACAAATATGATATTTTAAGGATTATTCCTTTAATTCTTTTATCAATTTTAGCCCTTTTTATATGGTAAAATAGGTCTTCAACAGTTGTTGCATTTGAAAAAGGGGAATCTTCATTATCTTCGATTCTGCCTTTTAAATTTATCTTTAAAAAGGAATTATCCGCTATATAGGGTTCCTGGTTGAGTTGCATATATATAAACCCTCCAATAAGACCTATAAAAATGATAAAAATTACAATAATTAGGATTGCAATTAATATACCTCTTTTCATAATAACTCCTTTTACATGGAATAGAGTATAAAATAATATTCCACAAGTTTTAATCTTAGATTGTATTATACTTAATTTTTGTAAAAAGGTTTTATTTAAGTAATGTTTCTTGACAAAAAAGTACTATTTTTTATATAATCTAAATGTCTGAAACATAAAAAATGTCAATTTATATGGGCAACTAAATTAAAAGGGGGATAAATGAAAAAGAACATTGCACTTGTTGGAGCTGGAAATTGGGGGAAAAATCATCTTAGAAATTTGAATGAATTAGGTGTACTCAATCTGGTTCTTGAAAAATCTGATGATATTATTTCAAAAAGAAAAGAAGATTTCCCGGATGTCAATTTTGTAAAACATGAAAAATTTGTGATTGATAATCCTGAAATAAATGGAGTGGTTATTGCTGCACCTGCTGTGCTACATTTTGAACTGGCAAAAAAATATTTGCTTGCGGGAAAGGATGTAATGGTTGAAAAACCTTTAGCATTAATTAAAGAAGAGGGTGAAGAGCTTGTTAATATTGCTCAAAAAGGGAAACGGATTTTAATGGTTGGTCATATTCTTCAATACCATCCAGCAGTTGTGAAATTAAAGGAGATGATTGATAGAGGCGATTTAGGCAAAATCAGGTATATTTATTCAAATAGATTAAATATAGGCAAACTAAGAACAGAAGAGAATGTTCTATGGAGCTTTGCTCCTCATGATATTTCCATAATTTTAATGTTAATGGGAGAAGAAGAGCCTGAGAAGGTTTCAGCCTTTGGTGGTTCATACTTAAATCAGGAAATTTTTGACACTACATTAACTGAGCTTGAATTTAAAAATGGGGTTAAAGCCCATATATTTGTAAGCTGGCTTCATCCATTCAAAGAGCAGAAATTGGTTGTTATTGGAAGTGAAAAGATGGCTGTTTTTGATGATATAAGTAAGGAAAAACTCTTTATCTATGAGCATAAAATTAAGTGGGAAAAGGGGAAAATCCCAATTGCAGAAAAAGCAGATTATAAGGTTGTGCAATTTGAAAAAAAGCAGCCTTTAAGAGAGGAGTTGCTTCATTTTATTGAATGTATTAAGAACAGGCAAACTCCAAAAACAGATGCAAAAGAGGGGCTAAGGGTTTTAAAAGTATTGTATGAGGCAGAAAAATCATTACATTAAAGTTGCTTTAAGGAGTAAATGATGAAAATACTTGTAACTGGAACCGCTGGTTTTATAGGGTTTCATTTAGCTAAAGCTCTTTTAAAAAGAGGAGATGAGGTCATTGGTCTTGATAATATAAATAACTATTATGATGTAAACCTCAAATACGGGCGTCTTGCTAAAACCGGTATAATAAAACAGGAAATTGAATATAATAAATTATATAAAAGTGAAAAGTATTTAAATTATAAATTCATAAAATTAAATTTGGAAGATCAAGAGAATATAGCAAGGCTTTTTAAAGAACAAAAATTTGATAAGGTATGCCACCTGGCTGCTCAAGCAGGAGTGAGATATTCGCTTACAAATCCTAATTCATACATTCAAAGCAATATTGCTGGTTTTATGAGTATTTTGGAAGCTTGCAGGCATAATAATATAAAACATTTGGTTTATGCAAGTAGCTCATCAGTGTATGGTATGAATAAAAAGATGCCATTTTCTACACATGATAATGTAGATCATCCCATAAGCCTTTATGCAGCAACAAAAAAGAGTTCAGAACTTATGGCTCACACTTACAGTCATTTGTACGGGTTTCCGTGTACAGGACTCAGGTTCTTTACGGTTTATGGCCCCTGGGGAAGGCCAGATATGGCTATGTTCCTTTTTACAAAAGCAATATTAGAGGGGAAACCCATTGATGTGTTTAATAGAGGAGATATGAAGAGAAGCTTCACATATATTGATGATATTATTCAATGTGTTGTAAAAGTAGTGGATAATCCACCAAAAGCAGATAAAAATTGGGATGAAAAAAAACCTGATCCTTCTTCAAGCAAATCTTGTTATAAAATTTATAATATTGGGAGCAGTAAATCAGTTAATTTAATCGATTTTATTGAGGCTATTGAAAGAACTTTAAATAAAAAAGCAGAGAAAAATTTGCTTCCTATGCAAAAGGGGGATGTTAAAGCAACAAGCGCTGACTGTTCTGGCCTGGAGAAAGATTTCGGATATAAACCTGTATTTCCAGTGAATGAAGGTGTAAAAAGATTTGTAGAATGGTATAAGAGATTTTATAAAGTAGATGGGTAGATGAGTGAATGGGTAGATGAGTAGATGGGTAGATGAGTGGATGGGTGGATGTGTAGGATCTGGGATTT
>JAUWQW010000041.1 GCA_030610885.1 Candidatus Aminicenantota bacterium | reverse complement strand
CGATTTCCAATGAAACACCTGTAGGCGGAGGTGGTGTAAAAGATGTGAATCCCGTTACGTTCTGCGGAGTTGAGTCTGTGATCTTACCTGACTTAAAACTTGAAAAATACTCTGTATCTGAAATTTGAAATTGAACAGATTGAGGATCAATTGTATTTCTTAATTCGTTTATTCCATAATTGATGCCACTGTTTGCAGTAAAAAGTGCTATTTTATCATCATTAAAGTTTCTTGAGACTGATATTTCCGTGGTACTCTTTGTGAGTCCTGAAATACCTAAAATAGAAATTACAAGAACTCCTATTAAAACAAGAACTAAAACAGAACCTTTTTCATTTCTTCTATTCATTTTATTCTCTCCTAAATCTATATGTTTAATATACTCCATTATAGTTTCTTACAAAAGTTTCATATTTCATATAAGAATAATGAAATCTTCCAATTGGAACAGTAAAAGCTGGTGCATCTCCCATTATTGGTTTATGATAGATTAGCCCTGATTTGCTCATTTTGTTTTTTTCTTCTTCAGTTTTTAAAAGAATATAAACAGATACACTTGCAATGTTTGTATTTGTAAATTGGTCGATAAAAGGAACACAATTTGCTGCTCCAGGGGCACCTATAGGACATGGGTCTGAAAAATTATTCCCTCCCGGAGGTATTGTTGTGCCTATAGAAGACCATAAGTCAGGTGGATTATCTTTTGTAATATATTCAAATTGAATATCCTCAATAAATGGTACAATGGGTATCAATCTAGAATCAGTTGCAGGTGAATTCAGAATGTCTCCAACTCCCTGTGTGTCAGTGGTTAATGTAAGGGATCTGACGATGTTTCCAGTATGAGCGTCAGTTTCTTCGTTAACAAGAAATATATTGAAATATTCTAACCTGATTACAGGGCTTCCAATTTGATATGGTGTTGTGTTATCGTTTCCTGCTATTCCAAGATGGTTTGCATCTTCGCTTAAATCATCATATTGAAGTGCAGAGAGAGCAGATGCAGTGTTTAACAGCCCGGAGTAATAAACCGGGGTTGCTCTTATTGATAATTGTGCTGATCCAAGTACTACAGGTTGATTAACTCTAAAAATATAATAACCACTAATTCTAACTATAACCCCAATATCATTTTGATTCCATGCTGTTATAGTAGGGTCATCTTGATCATCAACACTATCTAAAAATAATGTCATATCTCCTTGTGGGTCAAAAGTTGCAGTTGTTTTGGTAGTGGCTTTAGGGTCACCAGCAGCCAGTATAATACCATCAGGACCATTTGTGTTATTTAGAGGGTAAATACCAGTAAATGGGGACGGACCTCCTAAGAATGATGGAGTGTAAAGCAAAGATAATACAGAACCAGCACTTCTTATATTGTCGCATAATACCAGTTCTATTGCTCTTGATGCCTGGTTCATATCAAGTTTTCTTCCCTCTGTTAAGTGAAATGTTTGAGTTCTCATAATAAGAAGGTACATTGTACCCATAACAATAAGAAATATTACTGAAGAGACCATTACTTCAATTAAAGTAAAACCTTTGTTTTTTTTCATTATAAAGTCCTTAACATTGATAATACGAGAGGTTTTGAGTTTAATCTTTGACTTCTCCAGATCACTGAACACGTTATCCTGTAGTTATTCATATCACCCGGATCAATTTTTACAGTAATTGTTCTGGAATAATCAGGATATTTCACGATAGTGCCAAAATCTTCTGTTTGTCCAGGATCATAGTAACCCGGGAGTACTGAGGGGTCCAGTCTTAAAAGCATTTCAACACCCTCCTCTGCAAGTTGTACAGCTTTTGTGTGATGTAGAGCAAAGGAGTTCATCTTTATGTGCACTGAGGTCATTGTTAAAACCCCTATTACTATAAATGATAAAATAGTAACAGAAACAAGAGTTTCAATAAAAGTAAAACCTTTTTTATTATTTAAAATCTTTTTCAACTTTAATTCCTCCATATGGATATAATTTTATATTAATTTCGTCTGTACCTTTATCTCCGTCAGATCTAAGTTCTATAGTTTGTGTGCCCAATAATTCAAATTGGTTAGGAGCATCAGGTTTTACAACAAGGCCTCTTGAATTTATGCAAAAATCAGCGGGGTTGTTTATTGTAACATTAAAAGCTGTTTCTCCACCTCGATAACCTATTTCATCTAAAGGCTGCCACATAGCACCATCCCATCTAAAATATGAATAACTATTGGAAGTAAATGTCATTCTTATTGTTCTGCTTTCCCTTGCTGTTCTTTGTTTGATTTTATAAATTTCCCCTGTGATTTTATTTGCATCATCTTTTAGATTTATCCTATCCTTATTTCTTATGGTGTACCCAAAAGTGATTGCCAGCATAATTGCTATAAAAGCTGTCACAACTAGTAATTCAATTGTAGAAAATCCTTGATTCTTTTTCATTATTACCTCACTTAATTAACTGCAATTTTTATGCCAAATTAAATATCGTATTTTTGAAAGGCAATATTTTGCATTCATTGCTACTTATTATAGGATATTTTTCAAAAAAATAAAATCAAAAGACTCTCTTGAAAAATTTATTTCTATATAAAATGGTGTAATTTTTACACAAAAAGAAAATTTATTTCATAATTAATGAGCAGGTATTGAATATGTAACTTCAGATAATTCTTGCCTATATTTTAAAATAAATGTTATAATAAATTAATGGGAAAAGGGAAAAAGAAATTTAGAATATCTTTAAAGAAAAAAATAAATCTCATTTTGAGTTCTAAAAAAAGCAAAGAAGAGATCTTTGAAGAATTAGAAGAATTATTGATTTTATCTGATATTTCTGTTAATCTTGTTGAAAAGATCCTTGTAAACATAAAGAAAAGAGTTAAATTAGCTTTTGAGAAAGAGGATTTTTTCTTTGTTTTAAGGGATGAGTTAAAAAATATATTTGTTTCAATTGATTCAATTAAAATAAATCTTCCAGATGAGAAAAATATAATATTTATTGTTGGAGTTAATGGAAGTGGTAAAACAACAACAGTTGCAAAAATTGGCTATTATTATATGAATAAGGGTAAAAAAGTATTAATGTCAGCAGCAGATACTTTTAGGGCAGCTGGAAGCTCGCAACTTTCTTTATGGGGACAAAGGATTGGAATTCCTGTAATTGGAGGTGCAAAAGGAGCTGATTCGGGTTCAGTTGTTTTTAACAGCCTTAGTTCTTTTAATAGCAAAGATTTTGATCTACTTATTGTTGATACTGCAGGAAGAGTTCAAACAAAGACTAATTTAATGAAAGAGCTTGAGAAGCTTGAGAAGATAATAAAGAAATTCTTTCCCAATCAGCCATCTGAAGTGTTATTGATAATAGATGCTACAATGGGTCAAAATACATTGGACCAGGCAAAAAGATTTAAAGAGTTTTCCGCAATTACAGGTCTTGTACTTTCTAAGATGGATGGTACAGCAAAGGGGGGTACTATTATTAATATAATAGATGAAATGGGAATACCCGTGAAATTTGCTGGAACTGGAGAAACAGAAAAGGATTTGGTTGAATTCTCATATGATGATTTTATTGAGTCTCTTTTGGGTGACTGATATGTGTGTGAAAGTTGAAGATTTGAAATTTATGAAAATTGCCATTAAACTAGCACACAAAGGAAGGGGTTTTACAGAGCCAAATCCTCTGGTTGGAGCTGTTGTTGTTAAAAATGGAAAGATTATCTCATATGGATTTCATAAAAGTTTTGGACAGGAGCATGCTGAGAAAATGGCTCTTAAACATGTTACAGAAAAAAACACAACACTATATGTTCCACTTGAACCATGTTCGCATTATGGCAAAACTCCTCCATGTACTGATTTAATTATAAAAAAGAGGGTAAAGCGTGTAGTAATTTCTATTAAAGATCCAAATCCTGTTGTTGGAGGTACAGGGGTAGAAAAACTAACAAAAAATAATATTGAAATAGATTTAGGATGCCTTAAAGATGTTTATTCAGAAATGAACAGACATTATTTGAAATATATGAAAGAAAAAAAACCTTATGTTACAATAAAAGCAGGAGTTTCAATTGATTCTAAATTGACAGACAAATATAGGAAATCTAAATGGATAACAGATAAGGAATTGAGAGACTATTCACACAGTTTAAGGGGTGAATTTTCAGCCATTCTTGTTGGGGTTAAAACAATAATTGAGGATAATCCTATATTAAACATAAGAGAAAAGATTTGGTCAGGTAAGAAACTTTATAGAATTGTTCTTGATTCGAATAATATAATGGCACAGGATTTAAAGATTTTCATGGATCAGGAAAATTTTCCATTGATTGTTTTCAGTTCAAGAAATACAGATAACAAAAATAAAAAGGTAAAAGATCATTTTTTTGTAAAATCTAATAAAAATGGCCTGTATTTGAGAGAAATTCTACAAATATTATATAAAAAGGGAATTGCTTCTGTTCTGGTTGAGGGTGGTGGAAATGTGATCGACTCTTTTTTGAAAGAGAAATTGTATGATGAGATTATTTTATTTTGTGCTGACAAATTAATCGGGGGAAAAGAATCAGTAGAATTATTGTCTTCAGGCATGAGTACATCAAATCCAATTATTTTTAAAAAAAGAGAAATTTTGGAATTTGATTCCGGATATATTTTAAGGGGTTTTAAATAATGTTTACTGGAATAATTTTAAAAATGGGAAGTATGGTTTCTTTAGAGAAAAAGAGCAGCATTGAAATGATAATTGATGTTGATCTTTCTAAAAATATTAAAATTGGAGATTCTATTGCTGTAAATGGAACATGTTTAACTGTTATACAAATTAGTTCTAACAGATATAAATTTAACTTAAGTAGGGAAACATTTAGATTATCGAATTTTAATGATTTAATTACAGGAAGTTTTGTGAATATTGAGCTTCCTCTTACTTTAAATGATTTTTTAAGTGGACATCTTGTGAGCGGTCATCTTGATGGAACTGTAAGAGTTAAATCAATTAATAGGGGCATTGAAAGTTCGAAAGTATGTTTTACTTACCAAGACAGAAGTTGGAAAAATTTTCTTGTTAATAAGGGTTCTGTTACATTAAATGGTGTTAGCTTAACAATAACAGATGTAAAAGGCTCTTTTTTCTCTGTTAATGTTATTCCCCATACTTTTAATACAACAAATTTCAAATATTTGAAAATTGGAGAGAGAGTAAACATTGAACTTGATTTAATAGTAAAATATCTTTATAATTTAATGTAAAATAAAAAGAAAAAATATGAAAAAAAAGCACTTAGTTTCAATTCCAGAAGCTGTTAAATATCTAAAGAAAGGCCAAATGATTATTATTGTGGATGATGAGGATAGAGAGAATGAGGGAGACCTAATGATAGCTTCCGAGAAGGTATCTCCTGAAGCAATTAATTTTATGGCTACTAATGCAAGAGGTCTAATATGTGTCTCTTTGACAGAGGGAAGAGTTAAAGAATTAGAGCTTCCATTAATGGTTGACAAAAACACTTCTGCTTTTGAAACTCCTTTTACAGTTTCTGTAGATGCAATAAAAAATACAACTACTGGAATATCTGCATATGACAGATTTGAAACAGTAAAATGTTTGATAAATCCTGATTCGAAACCTGATGATTTCGGGAGGCCTGGTCATATTTTTCCTTTAAAAGCAAAAAAAGGGGGGGTGCTTGTAAGGACAGGTCAGACTGAAGCTTCTCTTGACCTTGCAAGAATTGCTGGTTTATATCCTTCAGGTGTTATTTGTGAAATAATGAAAGATGATGGGACAATGGCAAGAATGCCTGATTTGGTTGAATTTTCAAAGGCTTTTGATATTCCAATCATTACTGTTGAAGATGTTATTAAGTATAGAGTACAAAAAGAGACTTTAGTAGAAAAAATTGCTGAGGCAAATCTCCCTACTATGTGGGGTAATTTTAAGATTAAAGGTTTTGTGGATGCTATTAATAAAGAAACTCATGTTGCATTGATTCAAGGAGATTTATCAACTGATGAACCTGTTCTTGTTAGAGTTCATTCTCAATGTTTAACAGGGGACACATTCGGGTCATTGAAGTGTGATTGTGGGTCACAGCTTCACAGAGCAATGGAATTAATAACACGAGAGGGAAGAGGTGTTCTTTTATATTTATTAAACCAGGAAGGAAGAGGGATTGGACTAATTGAAAAAATTAAGGCTTATGAATTGCAGGAAAGTGGAATGGACACTGTTGAGGCAAATTTAGAACTTGGTTTTAAACCTGATCAGAGAGATTATGGGATAGGGGCTCAGATTTTAAGGAGTCTTGGTTTAAAAAAACTTAGGGTAATTACAAATAATCCTGCGAAATATATTGCTCTTTCTGGGTATGGTCTTGAGATTGTAGAGAGAGTTCCCCTTGAGATTGAACCAAACAAGGAAAATATAAGGTATTTGAGAACAAAGAAAGAAAAAATGGGGCATTTATTAAAAAAAATGTGATGCAGGATACTATCAGAGATTTTTTAGATTTATGTACTTTTGATCAAATAAAATTTCTTAAAAGTAGGAAATTTACTAATTTCGCAAAGAAAAAGAGGATTGAATTTTTAAAGTCAATTTTGAAATTGGATCTTTCTTCAAAAATAATTGCAACATCTTTAAGGGTATTAAGAGAGTTAAAATACAGGGATAAATTCTATTTTAGAAAATTTTTATATCATCCTGATGGTTCTGTTTCTAATGCTGCAAAAAAAGCAGTTAGCGAGTCAGTTCAAAAAAGAGATAGTGGTGCTATAAGAATGATTGAGATGCTCAGAAAGGAAAAGAGTGAAGAAAGAGTACTTCATTTAAGAACTCTCCTTGAAAACACAAGGATAATGAATTTGGAAAAACTAATTACTCTTCTGGATGTTTATGACATTAAAATGAGAGAAATTATTGTAAATCACATTTCATCAAAAGGTAATGTGAATGAATTAAAATTAGTAGAAGCAATAAAGGGCGGAGCTGTGTGGTTTAAAAGAGCAGTTTTAATTGAGATTTTAGGTAATAGAAAGAGTGAGCTTTTATATGATCTGGGGGAGTTTATTTTAGATGATAAAAATGTTGAGGTTAAATTGAATTTCATAAAAGCTCTTTCAAAATTGGATGGAGATAAGACTAAGATTTATTTAGAAAAGTTAAAGAATGATCCAAATATTTGGGTTAGTAAAAGAGCAAAACAAGCTCTAGGGGTCAGGTCTTGACAAAAAAACATATACTATTTTTTCTAATTTTTTCTATTTTATTTTTTTCTATTTTTAGCCAGGATACAAGGAAATATTTAAAGACTGGAAATTGGTACCCTCATCCTAAATCTAATTTGAATTCAATGCTTGAAAATCTTTTAGGAGAAACGAAATTAAAAGATTTTCCAGGGAGAATAAGGGGCATTATTGCTCCTCATGCAGGTTTTGCCTATTCAGGTAAATGCGCTTCAAAAGCATATAAACAGCTTGGAAATTTATCGAATATCCATAGAGTTATAATTTTAGGTGTCTCTCACAGAGCCTATTTCTATGGGGCTTGTGTCTCGGATTTTTTATATAATTCCACACCCTTAGGAAAAATTCCCGTTGATAGAGAGATAACAAAAAGATTGTCAAAGGAAAAATTTTTCAGAACTGACAGTAACATAATGCAGTATGAACATTCTATTGAGAATCAGCTCCCTTTTTTACAGAAGGTTTTAAAAGAAAATAAATTCAAAATCGTACCAATTCTTTTTGGGCAATTGAATAGGAAAGATTTTAAATTAATATCAGATATAATCCGAAAGTATGTTGATAAAAAAACCATTGTTATTGCAAGTAGTGATTTTACACATTATGGTCAGGTATTTGATTATGTTCCTTTTAAAACGAATGTTAAGGAAAGATTAACAAAACTTGATATGGGAATTATAAATAGAATTCTGGATATGGATTTTGATGGTTATTTTAAATATAAACAAAAAACAGGCATTACAATGTGTGGATTTGTTCCTGTTGGAATTATGATGAGAATTTTTTCTGGAAAGAAAATAGAGAGTAAGTTGATGAGTTATTACAAGTCAGGGGATGCAGAGAATAACTATAATTTAAGTGTGAGTTATGCTTCAATTGTTTTTTTTGAAAAAAAGAGTAAAGAAAAATCTTTTCATGAATCAAAGGTTAATAAAAAATCGTTTTTAAATCTAAGTATAAAGGAAAAACAGATATTAATGTCAATAGCTCGTGAAACTCTTGAAATGTACTATAAGGAAAAGGATTATTTAACTAATATTGAGAAAAGACACAAATTAACAGAAAATCTAAGGAAAAAAACAGGAGTATTTGTGACTTTAAGGGAGAAAGGGGAATTGAGAGGATGTATTGGTACTATTATTGGGACAAAACCTCTTTTTCAGGGTGTAATGGAGAATGTTGTAAATGCAGCAGTTAGGGACCCACGTTTCATGCCTGTAAAAAAGAAGGAGCTGAATATAATTGATATTGAAATTTCTGTGATGACTCCTTTAGAGAAGATCAGAGATTATAGAAAAATCCATCTTGGGATTGATGGGGTTATAATAAAAAAAGGGTATAATCAGGCTGTTTATTTACCTCAGGTTGCAAAAGAAACAGGTTGGAATATTGATGAATTTTTAAGTCACCTTTGTAGAAAAGCGGGCCTTCGAAATAATGAATATACGTCAAAGGATGTCGAGTTTTATATTTTTCAGGCAATTGTATTTAATGAAACTGTAAATAAAAAATGAAAATTAATAGAAGGGAATTTATTAAAAAAGCGGCTGCTTCAGCAGCTATCTGTACACCTATTATGTTTATTGATCCATATATACTTTATCCAAGATCAAGTACAAAACATGTAAAAGAAGCAAAATATTACGAAAAAAATGATGGTAAAGAGATAACATGCCTTTTATGTCCTCATGAATGTATTGTTGAAAATCATAAGAGAGGGATTTGCGGGGTGAGGAAGAACAAAGATGGAACCTATTATACTCTTGTTTATGCAAATCCTTGCGCAGCTCATATAGATCCAATAGAAAAAAAACCAATATTTCACTATTATCCATCAACTAAATCTTTTTCAATTGCAACTGCAGGCTGTAATTTTACATGCAGTTTCTGTCAGAATTGGGAGATGTCACAAAAAAAGCCTGAAGAAGTTAAATCTATCAATCTTTTACCATTAGAAGTTGTAAAATCAGCCAAAAGATATAATTGTAAAACAATAGCTCATACTTATACAGAACCTGTTATATTTTTTGAGTATATGCTTGATTGTGCTATTAAAGGGAAAGAACATGGTGTACCTAATGTTATGATTTCAAACGGGTATATTCAGGGAAAACCCATGAGAGAGCTTTGCAAATATCTGGGAGCAGTTAAGATTGATCTAAAAGCATTTTATGATAAATTCTATAAAGAAGTTTGTGGAGGGAGACTTAAACCAGTTATGGATACCCTGCTTGTATTAAAAGATGAAGGGATCTGGTTTGAAATTGTAGTTCTTCTTATTCCAACACTTAATGATAGTGCAAAAGAGATTGACAAAATGACTAAGTGGATTGTTAAAGAGTTAGGTGTTAATGTGCCTGTTCATTTTTCTCGCTTTTATCCTACTTATAAGATGAAAAATATCCCTCCAACGCCCCCGAGTACTCTAAAAAAAGCAAGAAAGATTGCAATGGGAAATGGTGTAAAGTTTGTTTATATAGGTAATATTATGTCTGATGCTGAAAACACATATTGTCCCAAGTGTGGAAAACTATTAATTGAAAGAATGAGATTAACAGCAAATGTTGTTGGAATGGATAAAAATAAATGTAAATACTGTGGAGAGATAATTCCCGGGGTTTTTTAATATTAAATTCCTTTTATTGTTTTTTAATTAAAAAATATAAATTACCATTTTGATTCAAATGACCTGCGATTAATTCACTTTTTTTGCCGTTTCCAGTAAATAGGTCAACTCTTCCGGGTGTTCGGATTGCTCCTCCTGAATCCTGGTTTAAAACAAAGCTCTGAAATAATTTCCATCCCTTTATTCTGTCATTTTCATCAAATACAGGTAATCTGGTTTTAATATAACAAATAGCTCCTTTTGGGAACAGGTATCTATCAGTTGCAATACTGCGATAATGTGTGATAGGAACACCGATACTTCCTATTGGTCCATCATCCACTTTTCTAAAAAAAACATAGCTTGGATTATAATTAAAAATTTTTTCCATTTGTTCAGGATGTTTTTCAATATAATTTCTAATGCTTTGCATTGAAACATTCTCTTTAGATAAGACACCTTTATCTATAAGTAGGCGCCCTATAGCCTGATAAGGGTGACCATTGTTCTCAGCATAGTTTACTCTCAAAGTTTCTCCTGTATCTAAATAAATAATTCCTGAGCCTTGAATTTGAAGAAAAAAAAGCTCAATTACATTATCAACCCATACTATTTCCAGGTTTTTTTCAGCCAATTTTTTTTCAGAATCAATTTCTTTACGAGTATAATAGGGTAAAATTAGATTGTTCTCAGAGAGTCTTCCCCTTAATATTTCAGGAGGTCCGTTATATTTATGATAAAATGGGAATTTGGAAAGATCAATGCGATATAAATCTTCGGGTTTTCTGTATAAGGGATATTTATAAATATCAGATTGTATAAGAGAGCCTTTTAAATTTGCTTCGTAATAACCAGTATACAATACTTTTTTTGCAGAACTTTTATAAAAAGTATAATTTTTTCTAATATATGTGAAGAATTTTTCTGTTAAACCAAGTTCTTTCAATTTTTCTTTAAAATCTATCAGACTGGTTTTTATATTTTTTGATGTAAATTTTTCTTTTCCAAAACTTATCAAAGTTTTAGGATCGATTTCATTCAAATATTCTAAACTAAAGTCAATGGATCTAATAAGAGTACCCATGTCTGATCTATCATCTATATCTGGTGCACTTACAATATGTAGACTGTTTTCACAAGTCCAGATAACAGGCTTTTTTTTATGAAGGAAGATAAAAAAAAGAGCACAAATCAAGACAATTAACAAAGGAATTGTTATGTAAATATAAATACGTTTGATTTTTATCATTTTTTTATTTTATTAATAATTCACATTTATGTCAAAATGTCTTTTGCACATAGATATTAAAAAAACCAGAGGGAAACAACCCAAATTAATTTATTATAGCTGTTTTTCAATCTCATCTTTTATTTTTTTGAGAACAGGTTGAAATATTCCCTCTATTTCTTTCAGATGTTCTTCTGAATTCGCTTCAAATCTAATTACAAGTGAAGGCTGAGTATTTGATGCTCTTATAAGAGCCCAGCCATAAGGGAATTTAATCCTTCCTCCATCAATATCAATCACTTCATATTCTTTTTTGAAGTGTACAACCATTTCGGATACTATTTTAAATTTTGCCTCTTCTGTTGTATCAACTCTAATTTCAGGTGTGTTGAATACTTTTGGAATAGTATCAACGATCTCTGACAAAGATTTATCTGAGTTTGAAAGTATTTCAAGAAGTCTTGCACCAGAATAAACTGCATCGTCAAATCCGAACCATCTGTCATTAAAAAATATATGACCACTCATTTCACCTGCAAGAACTGCATTCTCTTCAAATATTTTTTTCTTTATTAAAGAATGACCTGTTTTCCACATTATTGGAATACCGCCATGCTTTTTTATTTCGGAGTATAGCACTTCAGAAGCCTTAACCTCAGAGATGATCTTTTCTCCAGGTTTTTCAGAAAGTATATCTCTTGCAAATATAACCATGAGCATATCACCCCATAAAATATCCCCATTTTTACATACAACTCCTATTCTGTCAGCATCTCCGTCAAGTCCAATTCCAAGATCAGCATTAGTTTCCT
The DNA here is from genome assembly GCA_030610885.1 of Candidatus Aminicenantota bacterium. Taxonomy (GTDB): domain Bacteria; phylum Acidobacteriota; class Aminicenantia; order UBA2199; family UBA2199; genus JAUWNT01. Next base: position 12,412 of record JAUWQW010000041.1, on the reverse strand, counting down.
TAACTTTTGAGATTAGATCTTTTAAATTCTCAATTTTAGTAGGGTCAGGGTGATGATTGGGGAAAGTCCCATCTACTTCTGAGTATAGTTCAATTACATCTGCACCTAATTTTTTGTAAATAGGAATAGCTGTGATTCCACCTGTTCCATTACCACAATCCACAACAACTTTTATTTTTTTATTTAATTTAATATCATTGATAATATAATCTATATAATCATTGGTAACGTCTTTTTTTTTAATGTTTCCTGGTTTTTCTGTTGGAAAGTTATTGCTCTTTGCAATTTTACAGATCTCTTTTATTTGATCTCCAAACATGGCATTTTTGCCAACAAGGATTTTAAACCCATTGTATTCTGAGGGGTTGTGAGAAGCAGTTATAATTATACCTCCTCCAAAATTCATTTTAAAAACCTCATAATAAAGTACAGGGGTTGGAACAAGTCCAATATCTATTATGTTTAGACCATATTTAGAAAGAGTTTTTGAGACTATGTTTTTAATATGTTCTGAGCTTGGTCTCCCGTCCATTCCTATAACTATAGTTTTTTTGTTTTCTCTAACATATATTGCAGCACAGGCTGAAGAAATTCTTTCAACCACATCATCTTGAAGATCAAGCTTTACAATACCTCTAATATCATATTCTCTAAAAATGGATTCATTTATTTTGTTCATATATTCTCCTGTTAATAGGTGAAATTATACTCTATTGAACCATTGATATCAAGATGAATGTGAGGTTTATTTTATGTTTCTTTTTGTAATCTCTTTAAGGCATCGAAGGACTTTTTCAATATCTTCTGTTGTATTTGTGCAATGGATTGAGAAACGAATGATCCCTTCTCTTAAAGCTGCAAAAATATGATTATCATATAATTCATCAAATATCTTTTCAGGGTTAGGAACTTCTATTGATATAATTCCTGAGCGTATAGATTTATGTTCGGGTGTTATTATTTTTATTGAAAGATTATTTATCCCATGTATAAACATATCTGTTAGAGACAAAATCCTGTGGAAAATATTTTCAATTTTTAATTCTAAAAATATTGATAACATTTTATGAGCAGCAACAAGACCCATAAAATTTAGAGTGCCTGGCTGGAATTTTTCTGCTGTATCTAAGAAATTCAGTTTATAATCAAAAAAGTCCCAGCTATTCTTTACGGATAACCAGCCAGCATAAGTGGGTTGAATGTTTGATAAGAGCTTTTTGTTTGTGTATAAAAATCCTGTTCCCATTGGCCACATCAGCCATTTATGCCCACCTGAGACAAAGGCATCTATATTGCATTTCATAACATCTATGGGTATGGCTCCAACACCTTGAATACCATCAACAACAAACCATATACCCTTTTGTTTGCACAATTTTCCAATTGCTTCAAGATCAGCTCTAAACCCATTTATAAATTGAACAAAACTTATACTAAGAAGGCAGGTTTTATTTGTTACTAATGATTCAATATCTTTCACCTGAATTTTTCCATTAACAGGTTTTACCCAATCTATTATAATCCCCCTTTTCTCTAGGTTCATAAAAGGATATACATTAGCTGGGAATTCCATTGTGTTTAGTATAATTCTGTCACCTTTCTTCCATTTCAAACCTGATGCAACTATATTTAATCCGGAGCTTGTATTGGGAATAATTGCAATTTCATCAGAATTTTTTGCGTGAATTAGTTTGCAAATCATTTCCTTAAATTCTTCTAATGTGTCCATAATTGATGGGTAAATATCCACAGGTATATGTGATCTGTTTTGCCAGTAATTTATCAGGCTGTTTTTTACATTTTGCGAAAGAGGAGACACAGCAGCATGATTCACGTAAATGCACTGAGAATATACTGGAAATGTTTTACGAAAAGCAAAAAACTTTTTTTCTTCTATATTCATATTTTTCTTAAATAAAAAATAAAAAAGTAATGTAAATTGGATTATATAGCAATTATATGTGTTTTTCAATTATATTTTATGAAATAAGGTGTTGTTTTTAGTTTATATAAATAATATAATTAAAAAATATTAAAATGTTTAATCAATGGAAAAAAATAGATCTTTTTATTGCCCTGTTGTTTATAATCACAGGTTTATCATATCTGTTTTTCAGGGGAAGCTTTCGCTTCTTTTTAAATGTGTTAATTATTGTTGCAGTAATAAGGTTATTTTTGATTATTAAGAAAAAATTACTATGGAAAACAAGAAATAGACTCATTTTTTCAGGACTCTTTTTTATTGTAACTCCAATAATATTAATTGGAATATTTTTCTTCTTTTTACTTTATGTGATTATAGCTCAGTATGGTGTGGTTATTGTGGATAACTTGATAAAACGGCAATTATCTGACTATGAAAACAATGTTAATGTTTATCTTTTATTAAATGATAAAGTAAAGATGCTAAAGAGAGTAGAGCGATTAAAAAGATATTATCCCTCTAATCTTTTAATGATTTTAAGTGAAAAACAAGGTAATGAATATAAAAGTTTTTTTAAACACCCATATAATTTTGAGCAAAAGAATTTAAGAATGGATCAATTTTCTGGATATTTTAAGCTTAAAAACAGACTATATCTTGGTGTCTTAAAAAAAAATGCAAACTATTCAGTATTAATTGCAATGAATGTTAATCAGGCTTATCTGGATGAGTTATCAACTATAAGTGATTTTAAAATAAGATTAATAAGCAAGGAGGGATCATTTTCTGCTAATTCAGTAGCTGATGAAATCTCAAATATCACATCTGAACAAGAGGATCGTTTTTTATTACCATGGCCATATAAATATAAATTCTTTGATTTTGATGAAATTAAATTAAAAAGATTAAAGGAGAAAGAACATTATTATCTGTTGGCAATTGATTATGATAAAATTTTACTAAAACTGAAAGGAGAAGATTCAAAGTCTATACAGGTAAATATTAAAAAGGGTATATATTTTCTTATTGGGTTTTTTACTGTTTTTATAGTAATATCATTTTTTATTGGTATTAAAATTTTAAGGGTTATAACAAAATCAGTAAATCAGATAACAAAAGGTATTCGACAAATAATGAGAGGTGATTTTTCATACAGGATAAAAATAAAATCAGGAGATCAACTTCAATATTTAGCTGAATCATTTAATGAAATGGCATCCGGGATTGGTAGACTATTAGTTGAAGAAAAGGAAAAACAGAGATTGGAAGAAGAATTAAGAATTGCAAGGGGCATTCAATTGAGGCTGCTTCCAGAAGAAAATTTTATTACTGATGAGTTTGATATAGCAGCTATTAATATTCCAGCTGATGAGGTTGCTGGTGATTATTTTGATTATTTTTATAAAAAAGGCAAGTATATGACTATTCTTGTAGCAGATGTTTCAGGTAAGGGTACATCTGCTGCTTTTTATATGGCTGAGATGAAAGGAATTATTACTCTCCTTCAAAAGAAAGAATTATCTCCAAAATCTTTAATTGTAGAGTGCCATTCTAGTTTGTGTGACTCTTTTGATAAAACAACATTTATAACTATGAATATGGCAAGATTTATAATTCCTGAAAACAAATTTATCTTTGCAAGAGCAGGGCATACACAGGCTGTTTTTTTCAGTTTTGAAGAAAAAGAATGTTTTGAGTTATCTCCTGAGGGAATGGCTATTGGTTTAACAAATTTTTCAGAAGATAAGATACAGGAGATTGAGATAAATTATAAAAAAGGAGATATTTTGTTTTTGTTTTCAGATGGATTGTCAGAGATCATGAATGAAGAGGATGAAATGTTGGGTATTGATAATTTGAAAAAATTGATCCAAGAAAATCATGAATTTTCTGCTAAAGAGATAAAACAGAAAATACTTGACTTTAGTATTAAGTTTTCTGAGACAAAAATTAATAGAGATGATTTAACTTTTATTGTATTGAAGGTAAAATAAAAATGGAAGAACTTGAAAAAATATTAAATTATAATTTTAAAAATATAGAAATTTTAAAAAAAGCTTTGATACACAAATCATATAATGAAGGAAAGAAAAAGGGCATTTTAAATAATGAAAAACTTGAGTTTCTTGGAGATTCTGTTATAAATTTAATTGTAACTGAGTATTTGTTTAAAAAATTTAAAAAATTGGATGAGGGTGAATTATCAAAATTAAAAGCTCACCTTGTGTCTAGTGATTTTTTATTTAAAGCTGCAAAATCAATTAATCTTGGAGATTATATATTACTTGGAAAGGGTGAGGATAAGCACAATGGAAGGAATAATAAAAAAATAATAGCATCTCTTTTTGAAGCTATTGTGGGTGCATTATATATTGATTCAAATTTTAAAGTTGCATCAAGTGTTGTATTACCTTTTTTTAGGGGTTTTTTTGAGGAGTTGCCTGAAAAGAGTATTAAAATTAATGATTATAAATCAGAGCTTCAGGAATTAATTCAAAAGCATAAGAATGCTTTGCCCGTGTATAAAATCCTGAATGAGATTGGTAAACCTCCGGATGTGGTTTTTTATACAGCAATTTATTTTGAGAGCAATGAAATAGGTAGAGGAACAGGTAAGAGTAAAAGGCAGGCAGAACAAAATGCAGCTTACAATACTTTAAAAAAGGTAAATGATTTTATAAATTACAAGAAATTATCAGAGGTATTTTTTTTAAAGAATAATTAAATCGGGGGTATTTTTTTCGAATGATTAAATTAATAAGAGAAGACGGAGTTGAATTTTTATTAAATTCAGATTTTATTGAAAAGATAGAAGATGGACCATATACAGTCATTACATTAAAAGATGGAGAAGAACTGAAAGTTAAGAACTCACAATACAATATTATTGAAAAAATAAAGGCATGTATAATTGGAATAAAAGAAGATAAAGAAAACTTTAAAAAACAATTTCGTAGATAAGCCAGCTTGATTTTTTGAGCCTTGTAAAGTAAAATTCATATATGAGTGATTACTACAAAATACTTGGAGTGAGTAGAAAAGCATCGCTTTCAGAAATAAAAAAAGCATATAGAAAATTAGCAAGAAAGTATCACCCTGATTTAAATCCAGGAGACAAGGTAGCTGAAAAGAAGTTTAAAGAGATCACAGGCGCATATGAAGTTTTAAAGGATCCAAAGAAGCGAAAACAATATGATACTTTTGGAAGTGTTGGAACTCATTTTGGCAATGGAAGAAGAAGTGCGGATTTTGAAGGGTTTAATTTTACTTCAACTGGATCTAGCTCATTTAATGATATTTTTGAAACAATTTTTGGTGGGCATGGTGGTTTTCAGACTCAAACCAGAACAAGAGCAAAAGAGCCTGAGAGGGGTGAAGATCTTAGATATTCAATGAATTTGAGTTTTTTAGATGCTGCAAATGGCATTGAAACTCCGATACAAATTGTAAGAAAAGAGATTTGCTCTGCATGTAAAGGAAAAGGGGTTAAACTGAATTCTTCAAGAACAGTTTGTCCTGTTTGTAAAGGGAGTGGGAGAGTTCAAAAGCAAACCGGGTTTATGAGATTTGCTTCAGTATGTCCGAATTGTGCAGGTACAGGATATTTTCCCGGGAAAAGTTGTATGGTTTGCAATGGGGAAGGAAGGGTTGATAAGGTCACAAGAATAAAAGTTAAGATACCAGCTGGAGTTGATAATAATTCAAGAGTTAGAATTAACAGAAAAGGTAATGAAGGGAAACTAAATGGCCCTCCGGGAGATTTAATAATAACAATAAATGTAACTCCGCATAAATTTTTTAAAAGGTATGGTTCAAATTTAGAAATTTTACTTCCTATAACTTATTCAGAAGCTGCATTAGGTGCAAAAATTGAGGTTCCAACACTTGATGGAAAAGCTTTGTTAAAAATTCCCCCACAGAGCCCTTCAGGTAGAAAATTACGCTTGAAGACTAAAGGAGTAATCAACCCTAAAACAAAACATAAAGGAGATATGATAATTGAAATAAAAATTGTTCCCCCATCCATAAAAGATTTGGAAGTTAGGAGATTGCTGAAAGAGGTTGAAAATATATCTCCATACAACCCAAGAACAGATATGGAAAAATGAAAGAAAAAACTTATCTCATTTCTGCTGTTGCTTCTAAATACAATATACATCCACAAACTTTGAGATTGTATGAAAGAGAAGGCCTTTTGGTTCCATCAAGGACCAAAGGCAATACAAGGGTTTATTTGGAGAAAGATCTTAAGAAATTAGAATTTATACTCAACCTATCAAGGGAAATGGGAGTTAATCTTGCAGGGATTGAGATTATTTATAATATGAAAAGAAAAATGGAAATTATGCAGGAAGAATTTTCGAATTTCCTTGAAGAATTAAAAAAAGAGTTTGTTGGCAAAGAAAAATTTTTTGAAGAAAAAAAGAATGCAGTTGTGAAATTCTCATCATCGTCTCCTACATTATTTAAAGATGAAGAAAAAGATTAGAAGTGAGTCGCTTGACTCTTTAAATTTATACTTTCAAGAAGTAAGGAACATTTCTATACTATCTGCAGAAGAAGAAAAGGAATTGATAATAAAAGCAAAAAATGGAGATAAAGAAGCATTCAAAAAAATTATTATTGCAAATCAAAAACTTGTGGTTAAAGAAGCGTTGAAATACTATTTTAAAGGAGATAATCTTCTTGATCTTGTAAATGAAGGTAATAAGGGACTTATTGAAGGTCTGAGAAGATTTGATACTTCTAGAGATAATAGGTTTTATACTTACGCACTTTGGTGGGTGAGAAGTGAAATAAGAAGATATTTATCAAAGAATCATAATATAATTTCATTTCCAGATATATTTTATAATGATTATTTGAAATTTAAGAAGACTTATTTTAGACTCAACAAAGAATTTAAGAGGAAACCTAGAGAGGATGAATTATCCTCTGCTTTAGGAATTTCAATCAAAAAGGTAAAGGTGATGCTTGCAATTCCAGAGGAAATTATTTCTCTTGATAAAAAGATAGGTGAAGGGAAATCCACTGATTTTTCAAGTTTTCTGCAAGACCAGAAGGCTTTTGATCCACAGGATGTTTTACTTGGTATTTCAATGAATGATCTTATAAGAAAAGATTTAGAAAATCTAAATGAAAAAGAATCAAATGTTATTAAAATGAGGTTTGGTTTTTCTGGGCAAGAGCCAATGAAATTAAGAGAGATTGCAAAGAAGATGGATATGAGTCCTGAAGGGATTAGGAGAATTGAAATGAAAGCTATAATGAAGCTTAAAAAAAGTTTGAAAAAACAGGGTGTTTATGGGGTTTTGAATTGAAGAAAAATTTATGTAAATTCTGTAATGGAACGGGGTGGGTTGTTAAGAAGAAAAATGGTGTAGAGCTTGCTGTTAAATGTAGATGCCAATATCTCGATATTTTTATAACAAAAGGTGAAAAAGCTAATATTCCCCCTAGATTTTTAGGTGCTGAACTCAAAATATATAAACCTGACCCAAACAATCCATCTCAGGAAAAGGCAAAAAAAGAAGCAAGAAAATTTATTGATAATTATCCTGGTGTTTATGACGGGCTTTTGTTTCAAGGTCCTGTAGGTATTGGGAAAACCCGGTTGTTGTGTTCAATTGCAACAGAATTAATGAAGAGGTTTGAAAATATAGATGTTTTTTATATTGATTGGAATGATCTTGTTAGAGAAATGCGTTCTGGTCAAGACGTTGCTTCCAGAGATTTCTCGAGTATAAATCAATTAATTAATAAGCTATCTGAGGTTGAGCTTTTGTTATTTGATGAATTAGGAGCTTCTAAAATAAGCCCCTGGGTTTATGACAATATCTATTATCTATTTAATAGAAGATATAATAATAAAAAAATAACAATATGTGCTACAAATTATTTTGATAACACCTCAGATGGAGGGGAGTCTTTATCTCAAAGAGTTGGTGATCGAATAAGAAGCAGATTATATGAGATGACAGAAGCTGTTGAAATAAGAGGCATTGATTATAGATTACAAAATGGTTAGGAGGTTTAAATGAACCAGGATATTTCATATATGAATGAAAAAATTAATGAGGAAAGCCAGATTATAGATAAAATACTTATGGAAATGGGGAAAGTTATAGTGGGTCAAAAAGGATTATTAGAAAAGATGATGATTGCATTGATGGTTTCAGGCCATGTCCTCTTAGAGGGTGTGCCTGGACTGGCAAAAACACTTGCTGTTAGAACTCTTGCAAAAGTAATTGATCTAAAATTTAATAGAATTCAGTTTACTCCTGATTTGCTTCCAGCTGATTTAACAGGAACACTTGTGTTTAACCCTAAAACATCCGATTTTTATACAAGAAAAGGTCCTGTTTTCTCAAATTTGCTTTTAGCAGATGAAATAAATAGAGCTCCTGCAAAGGTTCAAAGTGCATTACTTGAAGCAATGCAGGAACTGCAAGTAACCATAGGTGAAAAAAGTCATAAAATAGAACCTCCTTTCATGGTAATGGCAACTCAAAATCCAATTGAACAGGAAGGTACATATCCATTGCCTGAAGCCCAAATAGATAGATTTTTATTAAAAATAATAATCACCTATCCTTCAAAAGAGGAAGAAAAGGCAATTGTGGAAAGAATGACAACAAAAAACAACCTGAATGTCAAAACTGTTTGTTCAAAGGATGATATTTTTAGGGTTGGTAAATCTTATAAAATGGTTTATGTTGATGAGAAAATAAAGGATTATATTATTAATCTGGTTTTTGCAACCAGATATCCTGAAGAATCGGGAGTTGCAAAATTAAAAAACCTTATTCAGTTTGGTGCTTCTCCAAGAGCATCGATTTATTTGACTGAAACAGCAAAAGCCCTTGCTTTTATAAGAAGAAGAGCTTATGTGACTCCAGAAGATGTGAAGATGATAGGAAGAGATGTTTTAAGGCATAGAATTATTCTTTCATATGAAGCTGAAGCAGAAGAGATGACTACTGATGACATTATTACTGAAATTTTTAATAATATTGTTGTGCCATAATGGGGTCAGACCCCAGAATCTTATTCAAAGATAAATTTATCTTTCCTGTAATCAATTTTTATTGTTGTATTTGGGAGGAGTTTCTCCTCCAGTATAAGAGTTGATAACTTATCCTGGATTTCCTGCTGAATAACCCTTTTCAATGGCCTTGCACCAAGTGCTGGAATGTATCCAAGTTCAGAGAGTTTTAAAATTGCATTATTACTGATATCAATTGATATTCTTGATGGTTTTAACAGGTTTGATAATTTTTTTATCTCTATAAAAGTTATTTCCTTTATTGCTTCTGAACTTAAGGGCCTAAATGTAATGATTTCGTCAATCCTATTGAGGAATTCAGGCTTAAAGTTTTTATATAAAAGTTCATCTATTTCTCTTTTAATTTCTTTGTAATCTCTTTTCTTAAGAATAAATTCAGAACCCAAATTGGATGTCATAATAATAATTGTATTACTAAAATTAACAGTTTTACCTTTAGCATCAGTTAATCTTCCGTCATCAAGTATTTGTAGTAAAATATTAAATATATCTGGATGAGCTTTTTCAATCTCATCTAAAAGTATTAAAGAATAAGGTCTTCTCTTGATTCTTTCTGTTAATTGACCACCTTCATCATATCCTATATATCCAGGAGGAGCTCCTATTAGTTTTGATATTGAATGCTTTTCCATATATTCGGACATATCAATTCTAACCATTGTTTTTTCGCTATTAAATATAAATTCAGCTAAAGCCTTTGCTAACTCAGTTTTGCCAACTCCTGTAGGCCCGAGAAATAAAAATGAGCCAATGGGTCTTTTCGGGTCCTGAAGCCCTGCTTTTGAACGACGTATTACCCTTGATACAGCATTTACAGCTTCGTTCTGCCCTCTGACTCTTTTTTTTAGACTCTCTTCCATTTTTAGAAGTTTTTCTTTTTCCCCTTTTAATAGTTTATTCACAGGAATACCTGTCCATTTAGAAACTACTTCAGCAATATCTTCCTCATTTATTTCTTCTTTTATAATCTTTTTCTCTTTCTGAATTTTTGATAGTTTGTTCTGAGTGTTTTCAATTTCTCTGTTTTTTCCAGGGATTTTTTCATATTGTATCTGGGCTGCAAGAGCATAATCAGTTTTTCTTTCTGCTTCATTCTGTTGATTTTTTAAATGATCGATTTCCTCTTTTAAAACACTTAATTTATTCATTAAAGATTTTTCAAGGTTCCATTGTGTTTTTATTTTATCTCTTTTTATTTTTAAGTTTTCAAGTTCATCAATTAATGTCTTTAGTTTTTCTCTGCAATCTGCGCTGTTTTCTTTTTTCAGTGCCTGGCGTTCGATTTCTTTCTGTATTATTTTCCTTTCCAATTCATCGAGCTCTTCAGGGCTTGAATCCATCTCAATTCTCAATTTGGAAGATGCTTCATCAACCAGGTCAATTGCTTTATCTGGAAGGAAGCGATCCGCAATGTATCTATTTGAAAGTGTTGCTGCAGAAATTAAAGCTGCATCTGCTATTTTTATACCATGATGGATTTCATACTTTTCTTTTAGCCCTCTTAAGATAGAAATTGTATCTTCAATAGATGGTTCTTTTACAAAAACGGGTTGAAATCTTCTTTCAAGTGCTGGGTCTTTTTCAATATATTTTTTATATTCATTAAGGGTTGTTGCACCAATTAAGCGTAATTCTCCTCTTGATAGAGCAGGTTTAAGCATATTTGAAGCGTCAACTGCTCCTTCTGCAGCGCCAGCTCCTACAATTGTATGAACTTCATCAATAAAGAGTATTATTTCCCCATTGGATTTTGCTACTTCTTTTATTACTGCTTTTAATCTGTTCTCGAATTCACCCCTGTATTTTGTCCCTGCAAGAAGAGTACCAATATCAAGTGCTATGATTTTTTTATTTTTTAAAGTTTCAGGAACATCTTTATGTACAATCCTTAATGCTATACCTTCAACAATAGCTGTTTTACCAACTCCTGCTTCTCCTATCAATACAGGATTGTTTTTTGTCCTTCTCCCAAGTACCTGCATAAGTCTTCTTATCTCTTCGTCTCTTCCAATCACAGGGTCAAGTTTACCTTCTCTGCCAAGCTGAACAAGATCTTTTCCATATTTTTTTAATGCCTGAATCTTTTCCTCTGGATTTTGGTCTGTAATTTTATGATCACCTCTAATTTCCATTAAAGCTTTTAAAAAGCTATCTTTGTCTATTCCGTTTGATTTTAAAATCCGGGAACCTGTGCCTTTTAAATCCAGTATACTAAGGAAGAGATGTTCAGTAGAAATATATTCATCTTTGAACTGATTTGCTATTTCAAATGATTTATCTAAAATTGTTTTGAAATCTCTACTCGCATATCTTTCTCCTCCTCCAACTTTTGGCAATTTCATTAGTTCTTCATCAATTTTGGAAGAAATTTTGTGAAGTTCAGCTCCAATTTTTTTTATTGTTTCAAAAACTATATTTTCTTTGTCAGATAGAATACTTTTGCAAAGGTGAAGAGGAGTGATCTCCTGATTTCCATACTCTTGAGCATATTGAACGCTCTTTTCAATTGCATTATTTGCTTTAATAGTGAATTTTTCCTGGCTTATCATGAATCTCTCCTAATAATATAGTGTATTATAACATAAATCTTGACATTGTTTATTTATTGAATTATATTGTTTAAAAAAGTTATTTTACATAGATAAGGATGTTATATATAAGATGAAATCTTTTGAGATTTACACCCATATTACAAGGAGAGGATTGGATAAGATAAAAAGTCCACTTGATTATTTGGATATTATAAATGAATAAAATTGGTTTATCTGTAAGAATAATATTTTTTAGATCAAAAAATAAAAAAGGTAGATATATACTCCCAATTCGGGAGTATATATCTACCTTTTTAGAAAGATATAGAAGAAATATGTCTACTTGTAGATATACACATACGTTAGGCGGCATTCTAACGGAATATAGGGAAGCAAAAAAATGAAAAAGTCTATATCAATATTATTTTTAGTACTTCTATGGCAAACAAGCATTCAATTATACGGGTGTACAGTGTTTATGAGTACAAACAGTAAAAGGACTTTAGTCGGAAGTAACGAAGATTACAAGAAGAGAAATTCTCAGGTTTGGTTTATCCCTGCTAACGAAGGAAGATATGGACATGCTTTGTTTGGATATGATGGCTCGGTTCAAGCAGGTATTAATGAAAAAGGATTATTCTGGGATGGTTTAAGAGCATATCCATATACTGAAATTAATAACGATAATAATAGATTCGATATTGGAGGTAATGTTCTTTATAAAATTTTAGAAGAATGTGCCACGGTGGATGAAGTAATAAACCTTTTTAAGAAATATTATTGGGAAGGATTTCGACTTTCACAGATTATGGTTGTTGATAAAACGGGAGAAAGTGCTATAATTACATATCACAATAATAAATTAACAATTACAAGAAAAGCAAGTAACTA
>JAUWQW010000124.1 GCA_030610885.1 Candidatus Aminicenantota bacterium | reverse complement strand
GCCTCATTTGTTTGTCTCATTTGGGGCTTTCACCTGGTGGGTGAAAAATTTATTTTTTTTCATACCTCTATTATACCAGTTATAACTAGTATAATGGAGGTATATTCAACTATTTATGACATTTTAGTTGATTATTAGGAAATAAATCAAATTCTTGACTTACAAGATTTGCTATGATATAAAAAAAATTGACAGAAAATAGAAATTTTAATTTCTTTAAACATCTTAAATAAGCTGAATATCCTTGTTTTTTTGTAAATAAAAGGAGCAAATATGAGATTAGAGAAACATCCAATTCTTAAATTCAAACGAAAAAAAGAAATTACATTTTTTTATGAAGGCCAAGCCATTATAGCCTATGAAGATGAACCTATTGCAGCTGCCCTTCATGCAGCTGGTATCACAACCCTTTCAGAAAGTCCTCGCTTTCATCGTCCAAGAGGATTTTTTTGTGCAATAGGTAAATGTGCTTCATGTGTAATGGAAGTTGATGGGGTATCAAATATCAGAACATGTATTGTTCCAGCTAAATATGGGATGAAAGTAAAAAAACAAACAGAAGCCAAGATATTTCCTGAAGAATTCTCAGGTTCACAAATATTTAAACAAACTCCTGTAATTAAAACAGATTTTGCAATTGTTGGAGGTGGACCAGCAGGGCTTTCTGCTGCTATTTATGCTTCCCGTTTTGGAATAAAACCACTTATTATAGAAGAAAATTTTCTCATTGGAGGACAATTAATAAAGCAAACTCATAAATTTTTTGGTAGCAAATCTCATTATGCCAGCACAAGAGGTATAGATATTGCAAAAATTTTAATAAATGATGTTCAAGAAAGAGGAATTAACATATGGACATCTTCATCAGTAGTTGGTTTTTATCCTGGGAACATACTGGGCGTTGTTAAAGAAGGGCGGTATTATAAAGTTGAAGCAAAAACAATTCTCATTTCTACCGGAGCATCAGAAAAGTCGATCTTATTTCCAGGCAATGATTTACCCGGAGTTTATGGAGCTGGGGCAATTCAAACACTAATGAACGTATATGGGATAACACCAGGTAAGAAGGTCCTAATTTTGGGTGCAGGTAATATTGGTGTGATTGTAGCTTATCAATTACTCCAAGCAGGAATAGAAGTAGTAGCTATTGCAGAAGCATTGCCCAGAGTAGGTGCATATATTGTTCATTCAGCTAAACTTAAACGGCTCGGAGTTCCAATATTTACATCCCACACAATCTCTTATGTTTTTGGAAAAGATAAAGTGGAACAAGCTGAAATTGCTGAAATCAATCATAAATGGCAGAAAATTCAAGGAACTGAAAAAAGATTGAATGTGGATACTGTAGGTTTAGCAGTTGGGCTTAGCCCATCAGTAGAAATCCTTTCCCAGGCTGGAGCAAAGATGACATACATACCTGAGCTTGGAGGATACATTAGCCTTCATAATATGAATATGGAAACCTCTATTCCCGGGGTTTTTATAGCTGGGGACATTTCAGGAATTGAAGAAGCATCTTCAGCTATGCTGGAAGGAAGAATTGCAGGTTTAAATGCAGCAAAAAAAATTATTGGAGAAAACAAAGAACTCGAACGAGAAATAATAAAAAATCAAAAGGAGCTTGTAGAATTGAGAGAAGGCCCATTTGGTGAAAAAATTAGAATTGGGAACAAGAAGCTTTATAAGGAGGCAAAGGACAATGGAATACACTAAAAAGGGATACTTTCTTGAAAAACACATAGAATTCCCATCAAAAGATAGGATTAGAGAAAGACCAGTAGCAATAATCGAATGCAGCCAGAATATACCATGTGATCCATGCGTAGAAGCCTGTGCTTTTGGAGCTATAACAATTGAAGGAAATATTAATTCTTCTCCAGAAGTCAATTTTGAAACCTGCACGGGATGTGGACTTTGCCTTGGAATTTGCCCCGGGTTAGCAATCTTTTTAATGGATCTTTCCAAAGGGTATGGTCTTGTTACCATACCATATGAACTGTTTCCTCCAGATAAAGGTGAACCAGTTGACCTTCTTGATCGTTCCGGCCAAAAAGTAGGTGAAGGAACCATTGATCAAATAAAAAATTTAAAAAAACATGATCGTACTATTTTAGTAACTTTAAAAATGGATGAAAAGCTAATAAAAATTGTAAGAGGCTTCAGGAGGAAAAAATGAAAGAAAAGGTTATTGTTTGCAGATGCGAAGATGTAACAGAGGATGAAATAACTGAAGCAATACAATCAGGTGCAACAACTCTTGAAGATCTCAAACGTATATTACGAGTGGGAATGGGTCCTTGTCAGGGAAGAACATGCGGATCAATATTAGTTTCATTACTTGCCAGAGAATTAAATAAAAAACCCAAAGAAATCAAACAGTGGAATAAACGCCCTCCTTTAAAACCCGTTCATATGAAAATCTTTGTAGAGGAATAATCAGATGAATAATAATTATGAAGTAGCTATTATAGGTGGGGGAATTATTGGTATGGCTACAGCTTATTATCTGAGTAAAAAAGATATCAAACTTGTAGTTATTGAGAAAGGATATATAGGCGCTGGTTCAACAGGACGTTGCATAGGAGGCATCAGACAACAATTCTCAAATCATACAACAATACGTTTAATGAAACAAAGCATAGAACTTTTTTCACAAATGGAAGATGAATTTGGATTTACTGTTGAGTTTTACAGAGGAGGTTACCTTTTGCTCGCACATGACAAAAACACAGAAAAAGTATTCAAAAAAAACATAAAGATTCAGCAGAAGGAAAAAATCAATATCTCTTTACTTTCTCCTGATGATATAAAAAAATTAGTACCACACATAAATACAGATGGCATAATTTCAGGTGCCTTTTGTCCAGATGACGGACAGGCATTTCCATTTGCAGTACTCAGAGGATACAAAAAAATTATAACAGAAAATAGAGGGGATTTCTTTTTAAGAAAAGAAGTTGTTAAATTAAATAAAAATAAGAATTTTTCCATAATATTAGAGGACGGAACAAAAATCGAAGCGGAAAAAGTTTTACTAAGCACTGGACCCTGGACAAGAGAATTAGGTGAAAAAGTAGGATTAAACCTTCCTTTATATCCTGAAAGACATGAAGCAATGATTACAGAAAGAATGCCGAAATTTTTTAAACAAATGATTGTAGATTATCGCTCAGATGGCTGCTATTTTCATCAGCTTATTAATGGTCAAGTAATTGGATGTTATACTCCTGTACCTAATGTCCCGGGCATAAGAGAAGATGCTTCATTTGAATTTCTTCCTAATATAGCATGGAGAATGACAAGGTTGGTTCCTTCTCTTAAAAATGCTTCTGTATTAAGACACTGGGGAGGATGTTACACAATGACTCCAGATGGTAATCCCATTCTTGACGAATCAGAAATAGAAGGATTGTATGTTGCATCAGGAATGAGTGGCCATGGATTTATGTTTGGTCCAGCTATGGGGAAACATCTAGCCAAATTTATTGTAGAGGGAAAATGGGATATGGATTTTAAGGATTTCTCTATAAATAGATCTTTTAAAATCAGCAGAGAACACCTAAAATAATTATAAAATTTTAAT
>JAUWQW010000021.1 GCA_030610885.1 Candidatus Aminicenantota bacterium | reverse complement strand
ACCAGTTCCAATTATTCCAATTCTCATTTATTAAACCCTTTAATTAACCATTGAATGTAAAGTTTTTTAATATTCCTCTTTTTGTCTGTGAAATAAAGTCAATGATTATATCCGATTCTTCAGAATTAATGAACTCTTCTTTTAATTTTTCTATTGCTTGTGTGGTATTTAAATTTGATCTATAGATAATATGGAAGATATCTTTAACATTGTTTATAAATTCTCTATTGATTCCATTTCTCATCATTCCAATTGAATTTGGTCCAAAAAAATCGTAGCCTTCTTTTGATTGAGAGATTTTTGCAAATGGTAAGACATCTTGTAAAACAATGGTGTATCCTCCTATGTATGAATTTCTTCCAATTCTAACAAATTGATGTACTGAAGAGAAGGCGCCAATAACAGCAAAATCCTCAACTTCAACGTGTCCAGCTAGAGTAGCTCCATTTATTAAAATAGTGTTGTTTCCCACTTTACAATCATGAGCAATATGAGAGTAAACCATTATATAGTTGTTATTTCCAATTTTTGTATGGGAGCCCCCTTTTAATGTGCCTCTATTTATTGTTGTGAATTCTCTTATAATATTATTTTCTCCTATTTCAATAAATGTATCTTCATCCTTAAAAGTAATATCTTGCGGATCAGTACCAATCGAAGCAAAAGGAAATATTTTACAGTTACATCCAATTTCAGTGTTTTTGTTAATTACAGTATGATGCATTATTTTGCAATTATCTTTGATATAAACATTGTCTCCAATAATTGAAAATGCACCTATTTCAACATTATTACCCAGTGTAGCTGTTTTACTTATAATTGCACTGGGATCTATTTTTTGTAAACTCATTTAGCTAAGATTGACTTAAGGGTGGCTTCAGCTACTAAGTTTCCGTCAACATAGGCTTTGCCTTCCATGATTACAAAACCACCTCTGTCTCTTAATATTTTTGCGCTAAGCTCAAGTTTATCTCCCGGGACTACAAGGCGCTTGAATTTTGCATTGTCTATACCAGCATAATAAGCCATTCTTTTATCTTCTGGGAATCTTTTTAAAATCAGAACAGCTCCCAATTGTGCCATTGCTTCCAGGATCAGTACTCCGGGGAATACAGGATGATTTGGAAAATGACCCTGAAAAAACATCTCATTTGCGCTTATGTTTTTATAACCTTTAATTGACTCTGCTCCATTGATTTCAGTTACCCTGTCAATTAAAAGAAATGGAAATCTATGGGGTATTATTTTTATAATTTCTTCTATATTTAACACATGTTCCATTCTATTTCGTTTTTTCTGGATATTTAGCGTCGTAATCTCTTATAACCTCATTTGTTATGTCAATTGTCTTATCAAAGTAAGATATTCCTGAACTTTGTATGTCAAAGATAAGAGTATAGTTTTTTGATTCTCCAATTTTTTTAATTATTGGCATTACCTCATTAGTTAATTTCATCATCTCTTTTTTATACTGTAATTGCCACTCTTTTCTAGAATCTTCAGCGTATCTTTTTAAATTGGTCTTTTTAAACTGAAGCTCAGTTGCTTTTCTCTCTCTTGTTTCTGCATTTAATGCAGGTGATACTAAATCTTTTTCAAGCTTTTTGATTTCATTGTCTTTTTTTGCTACTTTCTCCTGTATGATTTTTCCTAATTTTTCTAATTTTAGTTTTACCTGTTTCCCTCTAATTGTGTTTAGAATTACTTGTTCGGCACTGATTACTCCAATTTTTGTTTCTGCATAGATGAATGCTCCTAGTGTGAAAATTGTAAAAATTAAAACTAATGTTTTTTTCATTTTTAACTCCTTTTGATTTTAAAATTATTTTTTTTAGCTAAAATGTATTGCATTTTATAAATCCAATGTATTTTAATAAAAAGATGGTCCAACAGCAAATCTAAATTGATAATGTGAGTCTTCTTCATGTAGAGATCTCGGATTGTAAGCAAATATTAATCTAAACGGAACATTTAACATTGGGACGAATACTCTAAACTCAATCCCTAATGAAGAATAAGTGTCATCTATGTTTATGGGTACTCCTATATCATATGAATTACCTATGTCATAAAACAAAACAAATGAAAATTGCTGGTTCAAAGGTATTCTGTATTCTAAGTTCAAAACCGCAGCTTTATCACCACCTATGATATAGCCATCTTCGTTTTTAGGACCTATCCTATAAATATCGAAACCTCTTATTGATTGTTCTCCTCCAAGAAAGTATCTTTCATAGAAAGGCAGTTCTTTACCTCCAAAAGGTTTAACCTGTTGCCACACTGCATGTATACCAAAAGTGTGATTTTTAATAGCTGGAATAAATTTAATAAATTCCAGCTTGAATTTGTTTAAGTAAATATCTCCTCCAAGAAATCCTCCAGAATATCTGTAGTTAAAGAGATATTTTACACCTGATGATGGAAATATCGGAGAATCAACTGTTGAGTAATATAATGTTGGTGATAGAGAGGATATTGTTCTTTTGCCCTCTGTATAGTAATAGAATGAGAAGGGATTTTCCCAGTTTAAATCTTCATCAATATTATCTATTTCCACTTTTTCTAATGTATATCGTAATGAAGACCCCCAGAAACGCCAGAATCTGTAGGATGACATTATGTGAAAACCCGCACTGTTTCTGGTATATAAATATGGGTAATTATATGAAGTTTTAAATACATTAATACCGAGACTTGCAGGTAGGTTAAGGATGTATGGCTCTGTAAATCCAAAATTATAATTCTCTGCTCTGGATCCTTTTAAAAAATTCAGAGAGAGAGTTTCTCCCTGTCCAAGAAAATTTTGAGTTGAATAACCTGCAGAAATAAACCATCCATCATAACCACTATATCCTACATTAAAATTGATTGATTGGCGGTTTATTTCTTTTACTTTAGCTGTAATATTTATCTTTTGTGGATCCTGAGAATCAGGCTTTATTTCAGGCATTTCTTCTATTGTAACAAGTCCTAATTGTTTCGTTCTTCTTATACAGTCTTCAAGTAAATTTGAGTTCAATACATTACCTTCTCTTAAAAACCATTCTCTTCTAATTACATGATCTTTTGTATATGTGTTGCCCTCAAATTCCAGTTTACCCAGGTATACAACCTCATTTTCAATAATTCTTAAGGTTAAATCAGCTATGTTTTTTATGGGATCGAGATTTTCAACAGGTGCAATCTGGCAGTAGAAATAACCTAAAGAACCATAAAATTTTCTTATATTTTCTATTATCTTATCTCTTACCTTTATATTGTATGTTTCGCCCTTTTTCATCTTTGAAGAAGCCATTCCTTTTAAAAAATCTGTTCTTATTATTTTATTACCTTCTATTTTAATTTCACCAATTTTGTATTTGGGACCCAGTTCAACTGGAATTGAAACTTTTAACATTTTTCGCTTTTTAGTAAAGGGCCATAAGTAATTCCACACACTATATCTGTTAAATATAGAAAAAGTTGGTTTACCTACTTTAGCTTCTAAGAAACCCTTTTGTTGAAGTCTTAGTTTTATCTTTTCCAAATCTTCAGGCATTTTTTCTTTATTGTAAACATCTTTGCTCCCGATTGTAGATAAAATACCATGTTGTTTGTTGTTTTTCATACCTCTTCTTACAAAGCCCGGGGAAACCAGTTTAGGATCTAATCCTGGAAAAATAACTGAACCTATTCTTGTTTTAGGTCCTTGAATAACATTAATTGTTAATAAGATGTTTTCTTTTTCTTTTTTTGTAATTATATTAACTCTTCCTTCATTGTATCCTTTTTCAAGAAGTATATCTTTTATTATTTTCTCAATTTTTTTTATTTTTGAAGGGTTATAGTGAGAAAAAGTTGTTAGAACAATATTATTTTCCTGTAATTTTTCGGTGATATCTTTTTCTTTTATTTTTTTTCCTGTTTTATAAGTTATTGATGAAATCATTAAGTTCTCTTTAATAGTTATTGTAATAATTTTACCTGATTTGCCATTTTCCGATTCTATTTTTATGTTTTCAAAAAATCCAGTATCCCATAATGATCTGAAATCTTTTTTTATAAATTCATTTGAATAGATACCATTTTCTTTTGATTTCATATAGAAAAGGATTGTGTCTTTTGAAACTTTGCTATTCCCTTTTATTACAATTTTTTCAATGTTTTCACCTGATAGAAAAAATTGGAACAACAAGAAAATAAAAAAATAACTTATAACTTTTTTCATTTAGGCCTCTTTTATAGAAAATTTTTATAACATAATTTTATTATAAATTCAACTAACATAAATTAATAGATAATAATTAATAGATGATTAAAATCATTTATTGGTTTCTTTTATTAAAAAAAAGTCAATGAAAACCTTAAAAATACTGAAAATTAATCCTCGTATATTTCTAAATATGTTCATTTAGTTTATTTGCATTCTAATTAGGAGTAAAAAATCTATATTTAATTGATTTTATAATAAAATTGATTTATATTTCATCTAAGAAATTGAATTACATAGAAAGATAATAAAATGGAATGGATTAATGTAATAATTAATGGTAAAGAGGTAAGCGTTGCTTTTGATGAGAATAGTATCCATATATATAATGCTTTCCCTATAAAAGATGATCTGAAATTGTTGGGTTATCGCTGGAATCCTGAAGATAAAAGTTGGTGTATAAATCCAGAGGATGTAGATTGTGAGATAGAAGTTTTAAAGAATAACCTTGAATCAAAACCTGCTATTGAAAGGGTTTATCATGAGTCGGAACTCTCAAAGTTTCCTAAATCTATGTCTGTTGTAGAGCTCAGGAATCGAATTGACCAATTGATAAAGAGGGGAGTAGGGGGACAAATCTGGATTCGTGGATTAGTGGCTTCAGATATAAAGAATTATAAATGGGCTTCATACTTTGATTTAAAGGATGAAAATGAAAATACAGATATTTTCTTTAAGGTTGAAGTAAAAAAAAGGGACCTGGAAATAATAAATCATAAGTTAAATGAGTCGGGAGCTTCTGAGACAATCGAAAAAGATTTGCCTGTTTTTTGTCTTGTTGAAGTATATCTTCCTTTAAAAAACATGGTAGATATTCGTTTGAAATTACTGGATATACTTCCCGAATATACTCAATCAAAAATTAGGAATCAAAGGGAGATTACCCTTGAAAAATTAAAAGATGAAGGTATTTTGGAAAAACAAAAAAAAATGTTGCTTCCATTATTAATTTATCGTATTGGTGTTATTACGTCAGAACAGGGCACATCTATTGAGGACATTATGGCGGGGCTGCATCCTTATGAAGGGAAATACAACCTTTTTTTTGTTGATAGCAGAATGCAAGGTTCAAATGCTGTTGAAAGTATTTTAAATGCCATTGATTTTCTTGAGAATAACCCGAAAATTCCCCTTGATGCTATTATTATTGCAAGGGGTGGTGGGAGTGAACAGTCTTTAGCAATTTTCAATGATTATAAAATTTGTCAGAGGGTTTGTCATTGTAAAATACCAATTATCACTGCAATAGGACATGAAAAGGATGTGTCTGCAATTGAGATATGTTCTTTTTTTACTCCTGCTCCATCAACTCCTTCAGGAATAGGAAAATATTTAAAAGATAGATATGTTTCTTTACAGGATCAGCTTACAGAATCAATATATAAATTGATCAATTGTTTTTCAAATGTCCATAATAGAGAGGTTGAGAAAATGAATTCATTTTTAAGAAATATCCCTTCTCTTGTTTTAAGTATCTTAAGATTAATAGAGGAGCGTTTTTTCTCTATAGCTCGCCTAATGGGGCAGTCAGTCTATTTTACAGTGAGAGATCATAAAAGAAGAATAAATAGCTTTGTGAGACAATTAGTTTATAAGGCTGAGAGTTTAAATAATAGAGAGGAAAAACAGATTAAAAAAATTATTTTAAGAGTGGATTTTCACAAACGTGATAGAGAGAATATAAAATTTGTTGAGAAAATTAAAGATCTCTCAAAAATAGGTTTGAACTTGTCATTAACAGCAATTTCTGATGAAGAAAAAGCAATAAAATCAAGAAGAGATATTGTATGTGCAAATGATCCTGAGAGAATATTAGAAAAGGGGTTTACTCTAACGTTAGATGAAAAAAATAGGATTATTAAGTCAATAAAAGAGTTTAAAAAAATTGATTTTCCAAAGTTAAAATTTAATGATGGAATTATAAAAATAAAAGAAAGGAGGGGAAATGAGTGATAAGTCAAAAAAATATGAAGAGAGTTTTGCTATTTTAGAAAGTATTACTGAGTCTTTAAATAAGGATGAAATTGGAATAGATGATCTTGTTGAAAAAACAAAAGAGGCTCTTATTGCTGCAAGAACATGCATGGAGATTTTAAAACAGCAAAGAGGGGAATTTGAAAAATTGCAAACAGAATTTTCCCAGCTTCTTCAAGATTCAGAAAGAAAAGAGATAACAAATGATATAAAGGATAAAAACAAGGGAGAAGGTGATCCTTTTTAGTGTTCAAGGTCATGAATTCTCAGCCTTGGATCCAGAGCTTATTTTGATAGGATGAATATCTGTGTAAAGTAAAAGTCACCTATATCATTTTTTTCTACACCCACACCTGTGAGATTATAATTACCCTCAATATTTAATTTATGTTCCTCATTGTGTAGCCAGGTTTTATATGCAATTTCTGCAGGTTCAGAATAACCTGAAGTATATGCAACATTTTCTGCTGCTCTTGAATAAGGAATAGTTTCTTTAATTATTGCTAAACGATTTTGAAATCCATCATGACTAAAGGGAACTATCCCAGATGCCATATTACTGCTGTGTATTCGACATTGTTCAGCAATTGCATCATTCCATTCAAGTTTATCTAACCCTTTAGAAATGCGATGATCATTTATCAAGCGAAATACTTTTTGTTCAAGCTCATTTTCTGATAAGTCCGTACTATTTTTACATGCAGTTAAAAGGAGTGTAAATATAAAAAATATAGCCCAGATTTGTCTTTTTTTAATATTCATTCTTAGAAATTATTTTATCATTTATATATTAAATAAACAATTATATTCTGCAAATTTTAATAGATGATTTTTAAGATATTGTCTTAGAATTAACAATTTAAAATATATTCATATTTATTTTATTGACATTTTTCTTTTTTACTGTTATTTTTTTCATGTGATAAAACATATTGCTAAGCGGTGTATATAAATGATTTGTAGGAAGTGTGGATTTGAGAATATCGATGAAAGCTGTTTTTGCAGTAAGTGTGGTTCAGATTTATTGAAAAGGTCTGATTCATCTTCTTTGGGGAGTTCAAAAATTCCAAATATTAAATCTGAGTTTAATTTTAATCCAGATGATCTATTTGCAGATAGATACAAAATTATAGAAGAGATTGGACAGGGTGGAATGGGAAGAGTATATAAAGCAGTGGATAGAGAATTGGACATAGTTGTTGCCTTAAAAATGATACGTCCTGAATTTCTTGCAGATCCCAAAATGATTGAAAGGTTTAAAAATGAGATTCTACTTGCAAGAGAGATATCACATGAGAATGTGCTTAGAATTCATGATTTTGGTGAGAAAGATGATATTAAATTCATTTCAATGCAATATATTGAAGGGGAAAGTCTGAAAGATATAATTCAGGAATCTCCCTCTCCTTTAAGTATTGATTCAATACTTAGCATATCCACACAAATTCTAGAGGGGCTTGGTGCAGCTCACAGGAATGGCGTTGCTCATCGGGATTTAAAGCCGTCAAATATAATGATAGATGAAAATGGAAGAGTTTATATTACAGATTTTGGTCTGGCTAAATCCTTAAGAGAAGGTGATCCAAGTTTTACTGGAACTCTTGTTGGAACTCCTCAATATATTTCACCCGAGCAATGGAGAGGTGATAAGATTGATGGACGCTCAGATATTTACTCTTTTGGAATAATGATGTATGAGATGGTAGCAGGCAGTCTCCCCTTTGAATCGGAAACAGACTTTGGATACCTTAAGAAGCATATCAGTGAAATACCTAAATTTCCAAAAGATATGGAAATGGAAATTCCTCTATTTATTAGAAAGATTATTCTTAAATGTTTAGAGAAGAAGCTAGAAAGACGTTACATGAATGCAGAAGAAATTCTTGATGATTTAACAGAAGGTAAATTTACCACAAAACCAATAGATATTTTTAAAATAAATAATAAAGGGTTCAAATTAATCCTTTTTGTTGGTTTGATTATTTTACTCACGATTTCTTTTTATTTTATAAAAAAAGGGGGATTACTTAATAAAAAGATTTCTAACATTGAGTTAAAGCCTTCAGTAGCAGTAATGCATTTTGAAAATAACACAGGTGAAAATACACTGGATCAATGGAGTCAGGCTTTCTCTGATCTGCTGGTTACAGATCTTGCTCAATCCAAATATATACGAGTATTGCCAGAAGATCAACTCTATCAAATTTTAAAAGAAGCAAATCATTTAAAACATACAAGATATGGGCCTGACATTATTGAAAAGGTGGTTTCTAAGGCAAATGTCCGGTATGTTATTCTGGGAAGTTATGCTAAAGCAGGTGATATTTTTCGTGTAAGCATCAAGATTCTTGAACCGAAAAAGGGAGAATTATTAGACACAGTATATGTTGATGGAAAGGGAGAAGCAAGCCTTTTTTCTGTTATTGACCGATTGACTCTAAAAATAAAATCCAGCTTAAGTCTTACTCCAAAAGAGATTCTTAATGATATTGATAGAGAGATTGGTAAGATTACAACTAACTCGCCTGAAGCGTTAAAATACTATGTTGAGGGTGAAAGCTGCTATATAGAGCAAAAGTTCAACGAGAGCATTAATAGCCTAAAAAAGGCAGTTGCTATTGATCCTGAATTTGCTATTGCTTATAACAAAATATCAGTAAATTATTTATATTTAAGACAATCAGATTTTGCTTTACAATATATAAAAAGAGCAATGGATTTGTCTGACCATGTATCCGATAGAGAACGTTATCTGATAAAAGGTTCTTATTATAATCAGATTGGAAAATCTTATAGAGAAAAGATAAAACCTTATCTGGATTTATTAAAACTCTATCCAGAGGATGAAAAGGGGAATGTTTTGTTAGGCTCAACGTATAGAAATGTTGAAGAATGGGATCTTGCAATCAGGAAATTTGAAAGAGTTTTAAAGATAAATGACAAATCAAGGATTGCTTTATGGAACCTTGCTTATCTATTTATGAAAAAAGGTTGGTATGATAAAGATATAGATTTTCTTAAGAAAAATAAGCATTTATTTTATAATAGAGTAAGATATCATAGATATTTAAGTGATATTTATACGTGTCAACACAGGTATGATCTGTCTTTAATGGAACTGCAAAATGTAATTTCTTTAGAAGCTAATAATTATAAAAATTTTGAATTGATTGGTAATGTTTACCATTTAAAAGGGGATTTAACAAAAGCTCAGAAAATTTATGAGCAACTTATTGAAATTGAGAAAAGAGATTCGGATTCTGAGTTGTCAGGGCGTTTCTGGATAGCACATTTATGTTTAATTTATGGACAATATGAAAAGAGTAAAAAGAATATTATCAAGGGGATTGCACTTTCTGAAAAATCCGGTTTGAAATATTATGAGTTAGATTTTAAATTATTTTTGGCTTATTTGAAATTTCAATACAGACTTTTTTTAGAATCAATTACTTTATCAAAACAAGTTCTTGAAAAAGCCCTCGAATATAATATTAAAGAAAATCAGGTAGAGGCTTATCATCTTCTGGGCCTTAACCTGATTGAGGTAGATACAATTGATGAAGCAAAGAAATGTACAGAAGAATTAAAAAAAATGGTTGCAAAAACAGGAGACAAGAGGGGTTTTAGATGTTATCACCATTTGATGGGATTAATTGCATTCAAAGAAGATAATGTTCTCAAATCAATTCTTTATATTAAAAGAGCCATAGATTTATTGCCTTATCAAAGTGATATGGAAGATGAGCATGCTTTTTATATATCTACTCTGGCATCAATATTATATAAAACTGGAAATATTAAAGAGGCTCTCCAGGAATGTAAAAAGATTGTAAATTTAACTTATGGAAGATTAAGATTTGGTGATATTTATTCTAAAAGTTTTTATTGGATAGCAAAGATATATCAGAAAAAGGGCTGGAAAGGTAAAGCAATAGAGAACTTTGAGAAATTTATCTTGTTGTGGAAAGAAGCAGATTTTTGGCACAATGAACTTAAGGATGCTAAAAAACAACTGATAACTCTTAAAAGAACTACTTCTATGTGATAAAGTTTTATCCTATATTTAATCTTTTATTCTTTGCCAGAACAGTTTTTTCCCCTCTAAAAAGATCTTATTGATTTGACATACCCATTTTTCTACTTTTCCAATAATAGATCCGGAAAAAGCACTGTCCATAGGGCATATCCTGCAATCTTCGATATTATTACATAACATGCAGAATTTATCTGAAGTCCAATAATAGTCCATCCTGAGTTTTGAATAATTTGAGAGGATTTTCGTATAAATTATTTTATGATTTTTTATGAAAAAATCCAGATTACCAAAAGAATATTTGAGGTATTCTAAGGTTTTTTCTTTTTCTTGAAAATAATCTGAGAAAAGATAACATCCCCAGATATTTCCATGTGGAGTTAATGCCATACGATCTTTACCTGCTGTACATTGGAAAATACCTTTTTCAAAATCATCTTTGAAATTATTAAGAGGAATAGAGCCCGTTTTTTTATAATGTAAGTATAAATAATCGCTTAGATTTGTTAATTCTTCTTTTAATTTGTGAATTGATGTTTTATTCCAGGCTTCTGTTGTGTTGATAGAAAGATTGATTTTAGGAATTCCAAGACCAAGGATAAAGGAAATGGATTTTGAAATAGTTCCAATTGTTTTTTGTGTGAATACACTATTTATCTCAAGCTTTATGTCAGGGTATTTCAGAATTTTTTTAATAATCGAAATTGTTTGTGTGAAGCTACCTTTTTTTCTTGATATCTCTTGAGCATATCCATCAAAGCTTATCATCAATGAAAATTTATATTGGTTTAGAAATTTTAGTATCTTGTTATCAATTAAACTTCCATTACTGGTTATTGAGTAATGGAAGTTTTTTTTAAGTTTTTTATTTTTAGATTCTAGAATATAAATGATTTTTTTAATTTTATCAAAAGCAAGTAAAGGTTCACCACCATAAAAATTTATGTAGCACTCTTTACTTAAATATGGAAAGAAAAATTCTATAGATTTCTCAATTATGGAGTCAGTGACATATGTTTTACTTTTTTTTTTATAGCAGTATGTACAGTTGAAATTGCAATCTTCAGTTACAATAAAGGTAAAGCTGCAAAAATCCATTTAAAATAACATGAAATAATATATAAAACTATTATAAGTTGTTTAGGTGTTAGAAATGGAACAAATTATTTTTTTGGATTTCCAAATGGACATGGATCTATTGAGTCTATTCCGGGTTGTGCAAGCATAATAAACAAGTTGTCAAGAGCCAAATGAGCTGCCTCTTTTTGTTGTTTGAGTTTATTCCAATCAATTCTGTCATTTTGCTCGCAAGGCACAGAATCAACCAATTCCTCGATTTTTTTTAAAAGTACATAGATGTTAGGTAAACTTTGTTCGGACATTTTTTTCTCCTTAGTTTTTTGATTTCATTATTTCATATGAAAAAAATAAAATCAATAGGTAGTATTCAAAATATTTTTTTATATTTTCTTGACAACAATAGTATGAAAAAATATACTTGTGTTTAAAATCAAAGGAATTATAATATGAACATGAAGTTTGACGCTTTAAAAAATTATGAAAAGACAAAGAAGATTGTAGGGTATTTGCCAAGGAAAAAGACAAAACCTCAGGATTATTATGAAATGGGATTTAAATGCGGCCTTGAAATTCATCAACAGTTAAAAACTGAAAAAAAACTATTCTGTCGTTGTCCTGCGGGTTTATATCAAGAGAAGGATGAATATGATGCTGAAATTATCAGACATATGAGACCCACTCTGAGTGAAATGGGTGAGTATGATGGAACTGCATTGATGGAGTTTAAAACAAAAAAGAATATTATTTATCACATAAAGAATGAAACAGCCTGTACTTATGAAATTGATGACACCCCCCCATTTATTTTAAACAGGGAGGCTCTTGACATTGTCCTGGAAATTTCATTACTTTTAAATACAAATATTGTAGGTGAATTACATATTACTCGTAAGCAGTACCTTGATGGCAGTATTCCTACAGGTTTTCAGAGGACTGCTCTTGTTGGAATCGAGGGTGAGATCCAATTAAAAAAGAAAAAGATACGTATAATTCAGGTAAGTGTTGAGGAAGACTCCTGTAGAGAGGTTTCAGATATTGGTCATGAGAGAGTATATATAACTGATCGGCTTGGCATGCCTTTAGTAGAAATGGTAACATACCCTGATATGAAAACCCCTGCAGAAGCAGAAGAAGCCGGGCATTACCTTCGTTTTTTAACTCGAAGTACAGGAAGAGTTAGAACAGGAATAGGTGCTGCAAGAGAGGATGTTAATGTAAGTATAAATGGTGGAACCAGAGTTGAAATCAAGGGTGTTTCACATATCAAGTGGATACCAGAATTAACTCATAATGAAGCCTTCCGTCAGAAAGCTCTTCTTGAAATAAAAAAAATGTTAAATAAGCGTATTACTGATCCTTCAAAATGGAGAATAAGTAGCAGAGATATTTCAGCAAATCTTTTTAAATCAAACAATTTTCCCTTTAAAAATTTAGGTGTAAATAAGAATAGAATTGTGTGTGTGAATCTACCTGATTTTAGAGGGATTCTTTCATTTTTTACACAACCTGACAAGATGTTTGCAAATGAATTGATAGATCGTCTTAAGGTTATAGCATGTCTTGAAAAACCAAATATGATACACTCTGAGGAATTAGAGCCAATTATAAGTGAAGATGAACTATTCTATGTAAAAAAGATTCTAAACATAAAAGAAAATGATGCTCAGGTGATTATTTGTGGCTCAGATCCAGATATTAAAACTGCTCTTGAAACTATTGAGGAGAGGTGCCTACTTGCCTTCAAGGGTGTTCCAAATGAGACCAGAAAGTCATTTAGAGATGGCACCAATATTTTCGAAAGAGTTCTGCCAGGGCCTAATCGTATGTATCCTGACACTGATTCTGCCCCAATTCCTATAGAAGAGAGCCAGATTCAGGAAGCCAGAAAATTGCTTTCATCAAGTATTGCTTCAAAAATCAATCAGCTTGAGAAGTGGAAAATTCCTTCTGATACATATACCTATATTTTAAAACTAAATTTATTTAAATTAATAAAAAATATTATAGAGAGTTTTGAAGTGGATCCTGTTTTTGTTGGAACTCTTATTGGGCATAAACTTAAAAGTATAGAGGGTAAAACAAATTCTTCATCATTATTTAATTATTCTAAAATTTATGATCTTTTCGCCTATGTGATTAAAAATAAATTAAAAAAGGGGATTATAAAAGAGATGCTACCAGTTATATATAAAAATTCAAACATGGATTTTGACTCTGTTTTAAAGATCATAAAGTTTGAAAAAAAGAGTGAAAAGAAAATTCTGTTTTTTTTGTCAGATCTAAAAAAGAGATTTAAAGAAATAAGTGGTTCAAGGTATAATCCACGAGCTGAGTGTCTGTGGATTATGGGGGAATTGTATCCAATGGCAAAAGGTAATATGGAGCTTGAAAAACTTGGGAAAATGGTTGCAGGTGAAGAAAATGAGTGATCTTTTTAAGGGATATAAAGGTAAAGCTTTATTGGTTTTAAAAAAATTTAACATAAGGGTCTGGAGTGAAACATTGATTGAAACTACAAGGGGAGAGTTTAAAGGCATAATTCTTCCAAGGTCTGAAAATGATGATGATCTTCACATTGTTTTAAAGCTGATAACTGGTTACAATATTGGGATTGATGTTAATACAGTTACAAATATGAAAGAACTTGGTTATAAAGAGGCGCATTATAAAATACCTGAAAAGGAATTCCCTTTTTCAGAGGACAAACCAAATGTAAAACTCTTTGGAACAGGTGGGACCATTGCTTCAAGGCTTGATTACAGAACAGGTGCTGTTATTCCAGCTTTTTCTCCTGGGGAACTTTATGGAGCTGTACCTGAGCTTGCAGATATATGCAATTTAACCACTGAGAAACTATTTGCCGTGTTTAGTGAGAATATGGGGCCAGAAGAGTATAAGACACTTGCAATTGCAATTGGAGAAGAGATCAAAAAAGGGATTGATGGTATTGTTATTGGTCATGGAACAGATACTCTTCATCATACTGCATCTGCACTCTCTTTTATGGTGCAAAATCCACCTGTACCAATAATTCTGGTTGGGTCTCAGCGTTCTTCTGATAGGCCTTCATCTGATGCAGCTCTCAATCTTATACATGCCACAAAAGCAGCCAGTCAATCTGATATTGCAGAGGTAATGGTATGTATGTTTGGTCCTACATCTGATGAGTATGCTCTTTTGCATACAGGCACAAGGGTAAGGAAAATGCATTCATCATATCGCTCTACTTTCCGAACAATTGGTGATACACCAATAGCAATGGTTGATAAAGAGAAAATAACACATATATGGACAGATTATAACCATAGAAGGAATGATCGTAATGTTGAAATTTATCCATATTTTGAGGAGAAGGTGACATTAATATATTACTATCCTAATATGCAGCCTGATATAATAGATTCTCTTGTAGAAAGTGGTTATAAGGGGATTGTTATTGCAGGAACTGGTTTAGGACATGTAAACAAACCTCTTTACCCTGCAATTGAGAGGGCAATAAAGAGAGGAGTTGCTATATATATGACTGTTCAAACTCTGTGGGGTTATGTTCATATGTTTGTTTACGATACTGGAAGAGATTTAATGAATAAAGGTATAATTCCTGCTGAGAATATGCTTCCTGAAGTAGCTTATGTAAAACTAGGTTGGGCACTTGGTCAAACTGATGATTTGGATAAAGTAAGGCAAATCATGCTTAATCCGATAAATAAAGAAATTACAGAGAGAGAAGCTTACAATGGATACCTGATATTTCAGGGTGGAGTACCTGGAATTGATGATTTTTTAAAGAAATTTCATAAATAATTCGAAATTGATTAAATCTATTTATCTGTAAAAAAAACCATTTCTACTTGAGTTCCCTTTTTCTTTTCAGATATAATTACAAGTTTATCAGTAAATCTTTTCATATTTTGCAGACCCATCCCAGCTCCGAAACCAAACTCTTTTACATAATCAGAAGCAGTTGTGAATCCTTCTTCCATAGCTTGTTCAAGATCTTCAATTCCAATGCCTGAGTCAGTTATACGTATAATGATTCTATCTTCTTTAATATAACAAAAAACATCCCCTGTGCTTTTACTATGAATAACAACATTTGTTTCTGCTTCATAAGTTGCAACCCCTATTCGTCTGATTATTTCATTATCTATCTCTTTTTTCTTTAAAAATTGTTGTAAAAGGGCAGCTCCTGTTCCAGCAGCAATAACATCTGCATTGTCAATAGCAAAGTGGAACTCTGCTTCTTTAATCAGTAATTTTTCACCTGTAACAAGTGAAATTTCCTGGCTTAAGGTTGAGTTCCTTTTTTTGTCATGAGAATATATTAAATTAAATTTTTCCAGTATTCCATGTAATATATCTACTCTTGAAATGATGCCCTGAACTTTGTTATTTTTATCAATTACAGGAAAACGTCTGAGTTTTAAAATATCGAATTTCTCAACAATATTAGCTATATTATCATTCATATTTACTGTTCTTACATTGGTTGTCATCATGTTTTGAATAGGTTCATTTATTTTGTTGAACTCAAGCGCTTTAATAATATCTTCTAAACTTATTATTCCTATAAGTTTATTTTCTTTATCAACAATTGGAATTCCTGAGATCTTTTTTATTCTCATCATCTCTTTTGCCTGAGACATTTTATTTTCAGGTGCTAAAGTTGTAACATTTTTGGTCATTATATCAGATGCTTTTATATGGGCAAATATGTCAGCGTATTTTTTTAGGCCTTTTTTATTTTTCATCAATTCCTTTAAAACCAGCTTTAAAAAGTCTTCCGCATGAAGAGAACATATAATATTTAGTTCTTATAAGCAAAAAGTTGTTCTTTTTAGCCATTTCAATTGTTTGTTGTGGGATATTCTTTCCCGATATAATTACCAATCCAAGGATCTCTGTTACAATGCCTGTTCTTACAGATTGTGGTGATGCCTGTGCTGATAGAATCATCATTCCTGGTTTTGCAAAAGCGAGGATCTCGCTCATCATATCACCCGCACCTATAGATTTCACATCTTCATCTAATTTATCCTCTCCTGAGATTACTTCACCATCAAGTATCTTTACCAATTCTCTAACTTTCATACTTACCTCACTTGTTTTTCGAATTCTATTATAGATTTTTTTTAATGTCAATTAATTTTTTTCTACCCTGTAAATTATTCATGTCTGGTATATAATAACCTTGTGTTTTATTCAAAAGTGGTATAAAATAATATTTTAATTGAAGATTACATCTCACATCTATAAAATGTTTTAAACCAAAAATTTAACACTCTTTTTGCTGAAAGCTGAGACTTAGTTGAATGGTTCGTGGCTATCTGATATCAATAATGTGTAGTTCCCAGACTTCTTTATCTTCATTTTCCACAAGTTGATAGATTTTATCCTCGAAGATGTCAAAGGGGAAGTATTTTGCGATATGGCGGTCCGCAAGTGGTACCGAAGCCTTTTTGATCAGGCGCCCTGTCAAATCAAATTTATAGACTTCACTATCATGTCCTTTCCGATAGTGGGGGAATATATATAGATGGTCATTTCGAACAATAAAAAATCTTATTTTGGGGAATTGATCTGGAAAAGAAATCATTTTTTGGATAACATCATAATACCCCCGGGTCATGGGATTGGTTTTCATGTAGTTTAAATAATTTTCCCGGTGTTTCTTTTTTAATTTCATGGTTTTAAATGGGTAACTGATGGAGAGATGCTTTTTGCCTGATACATCAAAGAGGTTGATTATTCCATCTTCTCTACAAACAAAAATAAACTGATCGGAAGTCTGATACCACATCTGGCTATTTAGAAAAGGACTAATCTTAGAATTCTGGGAAAATTCTCCAATATTGGAGATTTCTTTGATTTTTTTTCCTTTTGAATCAAAAATATTGATGGTAAATTTTGCCTTTTGCTGGGTTCCTACCATGCTAATTCCAGCAAAATGATCTTTGATGGGTGATAAACTCCCCAAGATCCCCCCTTGGGGTTTGATTTCCTTGATGAAGGTTCCATCTTTCTTCCAATAGGAAATTTTTCCAAAGCTATTTATGAACAAGCGATCATTCTGAGGAATTATCCTCATTACCATCATTATAAATTCTCCCGGCCCTTCTCCGGACCTACCGATTTTTTTTACAAGTTTAAAATTCTTTTTAGAATAAATATAGATATCAGTAAGGTGGGATATATAAATTTGCGAATGGTCTACTGCGATATAATTAACTTCTGGTAACTCTGGTAATATCACAACTTTTTTTGCAAAGGCGAAGATACAGAACAAAACAATTATTAAAAATATACTTGTTTTTTTTCTCATTTTTAATTCACCTCCTTTTTTTTATTAGTCAATTTTTTAAACACATCGTTCAGATAAATAATTTTATATTAATAATATTAAGTTTATCAAAAACAGATAACATTTGCAAAACAGGGTAAAAAAGGGAACAGGTGATTTATTTACCTTTTTTATTTTTTTCAACTTAAAACTTAAAACTCAAAACGTTAGAATTGTGTCAAGTTTCCAAGATTACAGCCACCGTCCCCCCATCTTGACTGGAAGAGGAAAACCACCAAAGGTGGCCATTGTTGCTGTTATGAGAAAAATGATCATTGAGGCAAACAAAAATCTGAAATTTTATTATAAAAATGTTCAAAAAAACTATTGACTTTTAAGACAGTCGCTACTTTTTCCTTTTCCCTTGTAACTCATCCACTCATCCACCCATTCATTTACTTTTTCCTTGTAAAGATTACAGCCATCGTCCCCTTTTATTTTTATTTATCATATAAAAAGTGGCATTTCAAGACCTGACCCCAGGCTTTCACTTTTGCCTTTTTCCTTGTAAACATTACAACCCCAGTTGCCCTATCTTCTTGACTAATAATATTTATGATAGTTTATGATTCGATATTTCTTCCTTAAATCCAGCATGATATGTATTCAAAATATCAAGTCCTTCTCTATTTAAAAGAACTTTTTTTTCTTTTGTCATAACCCAATGTATTATTCCTTCTCCTAAACCATCATATCGTTTAGCTGGTTCCCAAGTAGCATAGCTGATAATGACATAACCTCTTTGATTAATAACGTTTTTGATTTTATCCAATTCCTTGTGCTCAATTATCTCAACTTCTTTTCCAGTCACTTTTTTTATATAATCCTCTATGTTATCAGTTTGTAAGAGGCCTTTAGTTGCAGTTTCTAGTGACATCTTTTCAGTCATGTGTTCGGCAAATATTCTTAGTTTTTCCATATTGTCCTTCGCAAGGATTTTTGTTGCGCGATCAATAACAGTATTTTCAACCAACTCAGTTTTATCCTTTTGGGGTTGAACAGAGATAAAGACCCCATTTTCATTACTTGCAAATCTATAATATTGATTTATCTTTTCAAAATAACTATTGATTTCATTAAATTCGCCTCTTAATTCTGATAACTCAGTAGTATCTACACTTTGCTTCTTGCATAATTCAATAGCATTCGGAAGTAATTCTTTCTCAATCTTTATAAATTTTTCTTTATGTTTTATAAGATTTTCATTGATATATCTAATAATTTTTTTAAATTCATATATAAGACAAGTATTTTGTTCTTTGTATAAATCCGAACTTTTAATTAATTCAATTGTTTCTATTATTGTTTCAAGTAAAAAATTGAGATCATTAACCTTCTCTAAAATTCCATCGGTAAATATATTATTGAGACTATCCTTTTTTAATGGACTTTGCTTACTTATACTATTTTCTAAAATTTTTTGAACAAATTTTATAAAAATTTTAACAGCATCTTTACCAGAAATTTTACGAATTATTTCTTTTGTGGAGTTTGAATTAAAATCATATTTTGTATTGAATGTGAAATTTTCAAAATCTTTAATAGTATTTGATATTACACTTATTAAACTATTGAGTTTTTTATTGTCAAGTAATACTTCAGAATCGTCTACTAGTTCTAATTCAATTGTCCTTGAGTCTTTACCAAGATTATTCTCAATGCTTAGTATATATGTAATTGAATCCTGAACATTATCAATTGTATAGTAACCTTTATAATTTTTCCCAAAAAAATGCTCCCCACTGCCTTTACTATGATGATTTTCAATTATAATATTTTGATCCACATTTTCAACTTCCCAGTAATATATAGCTCTTTCTCCTTTTTTAACTTTACTTGGAATGATTTCAAATTTTTTAATGACTGGTATATTAGAAAACTCTTTATGTTTATGAGTTCGTTTTAACGGGCGACCAATTTTTTCAAGAAATATCTCTACTACTTCTTTCGGTGTTGTTTTTTTTGCATCTAAATATCCAGTCGAAGTATAAAGCCCATCAATTTTAGTATCATCAAATTTTACTGGTAAAATGTACTCTTTTTTACTTCTTATTGCTCGATCAAGTGCACTTCTTCTTTCATGAGTTGGCCACATTCTTTCTTTGTATTCCTTGGAAATGAACATGATACAAAATTCAGCTTTATTACTATAAAGATCACCAAAATACTCTGTTAAATTCTTTCCCCATTGTTCAGCTTTATTCTCTTTGTCGTAAAAATATTTAATTCCATTTTCTTTTAAATATTTTGCAACTTGTTCAACATATTCTCTTTGCTCTCCCGCAAGAGATAAAACTACATCGTATTTATAATTCTTATTTTCAAGATTCATCTCTTCTTGAATTATATCAGAATTGTTCTTTTCGAGGGCTTTTTGCTCAACATATTGGATACCCTTTGAAGTTATTTCTGCATCATTTCCATCCTTATCACAATATTCTTTAACAAATCCATCTGAATCCCAATTTTTTACAATTCTTTGGACTCTATGTAAATCTATTATTCCATATTTTGCTGCAATCTCATCAATGTTATAAATTTCAGCTCCATTTAATTTATCCTTATCATATAAATCTTTCAGAATTTTGTCACTTAATTCAATTTCATTCATTTTCCCCCTCAACAATCTTAATCTTCTCCTCTGTTAACCCATACAATTCATATACTAATCGGTCAATTTGGTTGTCCAAAATATTAATTTTATTGTTTATTTTCATTGTATATCTCAATTTTATTTGGGTTTTCTTCATCTTCATCCCATTTTGATGGATTATTTTTAATATATTGTCTGTATTTATTTAATTCTTTTTCATCTCTGATAATGTGTTCATAATAGTTCCGCTGCCATATTGAGAATCCAATTTTTCTAGATACATTTGATTTAAAACCTACCACAAATGAAGACAAAGACTTAGGTTTTATTTGTAGGGGCGAATGGTGGAGGCTGTCTCTTTAATCATTTACTTATCCTAAATTTACGCACATTATTTTGTTAAACACTAACAATATCGAGGTTTTTCTGTAATTTTTTTCAATCCAAGCAAAAAACAATAAAAATAAAACAAATTTTGCTTTTTTTGTCCACTTCTTAACGAAAACTCTTGTGAAATTGCATAGACTTTTTTAAGAAACCGACTTTTATACAACTTTTTAAGATTTATTGTTGTACATAATAGATTCCATTGGGCTTCTACCGATTCCAATCCTCTATATGTCCACATTGAAAACTTATTATTAAACTTTATCCAACCAAAAACTGGCTCAACGATTTTTTTTCTCTTAGATAATAGTAACCGCTTAACTTCATTCTCTTGCTTTTTTATCTGATTCTCAATATGCCCATCATAAGGACTTCGCTCTAAAGTCCTACCTCTCTTATCCTTACTACACTTTTTGTGATACTGACAATCTCTAAAATCCTTGCATCGATATACTCGAACAGAATATCTCCTATTCTTATTACTTTTTATTCTATCAAAAGTTAAATTTTTCCCTTTAGGGCATTGATAACAATCTAAATCTTTATCATATTTAAAATCTCTTTTATTTACTATTGCATCCTTATTTGAGTTTGACTTACCTACTCCAGAAGGTATATTAACAATAACTGAATGACCCTTATTTTTTGCTTGAGAAAGCTCTTCACCTGAAAAATATCCACTATCAGCCAAGGTTTCATCTGATGGCCTCTTTGTATTTTTAACTGCATCATCTATTGGCTCTGTTAAATTATGGTAATCTGTTTCTCTATTATTTAAGATTGAGCCAACTATAATCTGATTCTTCTCATCTACAACAGCCTGAGCATTATAACTATATTCTTTAGTGGATTGATTTTTCATTAATCGCGCTTCCTTATCTGTTATACTAAGGTGATTAACATTTTTTTCTTCCATATAATTAATACTCTTTTTTACTGTGTCTCTTAAAGATATCTTTTCCTCATTGGATAATTCTTCAATTCCTTTTTTTATCATTCTTTTTAAATTGTCTTTATCCTGAAGGCGTTTAGGTAAATGATAACCTGGTTGATATCGCTCATTATTTTCTATTCCATCAATACTTAACAATACTTCTTCTATTGATTCATCAAGCTTAGACAATAACTCCTTTAGATCATCCTTATGAATAGAACGATATTTAGAGCTATCTGCTTTGATTTTAGTGCCGTCAACTGCTTGAACTGCAAAACCTACCATATCAGATTTTACTGCAATTTTTACTGTTTGCTTAAATATATCTTTTAAAGCTTTCCTGTTTCTTCTAAAAAATCTCCATATGGTATTATGATCAGGACAATTCATTCCAGTTAGCCATATCATTGGCATTTGATTTAAACAAGCTTTCTCTAGCTTTCTACTACTGTATATCAGTTCATAGTAGCCATATAACCAGATCTTTAATAATAACTCATTTGAATAATTGGGACGACCTTTCTTCTTAATTCTTCTTTTAAAGTTTAACTTTGAAAAATCAAGACTCTCTACAAATTCTCTGATAAAACGGACAGGATGATCTTCTGGCACCCAATCTTCAATTGCCGGAGGAAGTAAAAAACGCTTACTATAATCTGCTTTTATTTCATTTTCCATAATACTATTATACCATTTTTTTACTTAAAAATCATCTATATCGATAGCAATATCAATGTTCTCAGAGTATTTATTCCAAAATTTTTCTCAAAATAAAATATTATAACTATTTGTGACTTTTGAGACAGCCTCGGCGATTCGCCCTATTTTTTATAATCGGTAAACCTGTCTGGGTTTGATAAATCAAATCCCTACTTGAAATTTTTATGTAAGTTAATTATATTATAATAATGAAAATTTCTGCTGATCTTCATATTCATTCTACGCTTTCTCCATGCGGGGCACTTGAAATGTCTCCCTCTGCAATTGTAAATAGGGCTAAAGAGTTGAATCTGGATGTTATTTCTGTTACTGATCACAATAGTATGGAAAATTGTTTTTATGCTTCTTCAATTGGTGAAAAATTTGGTGTTAAGGTTATATATGGGATGGAAGCCCAAACTCTAGAAGATGTACATATTCTGTGTTATTTTGAAAAAATGAAAGAGGCTGAGATATTTTATTCGGATATTTATAATTATCTGCCAAGTATAAAAAATAGACCTGATTATTTTGGCGATCAGGTTGTTGTTGATGAAGATGATAATATTGTCAGAGTTGAGGAAAAGTTGTTATTCAATTCTATTGATTTGTCGATCTCTGAACTTGTTGATAGGGTAAGGTCATATAATGGCTATGTTGTGCCTGCTCATATCGAAAGTGAGCAATTTGGTCTGATGCGAAATCTGGGTTTTATTGTTGAAGAATTAAAAAATTGTATATTTGAGATATCTTATAATGCAGATAGAGAAAAAGTATTGGCTAAATATCCTGAGCTTGATAATTTCAGTCTAATTTCAAATTCAGATGCTCACTATATTAGAGATATAGGTAGAGTTTATACTATTTATGATGTTAAAACACCTGTTATTGAGGAAATATATAAAGCAGGTCTTGAAGGTAGGTTTGAGGTAAAATAGCAATATGATGGAAGAACTCTGTTATCATATAATTGATATTGTCCAGAATTCAATTTCAGCGAATTCAAAAAATATTAAAATAAAATTAAAAGAATCAGATAAAGAGGATTTGATTTCAATTGAGATTAATGATGATGGTAAAGGAATGGATGCTGAAACTATAAAAAATGTTCAGGATCCTTTTTATACTACAAAGAGCGGTAAAAAAGTAGGGCTTGGGATTCCTCTTTTAAAAGAAACAGCTATTCATTGTGAGGGAAGTTTTAAAATGGAAAGTCGTGTTGGGAAGGGTACATTAGTAACGGCTATTTTCAAAAAAAGTAACATAGATGTTCCTCCTATAGGAGAAGTTAAGGATACGATTCTGACCTCAATAGTTGGTAATGATCCTTGTGATATAGATATTACTTATGAGAATGATAATGGATGTTTTAATATATCTACAAAAGAAATAAAAGAGCAGATAGGGGACTTACATATAACTCATCCGGATGTAATGAGATTTTTAAAAGAATTTATAGACAAAGGGATTTCAGATTTACAAAATTATACTTAATAATTTAATTCTGAAAAAATCAAAAATGATTTATAATTTTATCTTGACTTTTATGGATTATATTGTTATAAAGTCAATTAATATTAAAATAGGGTCTATAATCAATGGAAATTAAAAAGATCATTTTTGAATTGGGGCTCAAAGTATTTGCTGAGGGCCAAAACAGTTCTGTTTATGAGGGTTATACTTCAGATCTTCTTTCTGATGTTATGGCTAATTGTAAAGAAGGCAGTGTGTGGATAACAATTCAGAGACATATGAATGTAATTGCAGTTGCTCAATTAAAAAAGATTGCAGGAATAATCCTTCCCAATGGAATTTCTCCTGATGATCAGGTAAAAATAAGAGCAAAGGATGAGGGAATTTATATTTTGGGGACTCAGGATAATGCATTTGAAGTGTCAGGTAAAATTTATTCACTATTAAAAAAATAATACCAATTAATGTTTTATAGATTATTCTTTCTAAATAAATAAAAATAAAACAATGTAGGAGGAATTTATGGAATTAGTTGATATTCATAATCCTGATAATGAGTATTATAGAAGTTTAAAGAAATTTATTGAGCAAAATCGGGAAACTCCAGGACCACTTATACAGGTACTTCACAAAGCTCAAGAAATTTTTGGGTACTTACCAGTTGAAGTTCAGTATTTTATAGCACGGGAAATGGATGTTTCATATTCAGAGGTTTATGGTGTTGTTACTTTTTATAATTTTTTCAGGACTGAACCAATTGGTGATCATATAATCAATGTTTGTCTTGGAACTGCCTGTCATGTTAAGGGAGCTCAGGAAATTATTAAAGCTCTTCAAAAAGAACTTGAATTGAAGGTTGGTGGAACAACTAAGGACAGGTTTTTTACTCTTTCTACTGCCAGGTGTTTTGGAGCATGTGGGTTGGCACCTGTTATGTTAATTGATGATGAGGTATATGGAAGACTCAACCCTCAAAAAGCAGTACAAATAATACAACAATTTAAACAGGAAAATCAAGAAAATTGATTTTTATTAGTATAAAAGGAGGAAAATACAATGAAACTTGAGGATTTAAAGAAAATAAGAGAAAAAGCAGAGAAAGATATGCATCTTCGCGATGGAAAAGCAAGGATTAAGGTAATTGTAGGAATGGGTACGAGTGGAATCGCAGCAGGTGCACGAGAAACCTTAAAAGTTTTTCTTAATGAAATTGAAAAACGTGATTTAAGTGATATTATTGTTTCTCAATCGGGTGAAAGAGGATTAAGTTCACATGAACCGATTGTTACCATTCAGGAAGAGGGGAAACCAGATATAGTTTATGGTAATGTAACGGCTGAAAATGCAAGAAAAATTATATCTGAACACATTGTCAATGGAAATCCAGTCTCTGAATTTGTGTTGGAAGTAAAAGAATAAACCTTATTTAAGAGTTAAGGAGGCTTTTAATGAAAAAAAGACTGGATGTTTTGATTTGCGGAGGTGCAGCATGTATTGCTTCCCATAGCCATGAGATAAAATCAAAACTTATTGAGAAAATAAATGAAAAAGATATAGAAGATGAGATTAACATTGTTGAAACAGGATGTATGGGGCCCTGTGAACTTGGGCCTGTTATGGTTGTTTATCCTGAAGGTTCATTTTATGTCAAGATAAAAGAAGAGGATATAGATGAAATTATTGAAAGCCATTTTTTGAAAGGAAGGCCTGTCAAAAGATTGCTTTGGAAAACCC
Source organism: Candidatus Aminicenantota bacterium (assembly GCA_030610885.1). Classification (GTDB taxonomy): domain Bacteria; phylum Acidobacteriota; class Aminicenantia; order UBA2199; family UBA2199; genus JAUWNT01. The sequence goes on along the minus strand of JAUWQW010000021.1, from coordinate 6,647 downwards.
CGGAAGCACGCAAAATAGTTGAAGAAAAAAAGCAAGTCCCTTTCTTTGAGAAACAGAAAAAGATAGTTTTATCTAACTGCGGCTTGATTGATCCGGAAAATATTGAAGAATATATTGCAAAAAGAGGGTATGAAGCTTTAGGTGAGATGTTAACCACAAAAACTTCAGAACAGGTTATTGATATAATGGTAAAATCAGGACTCAGAGGAAGAGGAGGCGCAGGATTCCCAACAGGATTAAAGTGGAAGTTTACAAGAGCTGCCAAAGGAAACGAGAAGTATGTTATCTGTAATGCTGATGAGGGAGATCCTGGAGCTTTTATGGATAGAGCTATTCTCGAAGGAGATCCACATTCTGTACTTGAGGGAATGGCTATTGCTGGATATGCAATAGGTGCAAATAAAGGGTATGTTTATGTTAGAGCAGAATACCCATTGGCAATTGATAGGATCAAGGTTGCAATTAAACAGGCAAGGGATATGGGTGTGTTTGGTGAAAATATTTTTGAAACAGATTTTTCATTTGATGTGGAGATAAGGATGGGTGCAGGAGCTTTTGTATGTGGTGAAGAAACTGCATTAATTGCTTCTATTGAAGGTAAAAGAGGGCAACCAAGACCAAAACCACCATTTCCAGCAAACAAAGGACTTTGGCAAAAACCAACGTGTATAAATAATGTTGAAACTCTTTCTAATATCCGTCATATTTACCTTAATGGTCCTGATTGGTTCAATTCCATTGGTACTGAAAAGAGTAAAGGCACAAAAGTTTTTGCTCTTTCTGGCAATGTCAGGAATACAGGTCTTGTAGAAGTACCAATGGGAATTACTCTTGGAGATTTGGTATATGAGATCGGAGGAGGAATTCCTAATGATAAAAAATTTAAAGCTGTACAAACTGGTGGTCCCTCAGGAGGTTGCATACCAGCAAAGCATTTGAATGCTTCAATTGATTATGAATCTCTTAAAGAGCTCGGTTCTATTATGGGATCAGGTGGTTTGATTGTTTTAGATGAAGATACATGTATGGTGAATATTTCGAAATTTTTTCTTGAGTTCTCTTTAGAGGAATCCTGTGGTCAGTGTGCTCCCTGTAGAATTGGTCTAAAGCAAATGTATGATATTTTAGAAGATATAACACTTGGTAGAGGCACAATGGAAGACCTGGATAGACTTGAAAAATTGGCTCTAACAGTTAAAACAACATCATTATGCGGTTTGGGTCAAGCAGCTCCAAATCCTGTACTCTCAACATTGAGATATTTTCGTCATGAATATATTGAGCATATTAAAGAGAAGAAATGTAAAGCAGGAGTATGTGCAGCACTTTTTGATGCTCCATGTAAAAATGCATGTCCTGCTCATGTTGACCCATCATCTTATATTTCATATATGTCAGATGGAAGATTTAATAAGGCTTATTTATGTCATATGGAAAACAATCCATTTCCTATTGTTTGCTCTCGTATATGTCCTGCTTTTTGTGAGAAAAAGTGTTCAAGAGAGAAATATGATGAAGCCATTGCTATTCGTGAGGTTAAACGGCTCTTTGCAGATTGGGCTATTGAAAATGAGATGGGATTTGCTCCTCCATTAAAACCAAAGAAAGAGAATGTAGCTATTATTGGAGCTGGACCCTCTGGTTTATCCTGTGGTTTCTATTTGACAAGACTTGGTTATAAACCTGTTGTTTTTGAAGCTCTGTCAGAAGCTGGAGGAATGATGAAGTGGGGAATTCCGGATTACAGGCTTCCGAAAGATAAACTAAAAGCGGAAATTAATGTTATAGAAAGAGCAGGTGTAGAAATTCTTTTGAATTCGCCTGTAAAATCCATTGATACTTTAAAAAATGACTTTGATGCAATATTTATTGCAACAGGTGCACATAATGTAGCTGAAATGAAGATTGAAGGGAGTGATCTTAATGGTGTTCAGTATGGTATTGAATTATTACGTAAAGTTAATGGCGGAGAACAGGTGAGTGTTGGAGAGAATGTGATTGTCCTGGGTGGAGGTTCAACAGCAATGGATTGTGCAAGGACTGCAAAGAGATTGGGAGCTAAAGAGGTTAGGGTTGTTTATCGCAGGACAAAAGCTGAAATGCCTGCACAGATTGAGGAGTTAATGGAAGCTGAAGAGGAAGGAATAATAATAGATTACCTGATCTCACCTATAGAAGTAATTGGAAATGGAAAAGTTGAAGGTTTAAAATGCATCAAAACTGAGCTTGGTAAATTTGATTCTTCTGGAAGGAGAAGTCCTGTGCCTATAGAAGGAACTGAATTTATACTTAAAACTGATCTGATTATTCCATGTTTGGGACAAAAGATGTCAAAAGGATTGGATTTTGGTGAAATAGTATTAAATAAATGGGGCTTCCTCGATGTAAAATCAGAAACAATGCAAGTTACTGAACATGGAATTTTTGCAGGTGGGGATAATATAAATCCTTCTACTGTAATTGAGTGTGTAGCTCATGGAAGACAGGCTGCTATTAGTATTGATAAGTATTTTGGATATGATGGGAAACTCTTTGATAAAGAGAGAAAGGTTGTGGAAGTTTCTTATGATGAAGAAAAGTATTTGAAAACAATTCAAAAAAAGAAATCTCATTTTTCAAATATCGAAGAGAGAATAAAGAGCCTGTGTTTGGAAGTAAATTTGGGTTTAACCAAAGAGGATGCAATTGAGGAATCTCGACGCTGTTTGCATTGTGATAGGGGAGAGCCTGTAATTACAGCAAAAGAAGAAACAAAATCAATAAAGATAGAAGAGATGCTTTGAGGTGTGATATGTCAAGAGAAGAAATTTTAAAAAAGTATGATCAAACATCAGATAATTTGTTGGCAATTCTTCATGATATTCAGGATAGTAAAGATGAACATTACTTGACTAAAGAAGACTTGAAGAAAGTTTCAGATTACCTTGGTCTAACATATAGTTTTGTTCATGGTGTTGTGACATTTTATTCTATGTTTAGCCTTAAACCAAGAGGCAAAAATATTATAAGAGTATGTCAATCTCCCCCCTGTCATTTAATGGGTTCAACTACAATCTCTAAGGAGTTAATAAAAATTTTAGGAATAAAATTTGGAGAAACAACTGAAGATGGTTTATTTACATTGGAGATAACATCCTGTTTAGGAGTATGTGGTGTAGCACCAGCTATAATGATCAATGATCAGGTTTTTGGGAATTTGAATACAGATCGCTTATATGAAGTAATAGAAGAAAAGAGGAGGGTAAAATGAGTATTTATAGAGCTCATATACTGCTTCCTATTGACGAAGGAACGATTCAATCGGGGGTTTTTGAAATAAAAAGAGAGCTTGAGGAAAAGATAGAAGAACAAAACTTGAATAAGGAAATTAAAATCCTTGAAACAGGGACTATTGGTGTTATTGGAAAGGGAGTGATAATTGTTATTTATCCGGATAATGTGACATATTATAATGTAAATAAAACCAATTTGGATAATATAATTCAAGAACATATCATAAAGGGTCGTATTGCAAAAAGAGTAGAACATTCAACCGAGAAATATATATCTGGAAAGAAGGGGTATCAAAATGTAGGATTAACCAGAGAGCAACAACGCATTGTTCTTGACAAATGCTGGAAGATCGATCCTGAAAGTATAGATGAAGCTCTGGCAGCTGGAGGGTATAGAGGAGTTGAAAAGATTTTCAGCGAATCCATTAGCCCTGAATCTGTAATTAAGGAAATTAAGAATTCCGGGTTAAGAGGTCGTGGCGGAGCTGGCTTCCCAACAGGTTTAAAGTGGTCTTTTACAAGAGCTGCTAAGGGAGAGGGAAAATTTATAATTTGCAATGCTGATGAAGGTGAACCAGGAACCTTTAAAGATAGGTTAATAATGGAAGGTGATCCACATAAACTTGTAGAAGCAATGATTATAGGGGGCTATGCTGTTGGTGCAATAAAGGGATATGTATATATAAGAGGTGAGTATGAACTTTCGATAAAGAGGATTCAGAAAGCTATTGATCAGGCTTTAGAATACAATCTTTTGGGTAAGAATATTTTAGAAACTGATTTTTCTTTTGATCTTGAAATAAAGAAAGGTGCAGGTGCGTATGTATGTGGAGAGGAAACTGCTTTAATTGATTCCATTGAGGGTAAAAGAGGTTATCCAAGGATTAAGCCTCCTTACCCTGCAAATAAGGGACTCTGGCAAAAACCAACATGTGTGAATAATGTAGAAACACTTGCAAATATACCAGAAATCATTTATAAGGGAAGTAATTGGTTTAAGAAATTCGGAACTGAAAAATCAACGGGTACAAAGGTATTTACAATCCTAGGTCATGTTGAATATCCGGGTTTAATTGAGGTAGAAATGGGAACTCCGCTCAGAGAGATCATCTTCTCATATGGAGGTGGTATAAAGGGAGGTAAAAGATTCAAAGCAGCACTTGTTGGGGGCTCAGCAGGTGTATTTCTCCCTGAAGGGCTGTTGGATGTTAATATGGATTTTGAAAGTTTAATGGAGAGTAAAGCTGTACTTGGTTCAGGCGCAATTTTAGTAATGAATGAAGATACAGATATGGTTGATATGTTATTCTCTATCCTAAAATTCTTTGCTCATGAATCATGCGGTCAATGTTCTCCATGCAGAATAGGAACTCATCAATTGCTCAATCTTGTTTATGGTATTAGAAGAGGGGAAGGACAAGAAAAACATATTGATCAAATGGTAAAAATAGCAGAAACAATGTTTGATATGTCTTTATGTCCGCTTGGACAGTCATTAATTATGCCTGTAAAAAGCGCTGTGGAAAATTTTAGACAAGATTTTTTAAATAAAATTCAAAATAAAAGCAATTAATAAAGGAGGAAAAAATGTCGGATATGGTAAAATTATATATTGATGAAAAAGAGATTTGTGCAAAAAATGGAGCAAATCTTTTAAAAACAGCAAGAGAAAATGGGATTGATATACCAGGTCTTTGTTATTATGAAAAAGTGTCTCCAATAGGAGATTGCAGATTATGTGTTGTGAAGATAGAAGGAAGACCCGGTTTAGTTCCTTCATGCTTATGTACTGTTGAAGAGGGAATGAAAGTTACTGCTTTTGATGAAGAGCTTGAAGCTAAAAGAAAAGTGCTTGTTGAATTAATACTTTCAGAACATAATGATGATTGTATAAACTGTATAAGAGATGGGAATTGTGAGTTGCAGGATCTTGCTTTTAGATATGGTATTGAGACTGGGCAAAGAAAATATCCTTCTTTCTGGAGGGAAATTGATCAGTTTAAGGATGAAGGAGCACCAGTTCTTGTTTATGATTCAACAAAATGTATTAAATGTGGGCGATGTATAAAAGCCTGTTATGAGATTCAGGGTAAAGGAGTTTTAAGTTTTTCAAATAGAGGTATTGAAACTCATATTGTTGCTGGTTTAGCTGATTGGAATGGCTCAGAATGTGATGGATGCGGAGAGTGTGTTCAGGCATGCCCTGTTGGTGCTATTGTTGAAAAACCTGTTTATGGTATTAGAGTAAGAGAAAAGGATCCTGAAAAAAAGGTTGTTACAACATGTGCCTATTGTGGAGTAGGGTGCCAGCTTAATTTATGGGTTAAAGATAATAAAATCGTTAAAGTTATGGGTGAAGACCAGATCCCAAATTATGGGGCTGCTTGTGTAAAAGGTAGGTTTGGTCTTGATTTTGTAAGTAGAGATGATAGATTAAAGACACCCTTAATAAAGAAAAATGGTAAATTTGAAGAAACAAGCTGGGATGAAGCTCTTGATTATATAGCCAAGAAATTTATGCAAATTAAGAATGAAAATGGGCCAGATAGTTTAGCAGGGCTTTCTTCTGCTCGTTGTACAAATGAGGAGAATTTTGTTTTCCAGAAATTTATGCGTGCTGTAATTGGTACAAACAATGTGGATCATTGTGCAAGGTTATGTCATGCATCAACAGTAGCAGGTTTAGCAAGTACTTTTGGTTCAGGTGCAATGACTAACTCTATTGAAGAATTGGAATATGCTGATGTAATATTAGTAACAGGTTCAAATACAACAGAGACTCATCCTGTAATTGCAACAAAAATAAAGAGAGCTGTCCTGTTTCATGGAGCAAAATTGATTGTTGTTGATCCCAGAAAAATTGATCTAGTTAAACATGCTACAGTATGGATGAGGCAAAAAAATGGTACTGACGTAGCATGGATGAATGGTATGATGAATGTAATTATTAATGAAGGACTTGAAGATAAAGAATTTATTAAATCCAGAACTGAAGACTATGAAGAGTTTAAAAAGATGGTTGCAAAATTTACTCCGGAAAAGGTTGAGGGAATTACAGGGATTCCAAAAGAAAAAATAATAGAAGCAGCCAGGATATATGCAAAAGCAGATGCTGCAAGTATTGTTTATTCAATGGGTATTACTCAACATATAACTGGGACGGATAATGTCCGTTCTACTTCTAATTTGGCCATGCTTACCGGGAATGTTGGAAAAGAGTCAACAGGCGTTAATCCTTTAAGGGGTCAGAATAATGTTCAGGGTGCATGTGATCTCGGTGCTTTGCCAAATGTTTATCCAGGATATCAAAAAGTCACAGATCCGGAAGTAAAGGCAAAATTTGAAAAAGCCTGGGCCACTACTCTGGATGACAAG
>JAUWQW010000106.1 GCA_030610885.1 Candidatus Aminicenantota bacterium | reverse complement strand
ATCAGGTTTGAAATCTTCTATTTTTTTTGCAATATCTTTCCAGTTATAGCCCAATATATCCGATGGTACGATTTCAATATCATAACCCTTTTCTTCTAAAACTGCTCCTAAGAATAAAACTCCCAAAGGAGGCATTGATCTATCATCAGACCAACGCTGTGCCACATACCCCTGAGGAGGTACAAATATTTGAAATTTCAATTTTACAACCTTTTTAAGTTGGAAATAGTATCACTTTAATAAAAAAAAATCAATTTCAGACATAATCAATATCATTTAAAAGTTAAAAGGTAAAAAATCTAGAGAACCTTTCTATAAATAAAAAAATATCAATTTAAATTTATTTTTTCGGATTATCAAATTAATAGTACAACTTATTTTATGAATATCAGATTAAATCTTTTGATAAACAATTGAATGAGAAAATCTTTTTTTTATCTCATTTTAGTGTTTATTTTCTGAAAAAATTGTTATAATATTTCAATACAACAAATGTGAGAGGTTAAAATGAAAAAATTTTTAGAAATTTTATTTTTATTTGTACTTTTATCTTTATTTCTCAATCATGGCATTTTAATTGGCCAATCAAAAAAAATTTTAAAAGAAGCACAGGAATGTAGTTCAGAAGTCCTGGCAAAAAAATTAATTGCTAAATACAAAAAATTAAACGATCCATACAAACAATTGTATCAAGGTATTGTGTTTCATAATCTCAGTGCCAATGGATATATAAAATATATACAAAAAGCAATAGAGAACACCAAAACAGCTTATGATAAAACAAAATACCCGCTTGCTCTCGGATATCTTGGAAGTACAATAACTCTTCAGGCTAATCAATATTATGAAAAAAATGACCTGATGTCAGCACTGACAAAACTGGACGAAGGTATAAAGATGATAGATAAAGCTGTGGAAGAGGGTAAGGAAGACATTGATCTTCGCTTCCTCAGGATTAACCATTCAGTTGGAATTAGTGCAGCATCTCCTATTAACAGATATGATAAAGTAAAAGAGGATTTAGATTTTTTCAAATCAAAATATAAAACCCTTTCTAATGAATTGAAATCAATGTTTCATTTCTATTCTGGCTTGATTGCAAAAAAAGAAAACAATTATAAAGCAGCCTTATCAAGCTTTAAAAAAGCCATCCAATGCTCTCCCAGATCTTACTATGCCATAAGTGCAAAGAAATCCATTAAAGAGTTGGAGAAATAAGATTAGACTTGCTTGTAAAAAAATTAAACAAAAAAAGACATCAGTATTCAAATGTTTTTATATGATTTTTATTTAATAAGTATATTAAAAGTTTTAGAAAAAAATATAGTATTAAAGTAAACATAAAATGAGACTAAAGGAGTAGCAATGAGATATTTATCAAAAGACAATTATCACTGGTGGATGCCTTTTACACAAATGAATACATTTTTAAAAAAACACCCTGTGATTATTGATCAAGCAGAAGGGGTTTATCTTACTGATACTAATGGAAGAAAATACCTAGATATGAGTTCTTCTATGTGGAATGTCTGTTTAGGTCATAAAAGAAAAGAAATAATCGAAGCTATTTATAATCAGTATCATAGGCTTGATTTTTCCAGTCCATTCCGCGCTTCTAATTCAAAAGCTGTTGAACTTGCAAAAAAATTATCTGAAATAAACCACTCTCAACTAAAAAAGAGCTTCTTTACCTGTAACGGATCTGACTCAGTAGAGGCTGGTATAAAAATGGCACGGCAATATTTCAAACTAAAAAATCAAAAAAAATACAAAATTATATCATTAAAAAAAGCTTATCATGGTGTTTCGTATGGGGCAATGGCTGCGTCAGGTTTTGAGGAGGATAAAGTATATTTTGAACCTCTACCTGCGGGATTTTTACAAATACCTCCACCATATTGTTATAGATGCCCTTACAATAAAACATATCCATCATGCAACATTGAATGTGCAAACTATCTTGAGGAAGTTATTAAAAAGGAGAAACCTGAAACAGTTGCTATGTTTTTGATAGAACCAGTTATGGGAATGGGAGGAGTAATAATTCCTCCGAAAGAGTATTTTAAAATAATTAATAAAATTTGTAAAAAATATAACATTCTCCTAATGGTTGACGAAGTAACAACAGGATTTGGAAGAACAGGGAAAATGTTTGCTCATGAGTACTGGAATCTTTCACCCGATATTATGTGTTTAGGAAAAGGCATATCTAATGGAAGTTTTCCTATTGGAGCCACAATGGTAACTGATAAAATTTGGGAGCAATTTTTAAATGGAGATGAAAAAACTTTTAATCATGGTTCAACATATTTTGGCCATCCAGTAGGGTGTGCTGCTGCACTAACCTGCATTGATATTATAATAAAAGAAAATATAATAGAAAATGTACAGGAAAAAGGGAAATACTTTTCAAAGCTCCTTAATGATCTTAAAGGAATACGTATTGTTGGGGATATTCGAAGCATTGGCTTAATGTTTGCTATTGAATTTGTTAATGATAAAGAATACAAACAGCCTCTAAATAAAGCATTAATATCAAAGATTATAGGTTCCTGTCACATGTTGGGGATTTGGGCTCATTTTACTGAGAATGTGATGCTTTTATTTCCACCATTCATTTGTAGTAATGAACATTTACAAAAAGCCTTTCATATATTAAATAGAGTAATTAACAGTGTGTCAAAAAAATAAACCCAGAAATATTGTTCTGGCAGGAACTTTAAATCCTAATCTTTTAGAAATAGGTAAATTATTGGCAGCCAAAAATCATAATTTATTTTATTTTGGTAACGAACAGCATAAAACAAACTTTATTAAAGAAAATTACAAAGTAGTTAATAATTCATATCAAGAGGTAATAGATAAATTCTTTGCTAAATTTAAAAAAGCCGATGCCTTGATTATAGACATAGGAACTTGCAATCTCTATAATAAGTCTGTATGTTTAAAAAATATCGATCAAAACGCATGGGAAGAAATCGTTGAAGATCCTTTATTTAAAGTTTTTTGCTATGTTAAATATTTTGCAAAAAACATGACCAGATTACGTTCTGGAAAAATATTAATAATCCTATCTACTCTTGGGCAAAATCCTAAAAAGGGCTCTTTTGTTGCTTCCACTATTGATACTGCTTTAAAATCATTTATTTTATCAGCCTCCAAAGAATTAGGAAGATACAATTTAACTATTTGTGGTTTATGTAAAGGATATTTCGAAAATGCAATAAATGAAAAAGAATTAAATACCCAGATACCTTTAGGAAGGTTGGGAAATATTGAAGAATTTTTAGATGCAGTTGATTTTTTCAGTTCAAAAAAATCAAATTATATTAATGGTCAAATCTTAACCATTGATGGTGGCCTTACAAGTTGAGAATTATTTAATGGAATTTGAAAATAGAGTTGTTCTAGTTACAGGTGGAAATACAGGAGTCGGCCGTGCAATTTCCAAAGGTCTCTGTAAAAAGGGAGCAACAGTATATGTCAATTATATCGAAAATGAAGAAGACTTAAATTCATTAAAAGATGAAACTAAGGACTTTAAAGGTGAGGTCATAGGTATAAAAGCAGACATCTCCAGAGAATTATCCTGTGAAACAATATTTGAGCAGATTATCTATGAAAAGAACAGGATTGACATATTAATTAATAATGCTGGCATCTTAATTAAACGAATGCTCTTTACATTGACTGAAAAGCAGTGGAAGAGAACTATAAGTATAAATCTTTCAGGTACTTATTACTGTTGCAGATTAGCAATGAAATATATGGAAAATCTAGGCTTTGGTAGAATAGTAAATATTGGCTCTATTCTGGCAATTAAGGGCATGGCAGGAACTACAAGTTATTCTACCTCGAAAGCAGGGATATTAGGTCTTTCAAAAGCACTGGTTAAAGAAATATCAAAAAAAAATATTACTATAAATACTTTAGCCCTGGGTGCAATTGAAGATACAGGTATGGTAAAAGATATAAAAAGGAAATTTAATTTAAAAGCAATGGATAAAATATTTTCAAATAACCTGTGTACAAGCGAAGAAGTTGTCAGTTTCGTTCTATTTTTATGTTCTGAAAAAAACAAAAATACTACTGGCCAAGTTTTCCTTATTGGCAGAGGATTAAACAATTAAATTCATTGTATCTTTTCCAAGATTTAATCTATGAGACCACTTTTCTTAACTTTAAATTTTCAGTTATTACTTATTTTTTTTATAGTACTTATAACTGTTTCGCATTTTAAATCAGGAGAAATTTTTCTTAATAGATTTTTTAAGATCTTTCCAGGTCCTACTTCTATAAAATTATCGTATCCTTTACTAGCTAAAATCTCAATACCTTTTTTCCAATTTACAACTGAGATCAATTGTTTACTTAAACTCATTTTTATCTCTTCAGGATCTCTTAATAATTTTAAATTCGTTATGGAAAAAAAATTTCCTTTAGGAACCTTGAAATCAATCCCATTAAGGAAATCAGAAAATTCCTGGGCAGCATCTTTTAGAAAGGGATTATGCCATGGCCCACCAACATCTAGGGGTTTTGCAGCAACCATTTTTTCCTTTTTCAAAATATATTGCCTTAATGAATATAGCTCATTGTTTTTGCCACTTACTGTAATAAATCGTGGTGCATTTATATTAGCAATGGACAGACTGTATAAATTCTCTTTATTAACATCTTGAACAATTTCCTCAACTCTTTCTGGCTCTAAGCCAATTACTGAAATCATATTTCCAACAAAAATTTTAGAGAATTTCTCCATTATCTCTCCTCTCTTTTGTGTAATACGCACTCCATCTCTTAGGGAAACAATTTCGAAAAAGATCAATGCTGAAATTTCTCCTAGGCTATGACCTAAACAAATTTCAGGAGAGATTCCCAGAGATTTTAAAATATAGGCATATGCAATATTTACTGCAGTAATTGTTAATTGAATCCATTTATTATCTCTTTTTGTAAAAGCTGCTTTTTCTCCAAAGCAGTAATTTTCAACTTTTTCACCTATAACATTATTGAAAACAGAAAAAACATACTTTACAGATTCATATTTATTGAATATTTCTTTGCCCATTCCAGGGAAAAAACCTCCCTGTCCAGAAAATAAAAAACTATTTTTTACCATATAAATACTTTCTGCTTCTTTTAATCAATTCTTTATTGTTAGATTCTTTGATTACTCTTTCTAAATATTGCTTTCCCACCATATCGTCTAATAAAATTTTACCTTTTCCTAAATAAAAAAGAAGGCTATGAAAATCATATTTATTTAAGAAAGAAGAATTATTCTGCCTTAATAAAACTAACTCTAAATCCTTTACCCCCTTCTGTAAACGGTGGAATATTGCATCAGGGGTTTCTACAGAAAATACCCCCCTATAAAAATAAACATACGATAGTTTACTATTTAGTTTAATTGCATTATCTAGAGAGTAAAATGCCCTATTCATCATATTAAGCTTTATCATCATGTCAGTCTCGAAATCTGCTAAAATTCCAGTTATAATGCCTGAATATCCAAGTCCCTCTGGATTTAAGTCGTTTTCTTTTAATACTCTTTTAAAATATACTCTTGCCAAAGCTATATCTTTTAAACCTTTATCTGCTGAATCCCCGCTTTCATAAAATTCTTCAATTCCTTTAAAAAGATGCTTCTTCCCAGCACTTATAATAGAATTAATATCATGATAAGCTGAAAAATCTACCTTAACATCTTTTTCAATATCAGAAAGCCTATGTTCATCACGGAAAGATAAAACAGCAATAACTGCAATAACAATAATGCAAATAAAAATAATTAAAATTCTTACTATTTTCGAAATCATTTATTTCTCCTTTTAGATTTTCACGTAATGTCAAAAGTTTTTAAGGTAAAACTTTCAAAACCCTTTATATTAAAGGCTTTCACCTTTATTTAGCTTTTCTCCCTTTTTTTTGTTAAAATCTGCATTTCAGGGAGATTAGAAATGCATGATAATGTAGTTAAATTTGTTATATGGATTTGTAAAAGATTTGATCGAAAGAAGGTGCAAGCAATTTCAGATAAATTACTCGAAATCTTAAAGGATCCGAATTCAGAAATTCAGCCAAAAGATACATTCAAAGAAGACCATCCAAACTATCGAGAATTTGATGTTGATCCTGAACCTCCATCAAAAGAAGAACCAGGTAGGAAAAAAAAACGAAAAAATTCTGGAAAGAACTTCTAAAAGAGTACAAATCCTTACATAACAAATCTCTTAAGCCAGCTAAGCATAGGTCAGACGAGTTACAAGTACCAAAGCTCATTAGTTGTCCTCTATGTGAAGCACCTCATCAATATATCTATTTCAATGATGGCAAGAAAAAATCTCAGTTGATCTGCAAAGTTTGTAAACAAACATTTAAAATTCACAGACGTTTTAAGAAAAACAGGAAAGACATTGAGCTATATTGCCCTCACTGTCATTACAAACTGTATGAATGGAAAGTACAGCAACTTGTTACTATATACAAATGTGGAAACAAAAAGTGTTCATGTAGGGGAAAAAACTTGCAGAAACTTAATCCTGCTGAACGAATGATGCAGAAATTAATACCAACTCATTTCAAGTTAACTTATCAGTATCGTGAATACCACTTCACCCAGGAACAGTTAGAACACTCAAAACCGAAAAACTCAAAAGTAAATCTATTCAGAATACACAGCTCAGATAATCTTCTTGGCCTCATTTTAACATTACACATATCATTTGCCATGAGTGCAAGAAAAACAGCTTTATTTCTAAGAATGGTCTTCAACGTACACATTTCCGGACAAACTGTACTTAATTACGCACAGGCTGCTGCTCATTATTGC
>JAUWQW010000105.1 GCA_030610885.1 Candidatus Aminicenantota bacterium | reverse complement strand
CAGAACCCCTTTTGATGATTCAATATACAGGCAAATTAAAAAGAATAATCTTGAAAATAATAAAGAAATTTATAAAAAAAGAAAACATATAATAGAACCTTTGTTTGGCTGGATTAAATATAATAATGGTTTTAATAGATGGTTTTACAGAGGGTTAATAAATGTCGATGCTCAGTGGAATCTGGTATGTACCGGTATCAATTTACACAAGCTTTTTAAGGTCTGGAAGGAAAATGACCTAGAGCTTGGATAAAAACAGGGATGAATAAGTATAAAAATTGAGTAAATTTTGAAGAAACAATTAAAGATATTGATTTGATTTACTGAAAATGTGAATTTTAAAAAATCCGGGTATAGTGCTTAGAAAAAATGGTTTAAAACACTGTTTTAAAAAGATTTTGAGACAGCCACGTCACCCTGCTCCCTCTTTTGTTTTGGCCAACAGACTCAAAAACCTAATGTTGTTATAGCCGCTTTATATGCGGATGTCTTTGGTCTAACTTTAAAGGGAGGTAACTTATGATTACAATAGGAATTGATCCCTCAAGGAAGAGTTTTTGTGCATCATTTACAGAAAATATGATTGAATTTGATTATCAAGAATATGAAAATTCTCCGAGAGGTTTTGAGAAAGTATTAAGCAAGATTAAATCTTTTAAAACTGATCCTGTTATTTGTATTGAAGGATATGGTGATTTTGCAAAGCAACTTGCGATTTATTTGAAATCTCATAACATAAAGGTTTATGAGATAAATCCTAAAAAATCTAGTCGATTAAAAGAGAGCATAACTGAGCATAAGACTGACCATATAGATGCTTTTACCTGTTCATTATTTCCTTATTTTAATAAGAATCTTGAAGATTTAAGTATAGATATGAGAATTGAGGGTTTGAAAAATCTTTGCAGGTTATATACAAAAACAAGTAAAAGCGTGACAAAATTCAAAAATCAGCTTCATGCAGCTCTAAATCAGGGCTTTGAACAAGTTTATAAAGAATTTTTTAAAAAATTCAATAAAACAAGTTTAAATTTTTTCATTCAGTTTGGTTCTTTTGAAAAAATAGAAAATGCATCTGTAGAAGAAATCCATAATTGCTTAAAGAAAAGTGGATCTTGTATGTATAAGGGTAATAATGGTAGAAAATTATCTAATAAAATAAAAGAAATAGTTGATAAGATGAATTATCATCCTTTAATTGAGTTTGAAGGGATACAATCTGAAGTAGTTAAATCTTATTCTAAGATACTGTTAAGTATCCAAAAGAGTGTGGAATCAATCAAAAAAAAACATAGAAAAATATGTAAATAATTATTTTCCATCTTTTCAAGATGTTTTTTTTGATTTAAAAGGAATATCAAGTCTTCAATTTGGGCGAATGATATCTGAGATTAGAGATATAAATATGTTTAAGACAGAGGCTAAATTGGCGGCTTATTGTGGTCAAGCACCAAGGCGTTTTCAATCAGGAGAAAATGACAAAGAATTAAAGAGGAATAGTTATAACCGTCATTTAGCTCATATTATTCATATGATTGGTTGCAGTAATATTAGAAAAGGTGATAGATTTTATAATGATTATTGTGAGATGAAGAAAAAGTACAACAAAAAACTTAGGGCTTTAAAGAATATTAAAAGGAAAATCATAAGGCTTTTATTCTATAAATTAAAATATTATATGGAACAGTTAGAAAAGAAACATGCTTTAAAAGGGAGTTTTTTTAATGCTGCCTGAAAAAGTCTTGACAAAATCTATCGTCCCTTTCATTTTAAATTAATCATTGGTTCCTAAGAAATATATGGGAGATAGGGGTAACATGTTTTTTTCTTCATCTCCCAGATTTTCATAATATTCCTGCCAGAGCTCAATGAAGTTATCAATATCCATTAGCTTTACATGTATATGTGAATCTCTTGCAAATCTTTCTGCTTCAGATGTGAATGTACCTGATGTAACAAATAAACCTATATCACCTTCCTTATTTAGAACACCTATTAGACTTCTTATATCTGAAACTGAAATTGATACGGAAGGTCTGTGTTTTACCTGAACTTTGATCCTGGGAGATTTTGCACCAAGAGGGTCCTGAAATGCGACAATATCTATCCCTCCGTCTTTACCTTTCGGAGAAATAAAAGGAGTGTGATATTTCATTGCCCTCAATAATGCTGCAACCAAATCCTGAAATTCATAAGGATTTTTGTCATTAATATAATCTTTAATTCCGGATATTGCATCTTCTTCCAGTAAATCAAGTTTTGCTTTCTGACTCTGTTCCTTATCACCTAATTCATTTTCTTCATCAAGATGTTTTTGTTCACTTTCAAGTTGATCCTTTTCTTTTTTCCATATCCAGTATTTTGCAGTTGCAGTCTCAAGTAATTTTACAGCTCCTAATTCCATTGCTTTTTCACCCTCTACCGTCAGATACCAGACGCCTTTTTGTTTCCTCATATATCCGGCTTTCATACAGTCAATAGTGAAAAAATGTAATATAGATTGCCAACGAATATATCCTGTTTTCTCATACCTCTCTTTTTCCCAGTCTGTAAACTCAACAGTTTGAGATAATTGTTCTACAACTTCTCTCCCTGAAAGTTTACTCCCCTTTTTTTTCAGTATTTTAAAAGTCTCATAAACCGTCTTCGTCGCTACCTGCCGTGAGAGTGATAGCTCTTTAAATTCCTTATCATTGGTATACATTCTATACTCCTATATAAATTTTATTTATCTTTTTGATTTTCATTGATCTGCTTAAAAAAATAATCTTTAAATTCTTTAAGTCTTTTTTGATTTGATGAAATTTCTGTAATATCAGATTCTTTCATAAAATGCACTAATCTATTTCTGAATTTTCTTAACTCATCGAAGTGATATAATAGTGTTTTTTGAATTTTGAATTTTTTTAATATAGCTAAAAAAGCAGTGCGTACTGAATAAGTTTTCATTTGAATAATATTTGCATTTACTAATAAAAACTGTTCAAGTTCACTCCAACCTTTTAAAAATTCATTAACACTTCCAGGATCAATAATTGTGGATAACTCTTTCTTTATAATCTCGCAACCGAATCTTTTTTAGGGAAAAGCAAATTATCTGGTATCTTACTAAATCCTCTTCCCCAGAAATTAACATCATTTTCAACCTGAAACTTAGCAACTAATCGGTTGTTAAAATCAAGTTCACTCTTCGAATCAAATTCAGCCGAAATATCTTCAGTTCCGGCCAAATATCCATCTTGAAAATATGGTCTAAGAGCTTTTGGCGGACAAATGCTCAATAGCCTAATATTAACGAGATCATCCTCAGAATTTATAGAAATTCTATTTGTTATATATGGGAATGCAAAAACATAAACATACCCATATAGATTATTATTATGTCTTTGAGCAAAAGTGCTTGCTACTCTAAGTGAATGAGTGAAGTCCAAAAGAGGAGTATTACAAATTTCATAATGCTGTAATATACTCCATTGAATATATTTTTTTCTTTTCACATCTCTGTAGCCTTGAATCTTGCTATCTTCAAAGGATTTAATTAAAAGTTCTGAAGCTTCATATAAGTTTATAAATCTTGAACGAATTTCCTCTTGTGGAACATAAGCACCCCTATAAATGGAAGGATAAAAAGTTGAAGCTCCGGTTTTATTAATATACTCCTTACTCTGCCCTCTAAAAAAAAGTAGATAGTCTTTATTTAGATAAGCTAATTCAGCGATTTTATTAATCAGATCATAATAATTTTTTGCTGGAAAGGGTTTTGATTTACTGACATGTTGGTTTCCATTATGATGTTTTAGCGTTATTGAAAGTTGAGACTCAATCTTTCTCATTATTTGTTATTCTTCCATTAAATTATTAATATAATTTAGTCATTTTTTAGATTATTAATATGTTTTTCAGATATAAAAACTATAAGTGTTCCAACCAAATTAAGTACAAATGTAGCGATATGCTTATCAACCCTATTTTTTCCTTTTTGGATATCCTTTTTCCCATGCCTTGAGGTTTTATTTGCAATTGAAAAAGCGTCTTGTAATAACTTATCAAAGTGCTCAATAAAACCTTCAAAATAATCAGGAATAAATCCTGTTTTAATTAATTCTTTTTTTAAATCTTTTTGTCGGTTTATATCTTTATCCAAAATTTTTTTTAACAGACTCTCGATAGCATTATTAGCATCAACAATACATCCATCAAAATCATTGGAAGATAACTTTCTTCTGGCATTTCGAAAATCTAAGTAAGCCTTCTCAAACCCTCCCTTGTTTAATAATTGAATTGCTTTTGAATTAATTTCACTTTCTAAAAAGTCAGAATCGAGCAAAACGAATTCATCCTCTATGAATCTCAGTGGAGTTTCTTCTGTACGAAAAATTTCATTGATTTCTAATATAAAATCAGTAATCTGATCTGGAGTTATTTGTTTAGAAAAAATTTCTATTATATCCAAAACATGATAGGGTTTTGTTTCCAAGATAAACATTTCCATATCATCGACTTTTTTATAATCATCTTCAACATATGCCATTAAGTATTCTTCACCAGTAAGTTTCAAATATTCATTTTTTACAACTTCAAAAGTATTTGTATTATAAGTCAATCCGTTACGGGCAGTTTCAACTATGTAACCTACAAATTCTGATAAAGTGCGGTAAACTCTTCTTCTTAAATGCTTACTCAATACTATATTTAATATGTTTTGATCAATTAATTTTTTATGTCGCTTTGAAAATATTATCATTAGTTTGTTTATTTACTCCTATGTATTCAATATTTTTTCACATACCATGAGCAGTTATTATTTTCCACTTATACTTTCCTCAACAATATTTATCTCTTCATCTGTTAATCCATACAACTCATAAACCAGCTGGTCAATTTTGTTGTCTAAAATGGTAATTTGTTTTTTGTATATTGTTTTTTCATTTTCGGTTTTGGCATTATGGTACTTTTTTTGAAGTTTCAGCATTTGATCTACTAAAAAAACCATATTATCATGCCGTTTTTTCTCTGAAGAATCTGAAAAATTAATATCTTTTATTGGAAAATCTGACATTGTATTTCTTGAAAATTCATAATAATTATCCCTTTTTAATTTTCCAAATTTTGAATTATAAAAGTTCAAAACTCTACTATTTAATAAACCCAGAATATATTTAAGAGACACTCCCAGGTTTTTCTTTACAAGAATATAAACGTCGGTAAGGACATAGAATTTTGATTCTTTGTCACAATTATCATAAGCAAATTTATTTCCCTTCGAATATAAAGGCGTTAAGATTTTCTCTCTTGATTTATCCAAAAGATTTAAATTTTGCGGAATACTCAGCGCATACCATTTACAGGAACCATCCAGATATTGGTATCTTTTTTTTAGGTCTGTCTTAAAATCACATAGATATTTTTTTATATTTGGAAAATTATCAATTATCGTATTATTCAAGGTCAATATTAAATATTTATTCCTAAAATTTATTAAATATGGTTGAATATCCATTGTCTTAATGTATTTTTTTAAAATATCAATTTCTAACTCATATTCCTTAGATACTTTTTGTGAAACTATAAAAACTTTATTGTTACCTGATTTAATCCCTTGCCCCATTAAAACAAAATTTTTAAGAGGCTTTGAGATCGATTTCAATTTTTTATATATCTTGAGGTATTTTGGAAAAGTGAAATTCCAACTTTTATTGTTTAAAGACTCTTGGTTCATAGAGAATAAATCATAGTTAGATTTTTTGTGAAATTCTGATCCAGAGAGTTTTCTTAAGTTTTTTTTAAATTGTATAACCTTAACATTATCTTTTCCTTGTTCATTTTTGAAAGTATTTATCAACGTAAGAGTATTAACATTATCGAAAACTTGAATATTTTGAAAATCAATAAGTGAAAATAAATTAAAATTTTCATTCAGATATCTCCTGAAATTTTGAGCATTCTTCGAGTTCAAATAATATCTTTCGTTAATGAAGCTTAATAAAGCCCCTTTTTTTATAATGGACAATCCTTTAATTATAAAAAAGAAATAAATATTACTTTGTTTGGTGAAAACTTCTTTGTAACTAAGATTTAAATAATTTTTATAGGTATCAGATACAATGTCAAGGGAAAAATACGGGGGGTTGCCTATTATTATGTCGAAGCCGCCTTGGGTGAAGATGTCCGGGAATTCTTGG
The DNA here is from genome assembly GCA_030610885.1 of Candidatus Aminicenantota bacterium. Taxonomy (GTDB): domain Bacteria; phylum Acidobacteriota; class Aminicenantia; order UBA2199; family UBA2199; genus JAUWNT01. The sequence continues at coordinate 766 of JAUWQW010000105.1, read as the reverse complement.
GACCAGTCGAATACATTTATTCTGCGTGTTGTTTCCTCATCTTCAAAAAGATTCATCTGTGATGTTTCATAAAAATCAGAACCAATTAAAGAATTACCACACTTTATATTTTCTGAAAGATCAGGAAGTATCTTCATATCTGAAAATTTGAATAACATTCCAGCAGATTCCTGAGATTCCCCTTCCATTAGCTTTAAAAGCAAAGAAAGCTTTGTTACTTCAACTGCTTGAGAATCAATATCAACACCAAAAATATTGTTCAATAAAATTCTACGCTTTTCCTCTATGGTTAAACGATATTCATTCTCTTTTATCTGATAAATCTTACCCTCTTTGAGGGATTTTTTTATGTTTTTATCTTTAGTGTAATATTCCAGATGATAATTCATAAGCATTTGATAAGCACCCAATAAAAACGAACCTGATCCACATGCAGGATCAAGTATTTTGATTTTTTCAATCTCTTTCGGGGTTTTGGGCTTGCCGCCGCATGCCCCTACAATTTCTCCAACAGTATTTTTAACTATATAATCTACAATATATTTTGGAGTGTAATAAACACCTCCTGCTTTTTTAACCTCTGGCTTGTTTTCTATTTTTGCCTGATGTGAAGCAGTTAATCTTATGGTTTTTCCCAAAAATTGCTCATAAATATTTCCCAGAATTTCAACATCAAATACTGAAAATTCATATGGAGAATCAGGATAATAAATAGATTTGATAATATCTTTTAAAATTTTATCATCGATTTTTAATTCAGGAGTAA
>JAUWQW010000091.1 GCA_030610885.1 Candidatus Aminicenantota bacterium | reverse complement strand
GCATCTTGCCAGTAACCATCAGTAAAAATCACTGCTTCAGGAGCAAGGTTGTATTCTCTGACAATACCTTCACTGAAACTGTACCTGTCATCAGCATTATCACCCCCAGGACCATGTCCTCCTCCTTTACCTCCCTCCGGACATTCAGGATCACACTCATCATCATTAGATGATAAAGCTCTCATTGAGGATGAAGGTTTAGGTTTACAGAGCTTACATAAATGGCAATCATCTGGAGGTCTTTCATATCGCCTTGCATTATTATCATACCAATTTTCTGCTGCATCTCTATAACCACGACATCCACAAGGGAAAAGTTTTAATTCACAATCCTGAATAACTCCTTCATCTGACCAGAAATTATCTATAGTAGTCTTCCTTGGATTTATAATATTTCGAATTTTAAAATAAGTATTACCAGTCTTTCTGTCAGCAATATCTAGAGCATAATGAAGCATTTCATGAAACACTACAGATTTCAAACAATACCTTGGAGAATCTAATGATTCTCTATACCATTTTCTCCAAAGTCCAAACATCCAAATTCCCTTCCATTTAGATGTTAACATTTTTTCTGAAAAATACTCTCCTAAAACCCAACAAATAGGTTCACTACCGCTAGGAAAATATTCCATACGTTGAATTGTGAAATTTATGATTATAGGCTTCTTTTTATTATGCTTTAGTTTTAAATCATTAAAAGCTTCATAAACACACCATGGAAGTATATCCTTACCTTTTGAATTAAAATCATTCCACATTTCTTTATAGACTTTTTGAAGACCGGGTTCTATTTCATTTTTCCATTTATCTCTGTATTCCATTGGATTTTCTTTTGAAAAATCTGGTTCAGATAGTAATAACCTTTCTATATGAATGTCATATTTAACTTCAAGTGGTGGAAATGAATCTCCAAATAGAATATTTGTAATAAAAACAATCACAATAAAAACAAATATTACATTTACTTTTTTTCTATATACTAACATTTTAAAATTTTCCTTATAAATTCAGATTTACAATTGTTGTCTTATCTTTTTCTACTAACGCTGAAATTTCTCTTCTTTTCCCCTTTTCATTTTCATAAGTAAAATAGATATATAATTTGTAAGATCCGGGCTCAAGATTTCTAAAAAAATATTCTGATTTATGAGTAATATCCAAATCTGTTATGCTTTTATTTTTGGTTAAATTAACTAAAACAATTCCTGAATAAATTAATGGTTTGTTACTAAAAGTAATATTACCGTAAATTCCCGTTTTATCTGTATAATCATATAAATGAGTAATCTCAACAGTTTCATTCTTTTTAATCAAAGCTTCCTTTGAAAAACCAGGGAATCCGTCAACTTTTATACTCCTTGCAGACACACTATAAACTTCACCAGGAAATAATCCATCTACTATAATAATTCCATTCTCATCTGTTTCTACTTGACAAACTTGATTCCAAAAAAATTTAGTCCTCGAATCATCTCTATATGACTTCTTAGATACCAGAAATTCAATTCCTTTAAATCCTGATATCCCATTTTCATCTTTTTTGTTTATTATTATCTTTAACTTTCCACCTTTTCCCATTTCTATTTCAAAATACTTTATCTGACCCTCTTTTAGATAAAACAATGACAAGTGCTTTTTAGGATTGATCTCACTTGCTAAATAAGAAGGCGAAAATGAAGCATAACCCTCTTTGAAACATCCAACAAAGTATTCCCCTTTTCTTAAATCATTAAATACAAAATATCCATTCTCATCAGTTTTTGTCTTAGCAGTTGCGAAACTCACGACTCCTTTATATACAAACAAACCTACAACAACATCTTTTAAAAGAAGATTAGTTTCCTTATCTTTTACAACTCCCTCAACTCTGCTTGTGATTAATGAATATAAATTAAATTGAAACAAACTTAAAACAATAACAACTAAAATTAATAATTTAATTCCTTTCATTTTTTACTCCCATTTACTTGATTTCATATAAAAAATTTCCTTTTTTAAAATATATTTTAAATATACTTTCTCTTTAACACACAGAAAAAACATTTACAACCTTTTTAAGAAAATAATTTTTTTTATTCATACACTTTGCATTTTTCATTTTACATTTTAACTTGATACTCTCTGATCCTATCTCCAACCATAAACTTTAAGGGATTCCCCTCCAGGCACCACATTTTCTACATGACTCCCATATTGCTGACAAAATACTACAATAGTACCTCCAAGATTTACATATTTTTCTAAAATTGCTTTAAATGTTGAATCCTGGTCTTTGCCAAATAGACCACCTGTAGGAATAACTAAAAATGGTGTGGCTTCAAGTAACTGTTCAGCTACATTATCTCCATCGAATTTCAAACCTCCATACAACTTCAAGGCATCTTGCCAATAACCATCAGTAAAAATCACAGCTTCAGGAGCAAGGTTGTATTCTCTTACAATACCTTCACTGAAACTATATCGGTCATCAGCTGCATCTCCTCCTGGACTTCCCACTTTACCTCCCCCTGGACATTCAGGATCACTATAACAATCCTTTTTTGGAATTATATAATTAAATAAAGGCTCACATCTAGTATCATCTGCAAAAAGAGAACTATCTTTATCTGTATAAAAAACGTAATTAGCAAGTGTGTATCCACCTCTTTTATATTTTAATGTCTTAAATGGATTGAACTTTCTCGAATATTTTTTTTTATAATAAAATTCCTTTTTTATATAATTAAAAAGTGAAGATACATAAATTCTTGTCCCACCAACAGTATAATCCACTTTAATCTTATTGTTTAACATCCAAGATATAAAATCAAAAGTAAATTCATAAGGTTTTTTAGAACTTCCTGTTGGAATAATTTTTGATGCAGTATCTTCTATTGTTGCTTCATCCGACCATCTTGAATTCAAATTTCCAGACTTTCCCAAGATAAGATGAAACAATTCATGAATCATTAAATATTTAAGAGATATTTGTATTTCTCCATCAGGGTTCCATTTAGATTCTATTAAATGAGAAATAATATCTTTAGAAAACATATCACAATCATTTTGGTTTATTGAATTCTTGTATAATTTTAAATATATCTCATACCATATCATATTATATTTACAATTATTTTTATCTGTTTTTTTAAACTTTTCTATATAAAAATCTTTAAAAACATTTCGAACTACAATTCTATTTGGAATAATCCTCCCTCTTAAACTTTTTGGATTAGCATTACCATATCTGTCACCCTTGAAAGTCTCTTTTGTGAGTGGATATAGTTTTTTACCTTCCTCAGTTGTAAATAAAAAAAGAATAAATGGCCCATCAAGAGTAAATTCAATTTCAAATATATTTTTCTTTCTATCCTTCAAATATGTTTTATAATTCTCAAATGCTTCCTGATAGCATTGAGGAAGTTCCCCTTTTTTAGCCTCCAAAATTTCCCATGCTAACTTGAATTCTTCATTTAACCGAGCTTTTATTATATATTTTAATATTTTTTTATCATTTTTTGAGAAATAACATAAAGCATTATCTGAAACAATGACTTTTAGTTCTGGAATTTCTGATTTGAGATTTATTGAAAATACAAAAAAGATAAACATAATTAATAATATTTTATTATATTTTAGCTCTCTCATTTTAATAACCTTTAGAATTCCTTATATATCTCTTTTTTTTCATTTGGTTTTATTTTGATATATGTTACAAACCTAAATTTTTTTCTTGTATTCACGCCAGTTGCACTAATTCTTAAATAAAAATTCCCTGGCTCAAATCCTCCAATCCAGAATTCTCCGTTTTTGTTTGCATATAAGGAGGCATGGAAATTTTTTCCCGGCTCATCAATTTTTACGAAACCTATACTTGCTAAATATATCGGCTCTTTTGTATCTGCATATCTTACTATTCCATGAAGAACCTGACCAGTAGTAAAATCTGCCACATATTCAATTGCTTTTGTTTTTCCGCTTTCTAATAAAACATCCTTATAGGTTTTTGTTTTATAACCCTCAAGTTTTATTTTAATATCAACCAAACCTTTTTTGAAAAATATTGTCTGAAACTCACTTCCTGTTTCTGCTTTTATCTCGTTTATAAAACCTCTATGTTTTAAACTTAATCTAACATCATATTTTTCAGAGTATGGTTCAATCCCATTAGGCAGCTTTCTTAAAACTTTTATTTTAAGTACAGCTTCTTTCTCAAGATTTATCTTAAAATGTTTAATTTGACCCTCTTTTAAATAAAACCTCTCTATTTCGGAGCCATTTTTTTGTTGCCAGGTCGGCTCCCCAATTAATTCAAGTGCATCATATCCATGAGCATAAAGAGGACCAAATGCTGCATATCCCTGTTTAAAGATAGATAGAAAATAAGTACCTTTCTTTACATTATTAAATTTAAAATATCCCTTTTTGTCTGTTTCCAACATATCAAAAGATTCGTATTCAGCTGAATTGTTATCAAAAATATCGAGTTCAAATAAATAAACATATGCTCCTTTAATTGGCTGGCCAGTATCTTTATCAATAACCGTTCCCTCAACTCTACTTGTAATTAATGAATATAAATTAAATTGAAACAAACTTAAAATAATAACAACTAAAATTAAAAACTTAATTCCTCTCATTTTTTACTCCCCTTTTAATGGTTTCATATAAAAAACTTCCTTTTTTTTTAATTATTTTAAATATACTTTCTATTTAGCATATAGAAAAAAGATTTACAATCTTTTTTTTAAAAATAATTTTTTTTATTCATACGATTCACTTTTTTACTCTTTCACCCTTTTACTCCCTAATCATTGAAAATTGCAAAATGAAAAATACCCAATGCAAAATAAAATTCTTTTATTATTTTCAATAAATTGCATACTTTCATTTTTTGTTTTTTCTGGCAGTTACAACTGATTTTCCAATAATCTTTAATAATTCCTCTAACTCAACTTTTAATTCTTTAAACTTCTGAACATCAACCATTCTTAACTTTATCAATAATCTTATCCAATAAAATGACTCTCGCAACTCCTTTAAAACAATCTGCATTTTATGAATAAAATCAGACCTGCTCTCAGCTCCCCTTGCTTCCTCATAATTTGCTCCTGCAGATGTAGATGACCTTATTAGTTGTAATCCAATATGCTTTTCTGAAGGACTTCTATTTAATTTAATACAACATCTAACAATTTCTGCTGAAAAATCAAGCAATCTATCAGATAAATTTCCTGTGTTCATTTTCATACAAATAATATCTTATTTTTGTTTATTATATCTGTTTTTGCATTGACAATTTTCGATTTGCATTTTTCACTTTGCAATTTGCATTTTTCGTTTTGCATTTTAACTTGATACCCTCTGATCCTCCCTCCAACCATAAACTTTAATAGATTCACCTCCAGGCACTACATTCTCAATATGACTCCCATATTGCTGTGCAAATACAACCAGAGTCCCTCCAAGTGACACATACTGTTCAAGAACATGCTTTAAAGTCGAGTCATTTTCTACTGAAAATAATGCGCCTGTAGGAATAATTAAAATCCTTCCTGAATTTAAAAGAGTTTCTCCACTATTGTTTAAATCAGTTAATGCATTCTCTTTCTCTCCATACCTGGGATTTTTATATACCTCATAATATCCCCTTTTATAAATTAAAACATCAGGTGTAATAAAATAGAATCTATTGCCATTTTCATCACTATAACTTAACGTCTCATCTGCATTATCATTCCCAGGATTACCTGGTCCAGGAGGACATGGTGCGCATTCATCATCATCAGAAAAAAGATTAAATGAAAATATAATTAAAATAATTACAAAAAATAAAAAAATTCTTTTCAGCATTTATAATCTCCTTTCAAAAAATACTTATCATAATCATTCCTTTTTTTCTAATTCAATTAAAATTTCTTTTTGTTCATTTTTTTTAAATTCAAATTCTTTAATATAAAATTTATATATTGGGTTGAAAAATATAAAACCATGTAATCCTTCTATAAAATTATGAAACATGAATTCTCCCTTATCATCTGACAAAGCTCTTATAAATTCACCTTTCTCATTCAATACTGTAATAAATACTTCTTTTATTGGATTTTTTGTTTCTTTATCAATAATTTTCCCTATTACTGAAATATTCTTCTTAAATATGAAATTGATATCTTCTAAAAATGTCCCTTCTTTTGTTATATTTATTTCTTTACTTGAGGCACATATCCCTAATGCCTCTACTTTTATTATTGTATTACTCCCAGCCCTAATTCCAGATACTAAATAATTCCCATAAATATCACTTTCATCTGTTGATGTTCCTCTATCATTCGTAATATATACTTGAGCATCTTTAATTGGAGTGTTATCTTCAAACTTTACATGTCCTGAAACTTTACACTCCTTTTCTAAAAAGAAAAGAACATTGGCAACATTTTTATCACTAACTGTTATACTTTTAAAAAAATCTTTGCTTACATATCCATTTCCCTCTGATATTTCCAATTGATATGTCCCTTTTGATAAATAAATAAAGAAATTTCCATTAAAATCAGAAATTATTTCTTTAAAAAAGTTGTCGCTCATTTTAAGACACCGAATTTTAATGCCTTTTTGTCCAATACCATTATATATTACTCGACCAGATACTTTATAAAGAATTCTTGCTGATGTTGAAATACATACAATAAATAGAATAAAAATAGTAAAACAATTTTTCTTTAACATTTTTTCCTCCTATATTCATAAAAGTGGATATAATAAAAGAAATAAGCCAATGAAGAACAAAAATAATCCAATGAAATACAATTTCTTTTCTGTTTTTGTCATATCTTTAAAACCCAAACATAAAATAGAAAATACAAAATAACATAAAAATCCTACTATAGAATTTTTAATATCTTCTTCCCTACATTCAATTTGTTCTTTACTTAACCTCATTACTCTATTATGCACTTTAAATGAAGCAACAATTATCAATATAAAACCTAATATAGAAAATAAATATAGTAAATCATCAATAGTTGTCATTTTAATCACAGCAATATTTTCTTTGATGATTCACCCATGCCCATCCTAAAGCTGCACTTATATTTACACTAATTCCTGTTCCTGGTGATATAATCCCAGTTTTTGTATTCCCAAATCTTATATAACCTAATTGGGCTCCCCCAACCACAACAACGGATACTCCAACCCATTTTACTAATCCTGCAGCCTCTTTTAAATCAGGGATTGAATATTTGTCTTTTATACTAACAAGGTTAATTTTACCAAGAAAAGCTCTCCCGAAATCTATTCCTACTGCTACACCTCCCAACACTGCTGTTATGCAACCTGCCTTGTAATATAAATATTCACCCTCTTTATAACATTCAGATCTTAAATCTAAAAAATAAACAGGAACCTGGATTGATATCCACTTTAATTTTTTTAAAAGTTTACTTAATGTCTTCATTATTCCTGGTGCAGAGTCAACAAGTGACATATAACCCCAATAATGATTTATTTTCTGCCCACAATAATCATAAAAACAGACAGGATTTCCTGAAGTATATTCATAAATATTGTTAACATTGACAATCGGATCAGGTTCTAAATATCTAGTTAATACTGGTGTGTATATTCGGTTTAAGTTGTAGCATAAATTGGTTTCTTTTATATTATACTGACCTGGGAATCTTAAATAATCATTTAATTCGCCTTTAAAAGAGATTATTTCGCCATAGGGTTTGTATTGGACTTTTCGGACTACTTTTCCTGTGTTATCTGTAATCATTATTGGGAAATTCATAAGATCATAATGATAATAATAGACCTTATTATCTTTGACAAATCCGACTGGAGTTTCTTTTGAATATATGTATTGTTTCAAAATGTTTCCCATGTTGTCATACTTAGCAAGTACTCTGTCCTGGTTATCATAGATATAATAATATTCTATAATATCTCCTCTCTTTTCAATCACTCTCTGATTTTTGTAATTATAAGACAATTCAATCACTGGCTTTCCCTTCTCTATTATTTTCTCTAACCTTCCTCTTTCATTGTAGGAAAATGTCATACTTCCATATTTTGTCATTCTTCCCAATTGATCATATTTTACAATAACATTGGTGTCATTCTCAATTAATTCTTTTATCTTTGAACTTTTTTTATCATAACTTAGCTTTAACTTGCAATCCTTTTCAATTTTTTTTGTCAGGTTATCCATAGAATCATACCTGTAACTGATCTTCCCCCATGGACCATATGCTGTGATTAAACGCTCATATTGATCATAATAAAACTCCTTTTTATTTCTTCGAGCCTTCTTATCAATAACTTTGTCAATCAAACCTTTATCATTAAATCTGAATTCCAGATCCTGAATATCTCCAGTTTTCATATTCAATGTTCTTTTATTCTTATTAATGTTAATTTCAGTATTTAAACCATTTCCATATTGAAGGCTCGTTGAATCTTTTCCTTTTATATATTTTAAAACTTCTGATCTAATTTTATTTCTTACAACAAAAACATTCTCAATCTTATTTTTATCATTGTATTCATATGAAACAATCAATCCAGATGGATAATGAATTTCTGATAGATACCCTTTTTTATTATATCTATATTTTATAATAAAAGTATGACCATTTATCACTTTTTTCTCTTCCAATAATCTTCTACCCTCATATTTATAGAAAGAGTGTTCACTCTTCTCGATTTTTTCATTCATATATCCCAGCTTATAGGATTCCTCTAAAGTAGAATATTTAAATTCAACAATGTTCTTTTTTTCTTTTGATCGGTATTCAATCTTTGTGTTTCTCCCTAATTTATCATAATAAAAATGCTGGGATTCAATATTGGATTCATTTCTACTCTTTAACCTACCATATTCATCATAAGAAATTTTTATTATTCCTTTATCTTTTGATCTAATCTTTACAATTCTTCCTGCTTCATCATAATCAAATCTGTCATAATTCTTTTTTGGCTCAGGCTTTTCCGTTTTCTTCTTATTTCCTATATTAATAGATTTAACTGTAAGTTTTACTTTTGAATACCTGGAATCTTTCTCTGATTTTTTTAAAGTTTGAGTAAAAACAGGTAAAAAACACAGATTAAAAATAAGAATTAAAGCACTTATTTTTTTTATCATTATCATTCCTCCTATATTGATATTAATTATCTGTAATTAAGAAACAAATATCAAATTTCCCTTTTTCTTTTTTTAATCTTTATTTTCTGCATTTTGCAATTTAATAATCTTTTTAAACATTTTTATTTTTAAAGTTACTTTTTATTTAACACATAGAAAAAATATTTACAATCTTTTTTAAGAAAATAGTTTTTTTTATTCATACAATTTGCATATTAGTTTTTATTTTTCATTTTTAATTGTTAATTTTTCATTTTGCAATTTGCATTTTTCATTTTACATTTTAACTTGATACTCTCTGATCCTGTCTCCAACCATAGACCTTAAGAGATTCCCCATCAGGAATAGGAACCACATTTTCTACAT
>JAUWQW010000112.1 GCA_030610885.1 Candidatus Aminicenantota bacterium | reverse complement strand
ATCATAATTTCTTTAATATTTCAATAAAAAGGGTGTCGGTGCTTGACAATTTGACATTTTTGTTATAAAAAGTATTTATGAGAAGATCAAGGGTAACCTACCAGGGAGCCTATCACCATGTTATGAACAGGGGATATGATGGTAAACCTATCTTTAAAGGGAGAAAAGATAAAGAAGATTTCCTCGGTTTATTAAAGTTATATTCTGAAAAGTTAAATATCAAAATATTTGCTTATTGTCTTATGGATAACCATTATCATTTAATTTTGGAAAACAGTTCCAGCAGAATGTCAGATTTTCTTAAACAATTGAATGGGAATTTTGGAAGTTTATACAGAACAGAGCATGGTGGAAAGGGATATGTGTTCCAGGGGCGATTTAAATCTATGTTAATTCAGAATGATTCTTATCTTCTTTTATCAATAGCTTATGTTTTAAATAACCCTGTTCGTGCAGGAGTAGTAAGTAATTTCCATGAGTATGAATGGTCGAGTGCATCTTACTATTTTAACAAAAATAATGATTATAAAATTATAGATAGATCATATGTTGAAGATCTTTTTCAGAATCAAAATAATTTAATTAATATGGTAAACGGATCTAATTCTGTATAACTTTCTGTTATTGAGACGAGAGTTGGAAAACTAATTGGGGAAGAAGGGTTTGTTTCAGAAGCAATGAAAAGATTTGAACGCAGAAATAACAGGAAAAGTATGGAAAGAAAGAGGATTGATGATCTTTATTTTGAACCGATTGAAAAAATATACATGGAATTTGAGAAAATGTATGATATTAAGGTTGAAAATATAGATACAACAACTCATTCTGGAAAGAAACTTAGAGGTGAATTGCTTTTTAATCTCAGAGACAGAGGTGGATTAACATATAAGGAAATCATAAAAATAGATCTGTTTGGTGATATGAAACTTCATTCACTTGGGCAATTGTATAAGAGGACAAAATTAAGGTTAAGTAAGAAATGAAATTGTCAAAATGTCAAGCACCGTCACCGGGATTTTTCTTATGCTGATTTAACTCTTTTTCGGGATATGAATCCCGGCATCTTATTAATTAATCTAAACAAACTTAATAAAATTGATAAAATTCCTAAAATACTTCCAGTATTTTCCCTATAAATGGCCTTACTTGATTATTTGGGGTTTGCTATCACCAATTTTACCAAAATTTGGTCCATGATAGCGATATACTTCTTTTCGAGAAGTGTTAACTCTCCAGTAAAAACCCTTCCAGAATTTTTCCTTTAGATCATAAAGGTATGGATAAATTTTAGCCTTCTGCCAATCGGAACCATAAGAGAGTACATTACTTTGTGCAGCTATTTGCAATGTCTTAGTTGAAGGTTGATATACTAAATATGCATCATTAAAATCAAGGAAAAATCTTTTTGGGATTTTAATATCTGCATCTGCGGTTTTTTTGCAATAAACTCTTTTTGTTAAAGTATTATTATCCTCTTTAAGTTCAGTTAGATTTTTATTATTGTCAGCAATTACCTTAAGTGTATGATATCCATTTGTAAGTTTTAAATTATTTGCTCCGGGGAACCAGATATATGTTGCAACTCCTCCTGGATTTTTTAATTTTCCTGCAGGATCAAAACCTGATAAGATTAATCCTCCCCATGGTTTACTTCCATTATACATTTGAATACCAACTGCATTAGGTAAATTATAATAAGAAGCCGGAACTCCAGCATTACCTATGTTTGCAACAGTTACAGCAATCTTACAATCATCAACTAGCTTAATATCTTTAACAATAAGGTCTGGTAATTTTAATAAACGGGGACGGGGGTTGACAATCTCCCAATACACATCTCCTTCTGCTACATAATAATGTCTGATATACAAACCAGTTTTTGCATCCATGTAAATGCTCCATATTCTTTCTTTGAGAAGCTTTGAATCAATTAAAGGCGACTCATCTATTTTTGGGTAATTAAGAGAGACATAAACCTCAAACACATCATACTGGCGACCAGAGGACTCATCACGCTTTAATTTTCTTCTCGTTTCTATCACCTTCCATTTACATGGCGAATTCAATGAATTCATTAATGCACGAATATTTTTAGTTGGTTCAATTATAAAGGTAAAATATGAAGCCGAACCAAATAAACTGGATTTTTTTTCCCCTTTTAATACTGCATTTTTCCTAGCTTCATAATATTCTGTGGTCAATTTTTCCCATAGGACTTTTGGATTGTTAGACTTTATTTCTGATAGTTTCATCTGATAATAGTATGTTGAGTCAAAAATAGTCTTAAAATCCTTTTTTTTAACGGCCATCAAGAACTTCCCTGTTTGTTTTTCAGAACTAAAGTTTTTTGATTTAAAAATTTTTCGGCTAGCAATTACTTCCTCTTCAGCACCTGTTTCCCCTTTCTCTGCTTTACATGCGAAAAAAGAGAACATTGAAATTATTAAAAAAGCATAAAAAAGAAAATGACCACTCTTAAATTTTTTTTGACCTTTCATTATTATCTCTCCTTATTTATAAATATATTTTTAACATTTTAATCAAATAATTAATATATGATTAAACATCCAGTTTAATAATCAAAACCACCACCAGGTTCCAATTTTCTTACTTACCCTCGCATAGTATTTAAAAGTCAAAATCGAAGTTATTAAGAAACCCACAAGAATAACAAAGCCAGAAACAGATGTTAAGAAAGTCACAAAAGAGAATTCATATGAGTATCCTCCTCCTGTCAATTTTACTAGGCTGGTAAATAAATCATTTTTTTCTTGAGGTAATGTTTTAATCTTTTGGTGCCACCATTGGTATCGTAATCCATTAATAAAAATACCCATTGAGATACCACATAGAACTCCCCAAAAAAAAGATTTTATACGATCTTGATAAATGTCTTTTCGCCATTTTTTACAGATAGAACATTTTAATGCTTGAAGAGAAATAGATTCTCCACACCATTCACATGCCCTTTTATTACTTTTGTTTGTGTTTTCAATCATTTCTTACTCCTTATTATATGAATGCCAATTAATTTCAAATACTTTTTAAGAAAGCATTAACAATATAAATAATAAAATTGAAAAAAAGAAAAGATTTATTTTTTTATATAAAAGTAAAAAGTTATTTTCCTTAATCATTTTTAAAATGTCATTTATTTATCTTTTTCGGAGTCTTATCCTTTCTCTTTTTCATGTCTTTTAAGATATCAGTCATTTTTTTTGAAGGACTTTCTTTAAAAAGTTCAATCTCTTTTTTGTATTTTTCAAATAATGGAGATTGTTCAAAGTCATCAATAGCATCTTTTATCTTCTCCAATTCTTCTTTTACTTTTTCTTTTTCTAAATGTTCCAATATTTTTTTCATATCTTTTACAATTGATTGAGTCTTGGATAAAATAGAAAGCGAACCACGCCATATTTCATTTCTAGTTTTTTTAAATTCCTTTTGAGTAGAAATGAGTTCTTTGATAATTGGAGTAGAATAACAAATAAATACAATAATGACTAAAAGAACTTTTTTTGAAGAAGAAAATTTAGCTATTTTTTGGGAATTCAGTGTAATCAATATCATCAGATATAAAAATAAAAAAGTTGGGATAATATAAACTAAAATTTCAATCATTGACACTCCTGTTTAACTTAATGTATGTTTATCAAAGAAAAGAGCTATAGCAAACCACAACACTTACTGTAGATGATAATGCGGGATTTTTTTTGTGCTGCGGTTCACTACTGCCCCACCTTTATCACATTAATAAATTTTATTCACCATAAACAATTATTGTGTATGTGGCGAAGAATCCCAGAATACTCTTTACCTGAACATCAATATGATGTATTTTTGTAATTCCAGCTTTTTGGCATGCCGCTTTTATACTTGCATCACCTATTGCCATAATTCCTAAAAAAGATTTACACTCAGCAGTTCCAACCTTTGTAGATCTAGCATTTGTACCTACTTCCAGACCATATTTGACATCAGTATAAACAAATCCAGTTACTGGGGATGTTGTCGCTACTGCACAGCCATTAAGAAAGATTAAAACCAATGAAAGAAGAATTGTTACAGCAATAATTTTTTTCATTTTACCTCCAAAATATATTTTTTATTCCCGCATTTTTACCAATTTAAAAATTCATTTTTTTAAATAATATGAATGAAGTAAAAATTTTTTAAATTATTTTTTTTTCCATCCAATCCAAACAGGTAAACCATTCTCATCACGAAGTCTTAGCATTTTATTACCCTTTTCTACTTTACCAGCGAATATAGCCTGTTTACCATTAAAATTTATTCTCGTTCCTATAATTTCTACCATTTCTTTCGGCTCAATTTTTATATCCTGGTTTTCAATGTACCATGAGGGTCCTAAATGAATAGAAATAATTTCCTTTTCTGTTTTTATTGTTAAAAAAATGCCGGGGGACATACCTTTTATTGGGACAAATTTTCCAACTGTAATTACTTCTCCTATAATATTTTCAACATTATGACTATCAAACATCATAATGTACCGATTTTCAGCTCTCCAATCGCCACTCCCTCTCCATTTCAACTTACGCCCGAAAGTATTAGTAGAAAAAATTAAACTAAAAATGAAAAAAATTAATACTGAAGTTCTTATTTTTTTCATGGTGCCTCCTTTCTGCATAACTTCTCTTTATATTATTATGTATAATATTATAATGATGTAAAAAATTCCTAATTTCAACAAACTTTTGTAAATTTCACAAAAAACATGTTCTTTCTATAGAAAAAATAAATTACATATCCCCTTTATCCCTTCAATTAAATAATTAAATAGGGACACATCCTATTTTTGCTTCGATTCTTTTTTTTCAGTGATTGCGAGATGGCAGGCCGCTTGCTACAATGCGAGCAACAAGTACAAGTGCATTGTATACCTCATTTTTATCGGTAATAGAAAAATTTTTTGAGTAGTTTGATATCCACATCACCTGTGAGCGTTCCGCATTTATAAGTCTTGCGCTTATGCTTACTAATGCTTTGTAGTATCTTGATCCTGTTCGGGAAGAAAGATAACGAGAAAGGAAGGAGTTAGAATTGACTATAGATAATTTATTTATACTGACCAACAAAACCGCCGACACATTAAGAGCTTTTGCCTTTTGTGCTACTACGCCTTCTGATAAGCTAGATTCTTGGAAATCCAGTTCGTTGGCTATTTGTTCAACATCTGATCTTGTTGCCAAATTATACCCCTTTTCAATTACTGCTCGCATAAATTCATCCTCAATCTGACGTATAACCCCTTCTTTACGGGAGGAATTTGTCCTATTCGATCTAAGGAAAAAATTTTTTCTATCCGTATTATGAAAAAATTCTGTTCTATCTACTACATATATAGCAATTCGCTTATAAACTTCTGGACTAAACAGAGGATCAATTGTAACTCTGGGGCGTGGGGTTTTTGGTGTATTTAAGTTTGATATACATCCCTGATATAATAATGTTAATAAACATACGGTAACGATACTAATTTTGAATCGCATAAGTATACCTCCTATTCAATCCAGAGCGTAATATTTCCGCTACGGCCAATTGAATTCAAGCTTATATTTAAAATATCGACGATAGTAGCTTGAATAGCAATTGCAACTTCTAAATCATCAAATGAATAGAATAGATTTCCTTCATGTTTATCATTTGATGTATTTAAAGCAAATTTGTAATCAACCTTTGCTCCAAGTTTCTGAAAACGGTGGACTATTCTTGCTGTAATTTGCTTTGTTGGCTCTGTATAGAATATGATTATATATTTGCCTTTTATTTTCCGTTTCCATTTATCCTTTACCTTCCAATCGTCAACAAATGCCTCCTGCAAAATAAGTTTTTCGAATTCGTGTCTTGCTTGTGTCTTTCTTCTGGCTTTTTCTGCTTTTTGTGCTGTTTCTTCCTTCTCACGAAGTATAAGTTCTATCTTTTCCTTCTCTATTAGTAATTTTTTTGCTTTGATTTTCTGATGCGCCTTCTGTTCTTGTATTTCCTTA
>JAUWQW010000024.1 GCA_030610885.1 Candidatus Aminicenantota bacterium | reverse complement strand
GTCTTGAATGGGAAACCTTTTTAGCAGTTGTATCGATTTCTCCTGCGGTTTCTTACAAAATAAGCGATAAATTCTCTATTGGAGCAACAATTAATATAAACTATGCAATGATTGATGTAAAAAACCCCGGAATTGGTCAATACCATGAAGATCTTAATGGATTGTGTATGGGTGCAACTATAGGTGCACTTTTCAAACCTTGTGATAAATTCAGTATTGGTCTTACTTTCAGAACTCCTTCAAAAATAACATTAGATGGAAATGTTGAGATGAAAGGTGCTGAACTGTATGGTGTTCCAGGAACAACTGAAGGAGAAAGAAAATTGACATGGCCTATGTGGGTAGGAGCAGGAATTGCTTTTAAAGCTACTGACAGATTAACAATTACAGCAGATGTTCAATATACGGACTGGAAAAAAGTTGATGTTGTTGAAATGAATTATACTGATGCTCAATGGCAGGCTATGAAAGCTCATCCTTTATTGGGAGATGCATTTAATAGAGACTTTGAATTTTATTGGGAGAGTAAGATTCAATTGAGAGTGGGAGCAGAGTATTTAGTATCAGATTCTTTTGCAATAAGAGCTGGTTACTATAACGATCCTGCACCAAGCCTTATTGAACATCTTAATATATTGATGCCCAGTATTACATATGATGTAATTACACTTGGTTGGGCTTATAAAACTGATAAAATTTCTCTTGATTTTTGTTTAGAATATCTAATGGGTGGTAAAAGGGAAGCTGCTGCAGGAATAGAAGATGTGTTACCCGGAATATATGATCTTGATATATTTGTTCCAAATTTTGGATTTACTTATAGATTCTAAATTTATTGAATTAATTATTGATCAGGAATAAGCAAGTATAGGGGACGGAAATTTTCGTTCCCTATACATTCCTCTATATCTCAACCTCTTTAAAAATTTAAAAATCTTGATAAAACCTATTGTCCCTCTTAATCTTAATTGTTTGTAATATTAATCACGAAGCATTTTAATAATATGTTTGGCAAGATTCTCATTTATCTCACTATGTCTAGGAATAGGCTGAGATACGTTTGTTTTAGGGTTTTGATACCAATCGTGTTTTCCTCCATGCCTGATTAAGATACAGCCCATCTTTTTTATTTTTTTTAATAGGTCTATTCTTTTCAAGATATTTGTAGTTCAGCTGTTTTTCGTACTGCAGGTATTCTCCCGCTGGTTAATTCTTTATAAATATCTAAGAGGTTCTCTTTTAATTCTTCTAATGTTTTACCCTGTGTTATATAATCAGGATATTCTTCAAAATATCCCAACCACATACCATTATCCTGCCAGTAAATATACTTAGTTATTTTCATATAATATATATAGCATAATTTTTGATAATTTTAAAATTTTTTTTTATTTTTGATAACCACATTAACATAATTCCCCTATTCTTTGATTTTATTTTTATCCTTTAAAATTAAAATGTCAAATTAAAAAACTTTACAAGATTACATGCATCGACACCCTTCTTTTTATCAAATCTAATAATAAATAACCTTAAAGAGTTTGTCAAGGAAAGGGTAAATATAATAAGAAACCTTGATTTTTCTATAAAATTTCTTTATAATAGCCCATAAAGTATGAGGGTTATAAATGGCAGAAGAATTGTTGAGGAGCATAAAGCAATTGAGCAAAGAGCGTGGTATTTCTACAGATATTTTTTATTCTGCCATAAGAGAAGCTCTTATAACTGTTTCTCAGAGATATTTCAATCAAGATGCAGATGTTCAGGTTGAAATAGATAAAGAAAAGGGCAAAATCCAAGTATATGTAACAAAACTTGTAGTAAGAGAAGTAGAAGATCCTTCGTATGAAATAAACTGGAAAGATGCTTTAAAACATGATTCAAAGGTCAAGGAAGGGGATGAAATAAAGATATTTTTGCCTGGAGAGACTTTAGGAAGGGTTGCAGCTCAGACTGCAAAACACATAATTATGAGAAAGATCTTAAAGGCAGAGCAGCAAAATATATTTGATAAGTATTTACCACTTACAGGTACAATTATTATAGGAGAGGTTAGAAGAATTGAAAAGGATAATGTAATAATTGCTCTTGATATTGGTGAAGCTATTTTACCATTTAAAGAGCTATCTCCTAAAGATGATTTTCAGAGAGGGGATATTGTTAAATTTTATGTAAAAAGGGTCTTCCCGGAAGGAAAAGGTCCTTTAATCTTGGGTTCAAGATATATGAATGATTTTGTTGTAGAACTTATAAAAAAGGAAGTCCCTGAGGTTTCTGAAGGCATTGTTAAGATATTTTCCGTTTCAAGGGAACCAGGAGTAAAAACAAAAGTAGCTGTTTATTCAATTGATAAATTAGTTGATCCTGTTGGCGCAATAGTTGGAATGAATGGGAATAGAGTGCTTTCAATAACAAAAGAATTAAGAGGAGAAAGGGTTGATGTAATTGCCTGGAGTAATTCTGTTGAAAGATTTATCGCATCTGCTCTAACCCCTGCTGATGTTATTAATGTAAAAATTGTAGATAGTGTTAATAATCAGGCTGAAGTGACAGTTTCTGAAGAATCTCTTTCTTCAGCAATTGGGAAAAAAGGAATAAATATAAAATTGGCTTCTAGGTTAACTAAATGGAACCTTCAGCTAACTAACAGGATGGAAAATAGAAGTAAATTGATTCAAAAAAAATTGTAATAGGGGGATTAATGTTGAGCATAAAATTACATGAAGCCACAAAAAAGTTTAAGATATCAAATAAATTGGCAATGTTTTTTCTTGAAAAGAAGGATATACCTGTAAAATCGCATTCTTCTGTAATTTCTATGGAACAACTTGAATTATTACGAGAATTTTCAGGTAGTATTGAAAAATATTCTAAAATAGTAGATGAATTCAATAATATTGAAAAAAGAAAAAAGAAAGAATCAAAAAAAGTTGTAAAAAAAGAGAGTACTAAAGAGAAGAAGGTAAAAGAAAAAGAGATAAAAGAGGAAATCCCTAAAATAAAATTAAAAAAAGAGACAATACCTGAAAAGAAAAAAGGGCTAAAAAATATAGAAAAAGATGAAATTGCAGTAGAGAAAGATAAAATTGATAAAAAAACAGAAAAAAAGAAAATTGTACAAAAAAAAGAAGAATTAAAAGAAAAAGAGAAGAAAGAGATAAAAAGGAGAGAAAAAAAAGAGTTAAATCTGAAACAACCTGAACCAGAAAAAGAAAAAAACCATAATTTGAAGAAGCAAAAAACTGAAGAACTAAATCTTCCTAAAATCATTAAAATCTCAGATTTAATCACTTTAAAAGAGTTTTGTGAAAAATTAAATATAAAGTTAAAACATGTTGAGGAAAAGATAAAATGTCTTAAAAAAGAATATTTATCCAATGATATAATCGATGTTGAAGATGTTAAAGAAATATGTAAACAGTTTAATGTTAAGGTTGAAATAACCTCTTACGAGGATTATATATTTTTTGGTCAGGTTGAGAAAAATAAAGCCAAATCTTTAAAGAGGTCTCCTGTTGTTACAGTAATGGGACATGTTGATCATGGAAAAACAACATTACTTGATTCGTTGAGAAAGACAAAAGTTGCAGATAGAGAAGCGGGTGGAATCACCCAGAAAATAGGTGCTTACAAATTAGGTATAAATGGAGGTGATATAATATTTATAGATACACCGGGCCATGAAGCATTTACAAATTTGCGAGTGCGTGGAGCAGAAATCACTGATATTATTGTGCTTGTTGTTGCAGCAAATGATGGAGTAAAACCTCAAACTATTGAAGCAATAAATCATGCGTTTGCTGCAGGAGTGCCTATAATTGTTGCAATTAATAAAATTGACATGGATAGTGCTGATTCTGATAAGGTAAAGCAAGAATTAAGTCAACATAATGTTCTGGTTGAAGAATGGGGTGGAGATGTGGTGTGCGTTGAGATTTCTGCAAAATTTGATAAAAACCTTAATTCTTTACTTGAGATGATAATTCTTGTGGCAGAGATGCAGGAATTAAAATCATACAAAGATGTTCCAGCAAGAGGTACTGTGATTGAATCCCGTCTTGATACAAATCTTGGACCAATGGGTAGTGTTTTGATTCAGGATGGTAGTATAAAAACAGGAGATTGTTTTATTTGTGGAAATTCTATAGGAAAAATAAAATGTATATTTAATGATAGAGGGAAAACAATAAATTATGCAGAAGCTCCAATACCTGTTGAAATAATGGGTTTTGAGAATCTCCCTGATTCTGGAGATAGGTTTCAGATCATTGATGATATTGAAAAAGCAAAAAAAGTAATAGATTTGAGGAAATTAAGACAGAAAGAAACTAGAAAAGATGAGATCTTTGCAGAGAAAAAGTTAAGTTTACAAAATCTTTTTAAAAAGATGGAAAATAAGGAGATAAAATCTTTCCCTTTTATAATAAAAACAGATAATTTTGGTTCAGGAGAGGTTATTGAAGAAATTTTGCTGAAACAAAGTATAGAAAATTTAAAGGTTGTTGTTATACACAAGAGCATAGGCAATATTTCTGAAAGTGATATACTACTCGCGTCAACGTCTGGGTCAATTATTATTGGATTTAATGTAAAAGCATCACAACGAATATTAATGCTTGCAAAAAGAGAAAAAATTGAAATTAAATTATATAATGTTGTATATCATTTGATTGAAGATATTGAAAAATCTATAAAAGGAGAAATGGAACCAGAATATATTGAGTCTAAGATTGGTAAAGTTGAAATTATTCAGAAATTTAAAATTTCAAAATTGGGTATTATTGCAGGATGTCTGGTTAAGGAAGGAAAAGTAACAAATAAATCTAAGCTCAAGGTAATACGGGGCAATGATCTTGTGTTTGAGGGTGAAATAGAAAGTCTTAGAAGAATTAAAGATGAGGTCAAAGAGGTTAAAGCTGGAACTGAATGTGGTATAAGAATAAAAAATTTTAATGCAATAGAGATAAATGATATTCTTGAAGTATATGAGATACTTAAAAAAGAATGATAGTTGGCGTTATGGTTCTGGATTTGCTTCTTGAAAATACACATACCTTGAAAGAAAAAAGGCATATACTATCAAGTTTAAAAGAAAAACTTTGCAATAGATTTAATATCTCTTTGATTGAGAGTGATTATCAGGATTTGTGGCAGAAAACTCAGATTGCAATTTCAATAGTCTCAAATTCTAAAATGATGTGTGATAAAATCTTTAATCAAATAGAAGATTTTATCTTCTCCAATTATTCTATTCAATTAATAAATTTAAGAAAAGAGTATATTTAAATGCCCTTTAGGATTGAAAGGTTCTCAAGCACTTTGAAGCATTGTGTTGGGGATATATTGCTTAATGAGATTAACAATCCGAAATTGAAGTTTATTACACTTTTAGAGGTAAACGTGAGTAAGGATTTGAAAACAGCTAAAATTTATGTTTCATCAACAAATACTGATTGTGATGATTTTTTAGTTCAATTAAATAATGCAAAAGGTTTGATAAAGAAATTACTTGCAAAAAAAATGTATTTAAAATATGTACCTGAGATTACTTTTATAAGTGGCCCTTTTTTAGATATAGAACATAAAATTAGGAATTAATGTAAAAAAGATGAAAAAAAAAATTGCTGATTTAATAAAAAAATCAAAAAAAATCGCAATTACTTCCCATATACGCCCTGATGCGGATTGTTTGGGTAGTGGTCTTGCTCTATATTTAATGTTAACTCAATTGGGAAAAGAAGTTTATTTTTGTAATACTGAAAGACCACCTTTCCCATTAACTCAATTACCATGTTTTGATGTTATAGAATTCAGACAAATATATCCTGAATCATTTGATATACTTGTATTAATAGAGGGAGAAACCGAAGCAAGAACAGGTCAGAAACATATTGATAAATATTTTACGATAAATATTGACCATCATACAACAAATTCAGAACATGCAAATTTGAACTGGGTTGTTCCAGAAGCTTCAGCTGTGGGAGAATTGATCTATGAATTGGGTATTGAATTAAATATTGAATTTACAAGAGATATTGGATATAACCTGTATGCTGCTATCTGTTCTGATACTGGATCATTTAAATATTCTAATACTACATCAAAGTCATTGCACATTGCTTCAGAACTGGTAAGAAAAAGCAATTTTGAGCCTTGTGATGTGAGTAATCTGCTTTTTAATTCAAATTATTATGAAAAAGTTCAGATGGCACAGAAGGTATTATCTACTCTTGAATTAAGACTGGATAAAAGGATTTCTATTATTGTATTTAAGAGAAATTTTTTAAGCACACTCGATTTGAAGGATATTGAAACTGAGGATATTGTTTCAATAGCAAGATCCATAATTGGAGTTGAAGTGACTCTATTTTTTAAGGAAATTGGAGATGATTATTATAGGGTGTCAATTAGATCAAGAAAAAATTTTAATTCCCAGGTTCTTGCAAAAATATTTGATGGTGGAGGACATGAATGTGCTGCAGGTTTTTTCTATAATGGAGATATAGAAAAAGCAAAACAAGAGGTTGTAGATATAATAAAGAAACATCTTAAATGATCAGTGGACTTGTTGTTATAAATAAACCAAAAAATATAAGTTCTCATGCTGTAGTTAAAAATATAAGAAAATTATTTAATATAAAGAAAGCGGGACATTTTGGCTCTTTAGACCCAATGGCAGAAGGATTGTTGTTGGTTGGAATAGGAAAAGCCACAAAGTTTTTTAATTTCTATATGAAGAAGAAAAAACTTTACTCAGGAATAATAAAATTTGGGTTTTCAACTTCAACTTATGATATGGAAGGTTTCCCAACTTCTGAAAAAAAAGAAGTAGATTTAACAAATATTGATATTGATTCGTTATTGTCAGGTTTCACAGGTGAAATATTGCAGGTCCCACCTATCTATTCAGCGAAAAAATATAAAGGGAAACCATCTTACAAATATGCCAGAGAAAATAAAAAAATAGAGTTGAAACCTGTAAAGGTAAAAATTTACTCTCTAAAAGGAGAAATTATAAATAAAGATGGTTTGAGATTTGAGGCTATAACCTCGTCTGGAACTTATGTTAGGTCAATAGCTCATGATTTGGGGCAAAAAATTGGAGTTGGAGCTTATCTTGAAGAGCTAAAAAGGGAAAAAATTGGAGAGTTTGGATTAGATGTAGCTTTTTCAATTGAGGAATTAGTTAAAAATAAAAATCTTTTAGATATTACAAAGTTTATTATTCCCATTGAAACATTACTTCCGGAATTTCCGAAGATAATAGTAAACCAGGTAGGGAGAAATGCAGTATTAAATGGTATGCCTTTGTTAACAAAAGATGTCATAAAAATATTTCCTGCTGAATGCGATATATACTTTAGATTGTTTGATGAACAGGGCAAACTCCTGGCAATTGCTCAAAAAGAAGAAAACAAGATGAGATTTAAATCTAATATTGTATTCCCAGAATAAATTAAATTATACAATCGAATAAGTTAATCTTCTAAAATTTTCAATTAAATGGGTTAAAACTGTCAACTTTGTTTAAAATAGCATAAAAAGGGCTTGCTTTTACTTTTTCTGGGTACATTGTGTTATTGTATTTGTATCCATTGTTATATAAAAAAAGGGCTTGAAATATATTCCCATTTGATTCATTGTAGTATCTTTTTAGAACTTCTAATCCAAGTTCTATATTATAATCAATGTCAAAAATTCGATTTTTATCAATTGATAATTCATCCTTCCAAACTTTATAATGTATCTGCATTAATCCATAAGCACCTTTATGTGACAGAGCTTTTGGATTAAAGTAACTTTCTACTTGCATCATTCCAAGAATAAGATTAGGATGAAAGCCATATTTTTGACTTTTTATATAAGTAGTATCAAGAATTTTTGAAAACATAGGATATCTTTTGTTAAATGCATTTACTTTAAATTCCATATATTTATACTGATCGAGTTTTTTCTTATTTATATTGACTTGCTCTGTAAGTTCTGCTGCTTTTTTTGATATTATTTTAAGATAGTATGAGTTCACATCATATTGCCTGTTGAATTCTGATGCACCCTTGAATAGTCCAAAAAGCCCAATAATAAATAGACTTATAATTAATATAAGGGATTTTTTAAAATTTTTTTTAATCAATTTCTTTTCTTGTTTTTTCATAGTGTTTTGATTATAAAGTTATTTTAAAAAATTTTCAACAAAGTTTATAAAAATATTGTTATAAAAGCTATAAATTTTATTTTATTAATTTAAAAAAAATGTTATAATATGAAATATTTAACTTGTCATTCAGGTTGTTATTCAATAAAATAAACACTGTAAACATGGTTGTTGAAATGTTATTGAGTAGAATAAGGAGAAAAAATGAAGGTTTTAGTTATTAACTCAGGTAGTTCTTCTATTAAATTTCAGCTTGTAAATGTTGAAAATGAAAAGCTAATTGCAAAAGGATTAATTGAAAGGATTGGGTTTAAAGATTCAATATTTACTTATCAGTTCCCCCCTAATTTAAAAATAAAAAAAGTATGCTCAATAGATGATTATAAATCTGGTATTCATTTAATTATAGAAACTCTTGTGAATAAAAATCATGGAGTTATAAAAAACATGAATGAGATTAAAGCGGTTGGCCATAGAATTGTACATGGCGGGGAGGATTTTGCAAATTCTGTTTTAATTACAGATGAGGTAATAAAGGTAGTTGAGAAAAATATTGAACTTGCACCACTTCACAACCCACCTAATCTTTTAGGAATAAAAGCTGCAAAAGAGGAACTTCCCGATGTTCCTATGGTTGGGGTTTTTGACACATCCTTTCATCAAACCATTCCTGAAAAAGCCTTTATTTATCCTATCCCCTATGAATACTATAAAAACAAAAGAATAAGAAGATTTGGTTTTCATGGCACATCACATCAATATGTTAGTATTAAAGCAGCCGAATTTCTTAAAAGATCTTTAGAAGAATTAAAAATAATCACACTTCATCTTGGCAATGGTTGTTCTATTTCTGCTGTTAATAGGGGGAAATCTGTTGATACAAGCCTTGGATATGGGACAATGTGTGGAATGCCAATGGGAACAAGAGCGGGAGATATTGATCCTAATATTATTCTTTATATGATGGAAAAAGAGAAATTAAATGCAAATGAAATAAAGCAAATAATTTACAAAAAAAGTGGGATGCTTGGACTTTCTGGGATTTCAAGCGATATGAGGGAAGTTGAAGATGAGGCATTAAAGGGAAATGAAAGAGCAAATCTATCAATTGATATTTTCTCTTATTATGCTAAAAAATTTATAGGAGCTTATGCTGCTGTAATGGGAGGAGTTGATATTATTGTATTTACAGCAGGTGTTGGAGAAAATTCGCCGATTATAAGAAAAAAGATCTGTGAAAATATGGAATTTTTGGGAATTAAAATAGATGAAAATAAAAATATTGTAAAGGGAGAATTCAAAGATATTTCATCAATAGATGCGAAAGTGAGTGTGTTAGTTGTCCCAACAAATGAAGAATTGATGATAGCTAAAGAAACATATAAAATTGTTTCTGCAATTAAATAGATAAAAATAGAAATAGATTAGTTTTTAAACAAAGAGAAGATGATACATATAGATAAGAAGGTTGAGCAAATAGTTCCTAAAAAGAAAATTTTAGAACAGCTTGAAATGTTAAAGAAAGGGACACCTTTTGTAAATCTATTTAAGCCTGCATATATAAATAATGGCATAAAAGAATTTTCAAAGTATGAAAAAGAAAAATTTGTTGATATTTTCTCTAAAGTTAGGAAAACCAGTAAAATAATTAAATTCGTTCCTGCGTCTGGTGCTGCAACTCGTATGTTTAAAGTGCTTATCCAATTTTACAATAATTTTGATAAAATTAATGAGAATCGAGTAAAGAAAGAGGCTATAAAAGGTAATTCCGATTACGAGTTTATTTTAGATTTTATAGAAGGAATTAAAAGTAAAAAATTTCCGTTTTATTATGAGCTTGAAAGATTATTAGCAAGAGATAACATCTGCATTGATACTCTTATTAAGCATGGTGAGTATAAAAGTGTTCTGGAATATCTGTTAAAATCAAAAGGACTTAACTATGAGAATCTTCCAAAAGCTCTTTTAAAATTCCATAAATATAAAGATTGTTCACGCACTTCAATGGAGGAGCATATAATTGAGGGTATTGAATATGCAAGAGGTGCAAACAATATTGTTTGTATCGAATTTGCTGTTTCTCCTGAATTTAAGCAAAAGGTGAAAGATTTTCTTGAGGAGATTTTACCAATTTACAAAAAAGAGAATATTAAATTTGAAATTACAATTTCTGAGCAAGAACCTTCTACTAATACAATAACTCTGGATGAAAAAGGGGATCTGTTAAAAGATTGTAATAACAATATTGTTTTAAGACCAGGTGGTCATGGAGCTTTGATCAACAATTTAAATAATATTGAAGGAGATATTATTTTTATAAAGAACATTGATAATGTAGTACCTGATCATTTGAAAACAGATACTTTTGTATATAAAAGGGCTCTTTGTGGATATTTGTTTCAAGTACAAGCAAAGGTGTTTGATTACTTAAAAAAACTTTATAATAAAAATGTTAGCAAAAAATATATTGATGAGATCTCATTTTTTTCTGAACATGAGCTTAATATTTTTTTCCCAGAAAAATTCAAGATATGGAAAAAAGAAAAAAAAGAGGATTTTCTCTTTAAAAAGCTAAATAGACCTATAAGGGTGTGTGGTATGGTAAAAAATGAGGAAAAACCTGGTGGAGGCCCTTTCTGGGTTAAAGATAAAGACAATTCTATTTCTCTTCAAATTGTTGAAAATGCTCAAATTGATTTTACATCAAAAGAACAAAAAGATATTGTGGTTTGTTCTACTCATTTTAATCCAGTAGACATTGTTTGTGGGATTCGTGATTTTATGGGCAATAAGTTTAACTTTAATGATTATGTTAACCCTGGTACTTATTTCATTTCAACCAGATCAAAAGATGGGGAATCAATAAAAATATTGGAACTTCCTGGATTATGGAATGGAGCAATGGCAGATTGGATTACCATTTTCGCACAAGTTCCTTTAATTACATTTAATCCTGTTAAAACAGTTAATGACCTGCTTAAAAAGGAGCATCAGCCAGCTCAGGATTATGAGTCTGTGAATACTTAGTTTATTGATTCAAATAAAAATATGTGTTTAATTTTTTTTTGAAATTTGATAAAATCATGTAGAGGATATTAAAAAAATTGTCAAAATTAAATTTTAAAAACAGATGGGTTGTGATTACTGGCGCATCCAGTGGCCTGGGAAAGGAAATTGCCAGATATTTAGCTAAATATGAAAAAGCTAATTTGATAATTGCTGCTAGAAGGGTAAAAAAACTTGAAAATTTAAAGAAAGAGATTGAACAAGATAATAATACGAAAGTAGAGATTGTTGAAGTAGATTTAAGCAAATCAGAAGGTGTTGATTTTTTATTTAATAGAGCTACAAAGATCGGATCTATCTATGGAATAATCAACAATGCTGGCCTTACGTATTATGGGAAGACCGAAAAGGCAAAAATTGACAAATATGAACAGATTATTGATTTAAATTTTAGCGCAGTAATGAAATTAAGTTTATTGTTTTTAGATTATTTCCATGAAATGGGGCAAGGTGGGTTGTTGAATATTACAAGTGTGGCTGCATTTATTCCAATCCCGTACCAAAGTGTTTATTCCGCATCAAAGCATGCTTCTCAGAGTTTTACAGATGCATTAAAAGAAGAGAACAGGAAAACGGGAATTGTTATTTCTTCTTTTGCTCCAGGTGGAATTGCTACAGAAATGATTACTAAATCAGGGCTTGACAAAAAGATAAGCAAGGACAGTATATTCAATATGAAACCGGATAAAGTCGCAAAAAAAGCTATAAAGGCTTTTAAAAGAGGAAAGTCTGTCTCAATTCCAGGATTTATGAACAAATTAACTCTCTTTTTTGTACGTATTTTCCCAAGAAAATGGATTATACGAATATCTGGATTGCTTTATGCTCCCACTGAAAAATAATAATATTTAATTCTGATTGAGTATATAGGTTTTAGGTTGAGGTAATTGGTTTAATTGCAAGCCCATTTCCTTTGCGATTTCCTTTAATTTAGTATGAATTTGTTTTATGTTTTCAGGTCCCATTCTTAAGAGATGTTTTTGTGCAGCGTTTAGCTTTTCTAATTTTTGGTCAACAAAAGAAAAAGAAATTATCTTCTTTCTAAGATATATGTTGCCATATACAACCGGAGTGTTCATTAATATTGAAAATGCTTCAAACAGAGAGTCTTCGAATTTTTCCTCAGGATATCCCAGCTCTTTATAAGCTTCATCTATAAGAGGTTTTAATTGTTTGAAGCGTAATACAAGGGCTTTTGTGTTAAGGGAGGTAAAAACATTAGAATAAATATTGTATCTTTTATAACAAATAGGGTCTGTTTTTATTTTTCCTTTTTCAAATATGATTTTAAATTTATTAGAGGGTTTTAGAAACTCAAGGTGAGGCGTAGGTGTGGTGCCTTTTGAAATATTATCAACCATAGCTACAAATTTTCTTATAAGATCTTTGCTTTTCAGCCATTTTGTAAATTCAAATTCAGATGAACAGTTTTTGAGGAGTTCACGTATTTTTTCATCACTATTGTTAAGTTTAATATCAAGGAGAGGCTCTATTTCTGTTTTTTCATCTTTTTTAATTATTTCTTTTTTAATATATGTTTCAGTTTGATTTTCTTTTGATAATGGATAAAGTTCATCTGGTTTTTGATTGTTACGGAAAAAGAAGAAATACACAAAGGTTAGTATAAGAATTATTGCGAGAATAACGCTTCCTGTAATAATTTTTTTGTAGGTTTCGATTTTAACCTCCTTTGAATAATATTATCATAAATTACAGTTTTTACAATATCAATAATGAAAATTATTTATGATGTTTAAGTTTTATTTTCCTATCTTTCTGCAGGAGAACAGATATTTAAAAGAGGACTTTTCAGAAGAAGTGCATTTTGTTGTTTTAAGATCTAGTGTCCAGACATTTGCTGATTCTGATGAATCTTTATCTACTGTCCATATTTGAATAGAGGATAAAGGCTTATTTAAAAAATATTCAAAATCTATTGTTGAAATTGATAAAGCCTCTTCTAATGTAGGGATCCTCCAGTTAAATAATTCTGCATAACCTCTTGTAGTCCACCATTCTGCCTTATAATAATCCATTTGAGTTTCCCAGAGGTGCCACATCAGTCCAGTAGAGTAATCAATAATTATCTTTTCATTTCTGATTTCTCTCTTTTCAAAATGGTTTTTTAAATTATTTAAAATAAGTTCTATTTTCTTTATATCTTTTTCCTCAAATTCCATATGTCCGAAACGTAACTGTATTCTCTGGTATTGGCTTGTCTTGGAACGTATCGAATTTAATTCCTCTTTAATTTTTTCTCTGTTTAGCTTTTCAATATTTGACTTTGCTTTAAATTTAAATTTTCCTGAAGGGTATTTGTTTAGATATCTTTTATAGGATTCAATAGTATTATAGGATTCAGCTTTTTTAAAATTTTCATCCTCTGTAATTATGGATTGTTTTATTTTTTGATTCTTAATCTCATCCTTTTTCTCCAGAGATTTTATACTGTTCTGTATGTTTTCTTTTCTCTTTAACATATTGTCAGGCGGAGTTGTTTTTTCTGCAAGGATCATTTGAAATCTTGCATTTTGAATGTCTCCATTCTTTATATAATCTTCCACTTTTTTAAAAAGAGTTTTTAGTTTTTTTATTTCAAGTTCTCTGACATTAACTCTTTTTTTATTTTTAAAAGGCATTGATTGGATTTCTATATTTTTGGACTCCTCTTTAGGAGATTTAGCATTGAATTCTATAAGATCCTGTTTGTTATTTTTAATTAAAACAAAATAAGTTCCAATTGCGATTACTGCTAATAGAAGCATTAAAAAGGGAAGTTTTGATGTTCTTTTTTTTATAAGAGGTGTATCAAAGGAGATTTGGGTAACAGGTTTGATTTCTGGAATATATTCAGGGGGAGTGATGCCATACATTCTTTTTTCTCCCATTGTTTCTTCCTCTTCAATATTCTCATATCCCTTTTTTTTAATAGATTCCAGTTGCTCCTGAATTGAGTCAATTTCTATTGGTTCTATATGATCTCGATTTAGGATTTTCTCCATATTTACCTTTTTACCATCTACAAACATTACTGCTTCATTTGATTTTTTATTCTCGGATTTTTCCTTGGATGTGTTATTCTGTTGATCAGGTTTTTCTTCAGCTTCAAAGGAATTTGGCTCAAAATCTTCTAAAATAACCTCTTTATTTAAATCTCTATTATCATCTCCTTGCAAATGATGAGTCTTCTCAAGAATCAAATCATCAGTTTTTTCTTGTTCAAGAGAAACTGAGGCAGTTTCTTCTATTTCAATTGAAAGAAACTCTTTATCCTGTACAATTTCCTTATTTTTATTAATATCACTACTTTGAGCTGCTTTTGGTTCAAAATCTTCAAAAATGATATTTTCCAAATCCTGAAAATCGCTCTTTTTTTCTATTGGTGCTTTTTCTGATGATAATTCAGATTCTTCTGGCAAAGCTAGTGATTCATCCAGAACTAGGATGTCTTCTTCTTTTATTTCATCATCTGGCTGAGTTTTTACTGTAAATTTATCAAGCGGTTCTTCTGTGCTTTCAAGTTTTATTTCCTGTTGTTCTATTAAATTTGATTTATCTTCTGACAATTCAGAAAATTGTTTGTCAAAGAGTTTATCAATCTGCTCTCCTGTACTCTCAAAAATATCTTCAGATGATTTATCCCTATTGTTTTTTTTTATTTTTTTGTTCGAAATTTTGTCCAGATTGTTATCAGAAGAATGGGTATCCTTTTTATCCTTTCCCATGGCATTATTTTATATAATTCAGAATAATATGTCAACAAATCACATTTCATATTTATTCTTGAATGAGATTATCAGTGTAAAATCTTGACTATCTTACACCTATTGAGTATATTGAAAAGAGGTTCGCTACATATTTTTACAGGAGTGAGTGAAATGGATAAAATTTTTATGTTATTGAATTATTTGACTATGATTGGGATCTCAGCTTTTTTTCTCCTTGTAATAATTTCTTCATTTTTTGAGAAAGAATATAGGGCAGCAGTACTCTCTTTCACCTTTCTTGTTTTGAATATTTCTTTCTGGATATTATTAATTAAGTATAATTCTTATCCTCTTGTAAATAGGACAAATTTTTTCATATTTATTTTTATCGGGTTTTTTGGGTTAATATCTTTAATAAAATTTTCCCCGCAAATAGAAAAACAGGATTATTCCAAAATTGTTCAGTTTGATGAGAGAGATCACATGTTTTCCAGGAACAATTTGAGATACTATCCTGAGCTGGCGGAGAAATATTACAAAATACATCCTGATAAAAAGGAGATAGATTTTGAAATTCATAGAAAGGCTGAACTTGGTGATAAAAAACAAACTTATCATGATGATTATGCTTCTCCTGTTTTTATTGCTGCTTTTGAGTATCTGGATAAAACCAGATTAATCACATATAGTAAGCCTCAGACTGGTCCCAAAAAATTTGATAAACAAAAAATGACTGATACTATATTTGAGTTAGGGAAATTTTATGGGGCTGTTGATATGGGAGCCGTTTCTTTGAAAAAGTATCACTATTATACAAACAGAGGAAGGCATGCAGAGAATTGGAGTGATAAGATTATCATAAAACATAAATATGCAGTTATTATTATTGTTGCAATGAATGTTGGAATGCTAAAAGCAGCGCCTGCTAATGCTGCTATTCAGGAATCTGCCAGACAGTATGTAGAGGCTGCAAAGATATCTAATATTATTAGCGAGTATATCAAACAATTCGGATATGATGCCAAGGCTCAGAATGATGGTAATTATGAGACTTTATGTGTACCTATGGCTGTGGATTGTGGATTGGGAGAGCTAGGCCGCATGGGGATTTTAATTCACCCTGTTTATGGTCCATGTGTAAGAATTGCTGCAGTAACTACAAATATGGAACTTGTAACAACAGGTATAAAGAATTATGCTATTTCTCAGTTTTGTAAAATATGCAAGAAATGTGCTGATAATTGTCCTACAGGATCAATTTCTAAAAATGATGAACCAAATAACAGAGGATTTAAACATTGGTCAATTAATATGGAGAAGTGTTATGCATTTTGGAAAAATATAGGTACTGACTGTGGATTTTGTATTAGAGTCTGTCCTTATACAAAACCTAACACATTGTTGCATAAATTTGTAAGATTTTATATATCCAGGAACTCTGTAAATCAGCATATAGCGCTTTTTTTTGATGATCTTCTCTATGGGCGTAAGATTAAAATTCTTGCAGAGAATCCAAAAAGAATATTTAAATATAATTATAAATAAATAAACGTTAATAAAGGTGGCGGTCTGCCCCCTTAATTCCATCTAATTAATATAAAAATATCAGAATTACTTGGTGATTCTATTTTTTTTTCATTAAATAGAGGATGCGTTCTGAACTGGGAATATTCTTTTGATCAAGAATATTGAAATTTGACTTAAAGTCATTCTCAAAGTGTTGCGAATCATAAAAGGTGAAAATGTCTTCTCTACTGGACAGCAGTTTCTGTACCTGGGAATCATTTTTTGGTACAAATTCGATAATTAAAAACTGGCAGATTGAAGCAAAGAATTCTGATATTTTTAAAAAGGGAAGATTGTTTGAGATAGCAAGGTGGTGAATAAGGGCAAGTGCCATAACTGTATCTGCAGGTCCTCTTTTAATAAATGACATCCTTTCACTATTTGCCCAGCCTATTCCTGGACTTGGATTGGTAGCATCAAATAGAAGGGGTAATAAATTTTTTTCATCTGTTTTTTTCACTTGAAGATAATTCTTTTCTACTG
This sequence comes from Candidatus Aminicenantota bacterium, assembly GCA_030610885.1. Lineage (GTDB taxonomy): Bacteria > Acidobacteriota > Aminicenantia > UBA2199 > UBA2199 > JAUWNT01. The sequence continues at coordinate 14,189 of JAUWQW010000024.1, read as the reverse complement.
CAGAATAATCAATGTCATAAGATATAGTTAAAATACCTTTATTACTGGCAATCCTGCTGAAAATCCCTATATTTGCTCCCAGATCCCAAAGTGTTTTAGGTTTTGTCTCATCTATAAATCCAGAAACAATTTTCTCCTTAATTTTAAATGCGTCATCCGAATAATTAGTTTTATCGTAATATTGTGCCCATTCTGTACCTTCTGGCTGCCATTTAAGCTTTTTTATTACCTTGGTCAGATTATTCATCAAACCCACAAATCCTAATTTGCTGATTTTTCGCTCTTTTCCCTGTATCGGTTTTCCCGCATAACTTTGCTGGCTTTTTGCATGAAAATGAATATTGGAAAGTAAAGAAAAATTAAATTTGGTTTTAAAAGGGAGCAAAGAGCTTGCCAGATCAAGGGGGATGCCGTCGATATATACCTTTAGCAATTGATTTAATCGGATATCAGTATAAGACATTAAAGCGAGGGGTGCTAAAAAGTGCTGACAAAACTGGCGATATGCTACCCATGGTTTTTGCATATTACTTTTTTCAAATGATAGGGTGTCAATGAATACAGACTTTCCATTTAAAAATTGAATGTTATAAGCACTAGCATCTTTTAGACTCATTTTATATTCTAATGCAATGTTTTGTATCCTCATGGTGAGTAATGCAGCATCCTTTAACTGGCTAAAACTCCATTCATAGGGGTAGGAAATAAAGGGAATTAATTCTGGTTTGATTATTTTGTAGACTTCTGGGTCCTGTATCGTTTGGATTGATACTTCTTCATGAGGGATAAGGAGATTTTTTTTTGTCAATTTTTCATAAAGGCCTGAATTCATTAATAAATCATAATTTTCCTGATAGGATTTGTTAATCTGACGATACAATGAATTTTCATGATAAAACAAAAAACCTTGAGGATCACGAAATGAGGCAGTTACTGCCTTTTTAGCATTATTTATACTCATTGCTTGATTATTTTATTCTTTTTAATTTGTTTTATTTTGTGTTTCTTTTTTCTGAGTATACGGTTGATATTTTTAAAAGAATAAAGATCTTTTTTGCTTTTGTATCGATAAACAATATTCTTAAAATATGGTAGTGAAGTTCCAAGGTAATGATTAAAAACAAACCTGAATATATTAACAGGGGTTACGAGCCTTTTTAATGCTTTTTTATCCACTTGATTGGGAAAATATAATGCACAGAATATACCGGCTCTCATATTCAGATATTTTGATTTATTTTTTGTCCAGTATTGAAACACCGGTCCTTCGTCCGATTGAATAATAATTATGGAAGTAGTGGATGAATTGGAGAGAATATTATTTACCAGTTCTTTTATTTTAGTGTTAGTAAATTCTATGGATTCAAGATAAAGCTTAATTTCCTTCTTACATCCCCAGGTCTTTTTATCTATATCATTAAGTTGTTGATCTTTAGTGAGCCTTTGTCCGGATTTATCAAAAAAATAGGGAGGATGGGTTGTTAGAAAATGAGCAAAAACAAACTTAGGTCCCCTTTTATATGGAATATATTTGAATTGATTAAACTTATATAAGATTCTATTTGCATCAATATTTGCTTTATTTTTTTCATTTTTGTTAAATAGTAAATTAGGAAAAAAGTTTAGTATAGCAGAGTAAGCGATCGTAGTTTTAAAGAGTTTAAAACTGAATTCATCCAGATCAAGCTTAATTTTATTTGGATAGATGAAATTCTCGTCCGCATTTTTACTTTTCCTGGTAGGTCCCCACCAGCTGCCCAGGTGGTAATACTTATAACCTATAGATTTAAGAAATCTCACAACTTTATTATTGCGCAGCAAAATATAGGCAGGTGTTCTGTCTGTTGAATTTGGTCCGGCTATATCTAAAAGATAATTAATATACTCCATGTTTAATGATGATGCCAGTGAAAGAAAAGTATAGGGGTAATTGGCCATACATCTACCTGGAATGAAAAATCCCTTGTTTTTCAGGTAGTTTTCAAAATCACTGTTATCAAAGCCTAAGAAATTTATAAGGTTTTCTGAGCTAGTGTATCTGTCAAAAATTAAATAGTAAATATCCGGATATTTGGTTTTATCCTTTCTGGTTATTTTAATGTTGCTTATATCTTGATTTATGATTATTTGTTTGGATCTATTTTTGATTTCATAATAAGTAATATTAAAAACAGAAAAAACAACCAGAAATATTGAGATATAATTTAAAATTTTAGAGAAATTGATCAAGTCTTTTTTGGTTTTGATTATTAAATATATCAGTACAGCAAGTAAACTCAAATATAGTAATAAAAATAATATTGAATCTTTTCCCCTAAATAAAAAGTTGATAATGTGTCCGTAACTGAAAAATAAAAGGAAAAAAAGGGAAATTACCAGCCCTCTTTTATGTTTGTTTTTTAAAACAAAATAAAGGGAAATCCAAGTAAGGGAAAAAAACAAAAGGGTTATAAATAATGGAAATCTTACAATTCTAACGGATAATTTTGAGATGTTGTGGGATAACATAAATAAAACCGGATAAATAGCAAATAGTATTGGATGAATTATCCATGGTTTCTCTTTCATTTTTACTTTCTACGTTATATTATTTTTACCAATTAATGTTTTCCAATTTAAGTATAAGGCAGAAAATCAATCAATCTTTTTATCTTTGTTGGTTTTTGCAAATAGTTGTTTTATTCTACCCCAGAATAATTTTATCCCAATACCGATTCCTAAAACTCCTGCAAGGATGACCTGTATTAGATAACTTCCTGTGCCTGGGTCAAGGTAAGCATAAATGTATTCCGGTAATAAGAAGATAGAAAGAAGTAAAAGTATTGTAAATGTTTTTGCCTTTAAATATCTCATGTTTGCTCCACAATGTAACAATTTGTAATTATAACAAAAAATATCACTGATTTCAACTTGATAGAGTAAATACTGTCTTGGAATGCAAAAGAACTTTGAAAAAATAGAATTTAAACGTATTGTTTTCTAACATTAGAGTGATTTGTCAAATTGTCAACCCCCGTCCCCATTTTTTATGATTATGGTATTATTATTTTTCTTTCATATGAAATATTATTTCTGCATAAGCAGACCTATCTTTTTCAACACGATTTAAAACAGGTCTTTTATATTCATTAACAATTTTCATGTTAGATAGTTCAGCAATTTTTGGGTATAGACCATATTTATCATTAGCCACCAAAAACACATCATAATTTTGTTTTAAAAATTGTTTACAGTTATTCAAAACATCAGAAATACCTTTAATATAAGATTTTCGCGCTTCTAATCCCTGACCTTTAAATAAAGGGCCAATCTCCAATTCATCCTTTCTTTTAAAGCCAAATAAATCATAAGCATAGGCATGTTGTTCATGATAATTAATTAAACCAACATACGGTGGACTTGAAAAGATACCAGCAATCTTATTGTTTTTTATTAACTTGCCAAATTCAGGATGTTTCTTCTCTAATCCTTGTACTATATTAATTCTTCTACTATCTCCAACTAAACATTTTTGGAAAGTATCTGTCCTAAGTTTATCAAATTTAATAATTCGTTCAATTGTATCTTGTGTATATCTTTGCCACCAACTTAATATAGAAAATAATGGCTTACATATCTTGCCGTGTTTTTTACAATAATAAGTTGTGGTTACAGGTTCTTTTAGTGTTGCTAAATCAGCGTGTGTTGTTGCGCGGCACGAACGGACTGTGCGACTCAATACTAAAACAAGGATTTTTTTTGTTTCTGGATTTTTAATGGATTTTATTTGTTTAAAGACAAAATCAATTTCATCTCTAACAACTTGCAAAAACCATTTATCCAGAAATGAATCATTTTTTTTCTGTTTCAATGAAATTTTGTAATGATCTATAAGCCTATGGTAAATCTTTAAAAATTCATCGGATTTTTGTTTGCCATATAATCTTTCATTTATCCCTTTTTGTCTGACTTTATACTTAAACTCTGGTGATGGAAAAAACTTGCTATTGAATATTTTCAACTCATCTAATAATTTATTCTCAAAATGCACATTGTTTTTTTCTTTTTGAAAATTTTTAAGATTTTGCGTAATTATATCAGCTGTATTTCTGACATCATTAATGTCATGTTTTCCAACTTTAACATTACTTATAAAGGCATTAAATGCAGAAACATCAATTCCAATCGAATGTAAATTTAATTCACTTGCCTGCACAAGGGTTGTCCCGCTACCACAAAAAGGATCTAAAATAATATCATCTGCATTAAAAAATGATTTATTTTTAAAATTATCAGTATGCTGATCCAAAAAATATTCAACGAGCTGCGGAATAAATTTTCCTTTATATGAATGCAATCTATGAACATGTTTTGTAGTTTCAGATTCTTTATATTCAGAAAAGGACAATTTCCAGTTTAAATCATTTCCCAACTGTTTTTTCCATTGGTTTTCTTTTGTCTCATGATACGAATTGTAATATTCTTCTAAATCATGCCTATTGATAAAAGCATTCCCATTGTTTCCGTTTTTAGGTACTCTTCCATATTGAATTAAATATGATATATTCGATGGAGTGACATTTTTACCTATGTATTTAGATGCCCAAATACTTGCTTCTTTTATTGTCATCAAATCTTGCATCTTTAACTTTTCCTCAATTGTGAAATTTCATTTCTATCTTTAAACATAACCCCTTTTTATATTGTTATGTTTAATATTATATTGATATAAAAGATTTATAATGTCAACAAACCTTTGTAAATTTTACAAAAAATATTCTTTTTGACATTTTAGAATAGCTCAATTATAATTTAATTGTTGTATGAAGTATCTAAAAATAAAAGAGTATTGTTAATGAAAGTAAAAGTGAATAATAGAGAAATAGAGACTTTTAGCGGAGCCTTAGTTGGAGATGCTTTGCTTAAATATTCAAAAAAGGAATATAAATTTATAAGAAACGGGGAAAAAATAGTTGTAGATAAACATGATAATAAAAGGTTTCTTAGTGGTGAATTGTCTGCTGGGGAAACCTTGTATATAAAAAATAAAGGTTAAGGAGATAATTGTGAAGCAGAGACATGCTAAATTTAATCTACTTATTACTCAGGTATTAATCGGGTTTGTATGCTTAATGTTAAGTTTTAACCTGAAAGGTATTCAAGCAGATGAAAATAATAAAAATATAAAAGATGAAACTAAAATAGTAATTTTTCATATTAATGATGTGCATAGCCATATTGACAACTTTGCAAAAATAGCAAAATTGGTAGAAGAGGAGAGAAAAATCAATCCGGATGTTTTTTTGATGAATGCTGGAGATAATTTCAGCGGTAATCCTATTGTTGATCATTATGTCCCTAAAGGAGAACCTATACTTGAGTTGATGAATAAATTGAAATTTGACATTCAAGTAATTGGTAATCATGATTTTGATTATGGACAAACTATTTTAAAAAGTTTTATAAAAAGGGCAAATTTCCCAATTATATGTGCAAATGTCAAAGTTTCTGGAGGGGTTATTTCTCAACCTGAACCTTATGTTTTTTTAAAAACAAAAAACGGGTTGAAAATTGCAGTTCTGGGTATTGTTCAAATAGATGAAGATACTCAAATTCCCAGCACTTTATCAAAAAACGTTGAAGGAGTAGTTTTTTCAAATGGTATTGAGGAAGCTAAAAAATATAAATACTTGAAAAAAGAGAGTAATATTTTTATTGCTTTAAGCCATTTGGGTTATGAAGATGATGAATTACTTGCAAAAGAAATGAGTGAATTAGATATTATTATTGGTGGTCATTCCCATACAATTATTGAAAATCAAACTGAAATAAATAAAGTTTTAATTACTCAAGCAGGAGCGTATGGTGAGTATCTTGGAAAAATCGTAATAACATTAAAAAATGGTCAAATAATAAAAAAAAGGGGAGAATTAATTGATTTAAACTCGTTTAAAAAGGAAAACCCTAAAATAAAAGCCCTTATCGCAAAATATAATGATAATCCAGAATTAAATCAAGTTTTAACCAAATTAACTAAACCCATAATAGGAAATTCAGAGTTGGGAAGTTTAATGACAGATGCAGTTAGAAATGTTTTTGACCTAGATATAGTTTTCCATAATTCCGGAGGAATCCGCATAGATAAACTGGAAGGAGAAGTAACAATAAAAGATGTATATACACTGTTTCCGTTTGAAAATGTAGTTGTTCAATTTAAAATGACTCCTGCTGAGATTAGAACTCTTATTAAATTTGATTATGAACGACACAAACATACAGATCTTATGGTATCTGGGATTCAATATACTGTAAAACATACAATGAAAGATAAAGTAAAGAATATTGAACTTAGAGATGAAAAGGGAGAATTTCTGGATGAAAATAAAACCTATGATGTAGGTTTAAATAGTTATATTGCAAGTATTTATAAATTTAGTCATAAAGATCCGGGGAGATCATTAAAAACCGGGGTTGCACATGCCATAATCCAATATTTAAAACAAAAAAGAGATTTAACAATATACAATGGAATTCAAAGAACTTTCGAGGAACTTATATATGAAGGGGATTTGACAAAAATAGGTAAAACTGAGGTTGAAATATCAGCAGGAAATGACCCTTTTGGCAGTTCTACAAGTGCTGGCAATCTAATAGCTGATGCAATGAGATTTTCAACAAGAGTTAATATTGCACTATTTCCGAGTAGATTGCAAAAGAGAAACTATAAGATAAAAGCGGGAGAGTCTTTATTTGAAGAGATGATTCCAAAATTGTATTCATATGTAGATAAAAATAGGATTATCACAGGGTATATGAAAGGAAGTGATTTAAAACAATTTATATTAAAAAGAAGTCAATTTAGAAATAATATTGATCTACAAATTTCTGGTATGAAATATAAAATATATTACGACTCAGAAGGTAAAGTGGTTTCAGTAGAGTGCTATTTGGCAAATGAAGAGAAAATTGTTGACTCTCTTACTTATACAATTGCTTTTAATGATTATGATTTCAATAAGTATTATTACATTTCTGATAAAGTAAAAGAACAATCAGTAAGTAAAAAAGATCTTTATGAAATACTTTATGCACATATTAAAGGAGTTGGTGTTATTTCATCTTCCATAAGTGAGAAGAGGGTTGAAATTTTAAGATCGAAAAAATAAACATTAGGAGAGATTAATGGCTCAACTTTATTTTAGATATTCAACCATGAATGCAGGAAAATCAACTGAAGTATTGAAAATAGCACATAATTATGAGGAGCAAAATAAAAAGGTTTTGCTTTGTACTCCTTCTATTGATGATCGGTATGGAAAAGGGAAAATCGTTTCTAGAATGGGTTTTGAAAGAGACGCAAAAATAATTGATAATGAAATTAATTTGTTTAAATTATCAGAAAAAACTCGTCCTGATTGTATATTGATAGACGAAGGACAATTTTTGACAAGAACTCAAGTCGTTGATCTTACTAGGGTTGTTGATCAATTGAATATACCCGTTATTGTTTATGGTTTAAAAAACGATTTTCGTAATCAGCTTTTTTCCGGGAGTGAAGCACTTCTTCTTTTTGCAGATAAAATTGAAGAGGTCAAAGCTGTATGCTGGTATTGTTCAAAAAAGGCAACCATGTTATTGAAGTTTAAAGATGGTAAACCTGTTGAGAGAGGAGCTCAAATTGAGATTGGTGGAAATGACAAATATGTATCTGTATGTAGAAGGTGTTATTCTAAAAGATTAGAGTTAAAATAGATCTGTTAATTTAATTTTTTAATTTATAATTCACTTTTATTTTTTATTTTCATATTGTTTCATATAGTCATCAGTTACCTTTTTTATGTTTAGAGATAAATACTCAGCATATTTTCTTACAAAAATTCTCACATAAGCTTTGGGAGGAAGAAGGTCAAATCTTTCTGTTTCGATATTTTCTAGATGTTGTAAGGGTATTTTGCTAAAAAAAGCAACCTCTTCTAAATTAATTCCCAGGACTTCTCTTGTTAATCTTAGGGCATTCCCATTATATACATCAAATTCAGGAACATGCTCATTTGATACTGTAGTTTTTATGGTTTGGCTTTTTTGCTTTTTTTCTGACAAATAATAATCTGAAAGTATAGCATAAGCTTCTTCAATTTGGCCTAAGATCTTTTTCCGCTTTTCTTTTTCTAATGCATCCGATAAAGAAGAAAAAATAAAGGAGTTTGATGAATATAATTTTTTTAAGTGTAAATATGAACCTTTTACATCTGAAAAAGTTGTATCTGGTTCTAGTTCAAGTATTTCAAAGTATTTTTTATAATTTTGTTCATGCATTTTTTATAGTACTTATTGTTATTTGCTCTTTATTGATTATATTTTCTGCAATTTCTAAGATTTCTTTTTGAATTCGTGTTGAAACGTTAAATTTTGGTATATAATCTGAAAGGCTTAAGTTTTTCCTGAAATTTTCATCAAACCCTATATATCCAGCATATATAGATGGTATTCCCAAATATTTAATGCAAAGGCTCTTAATTGAAAATCCCTGGTTGATTTCGTTTGGATTTTTAAGCTTATTTAATACAATAAATATAGAAAATTCAGATATTTCTCTTGAGATAGAGCTATCAACATCCAGCTTTGTTTTAATATAATCAGTTAGATCAATAATATTTTCTATTCCATAATTTTTTCTATGTTCCCAAATATCTTTAGCAGTATCTTTTAATTTGTAGTTTTTAAATAAAAAATTTAATTTTCTAAAGTATGCATTTTTGACAAATTGAAATAAATTATCTATTGCAGTTATTTCAGGAACAGTAATAACTATCATCTTATCTGCCAGAAGAAAAACATCAATTGTATTAAAATTCAGGCCACCACCAAGATCTATTAGAATATAATCTGCATCTAACTCTTTTATGTGTCTTAAGAATTTCATTTTTTGTGAATATTTTATAGAATTTATAGAGATAGCATTGTAATCGCCAGTTATTATTTTTAAATTTCTCATATCTGTATGTGATAAAAGGTTTTCAAGCGGCTCTTTATTCGTAAAAAAATCCTTTATGGATTTTCCTTGTTTTTTTATATTGAAAAAATATCTCAAATTGGCTCCTCCAAAATCACTGTCTATTAATATAACTTGTTTTTTTTTTAATGCTAGATATTTAGCAAGTTGACTGGTTAAAAAGGTTTTCCCAGTTCCGCCCTTTCCCCCACCCACAGTCCATATTTCTGCTACTTTAGATTTAACATTCTTCATTTTTTTTGAAAGGAGTTTAAATTTTTATTATTCATTGTGTTAAGCAGTTTGTAATTATTTGTTCTTTATTCAACATTTATTCTTACAATTGATATATTTTGCCTATATGCATTAGTTCTTATCTTTAAAAAGGTAGTGAGATTTTCTGTTTGCATTGGATTTAATATAATATTGATTTTTGAGATTTCATCAGGTTTTATGATTTTTTTTTCAAATTCAACCATTATTTCCGGAGCATGCGTAACTTCAAGTATTATCAAATCGATTGTTCCTGTGTTATGAATTGATATTTTTTTAGAATATTTTTCTTTAATTTTAATATCTTTAAAATCAACTCTATCTGGAAATATTTTAATAGAAGCAAAATCTTTTAATATTACTTTTCCTGTAATTTTTAGCCTTGTATATTGATTGGTTTTGTCATTTGTGATTACAGTTAAAGTTTTGACAATTTTTCCATTATATCCTTGAGAAAAAAATTTCACTGGTATTTTTCCGTTTTCACCTGGTTTATACTCTCTTTTTTCAATCTGTGTTACAGTACAACCACATGTGGTCCTTATGTTTTTTATTATAAGTGTAGTATCTCCATCATTTACAAATTCAAATTTAAGATCAATTACTTTACCACTTTGAATCTCACCAAAATCTATAACCTTTTGTTTGAATTTTATGACAGGTTGTGAAAAAAGTAGAAACGAAAACTGAGAAATAATAAATAAGATTATTGATGTTTTTTTCATTTTCCCTCCAATTCTTTTATTTTTTTTTCAAGAACTTTTATTTTTTCAATATATTTTTCAATATTTCTAAATATCACATGACTTTTCCTCCATTTTGTTATTTCTTGATGAGGACTACCTGCAATAATACTCTTATTCTTTATGCTTCTTGAAACACCTGATCTAGCAGCAACCATTACTCCATCAGCAATTTTTATATGATCTGCAATACCTACTTGCCCGCCCATTATTACATTTTCTCCAATGTCAACAGATCCAGATATGCCGGATAAAGCAGAAATAGCTGTTGACCTGCCAATTTTAGTGTTATGGCCTATTTGAACGAGATTATCCAGTTTTACATAATCTTTTAAAATTGTCTCCTCTATTGTAGATCTATCAACACAGGTGTTTGCTCCAATCTCACAATTATTTCCTATTATTACTTTTCCTTTTTGAGGAATTTTAACTGGTTGGCCATTTGATAATCGAGTAAATCCAAAACCATCAGCTCCAATAATTGCGCCTGGTTGTATCGTAACATTATTTCCTACTTCAACATCTTCTCTTATAACAACATTTGAATATATAATGCAATTTTTACCAATTTTAACATTGTTGTATATCTTAACTCCTGAATGAATTTCAGTATTATCTCCAATTGTTGTGTTATCACCAATATAAGAAAAAATCCCTATTGTCACACCTTTTCCTATATTAGCAGTTTTAGAAATATAAGCATTTTTACTTATTACCTTATTGAATTTTTTGTGTGGAAAAAAATATTCTAATAATTTAGCAAAAGCTAAGTAAGGTTCTTTAACAAATATTAAATTCGAATATGTGATTTGGCTATCTTTTTTTACAATCAAGGCACCAGCATTAACTTCTTCAAGTTTTATGTTCTCTTTGATTGAAAACGAGATCTCTTTTTGATTTGCTCTTTTAATAGAATTAACAGAATAAATTAAATATTCAGGGTCACCCTTTAGTTTACCATTAATGATCTTATTTATCTCTTTTAATTTTATCATTTTTTTCCTTATCTAAAATATGTGTTAATTTAGCACCATATAACATTATACCCATAGAGAATTCCATCCAGAATCCGAATAAGATAATAGCAATAATCGGGCCTTTTATTTTCCCCACCAAAGATATATTTACCAAATAAAATGTATAACCCCGTTTTACGATCTCCCATAGAATAGTAGAAATAATAGCTGCAATAAATGCTCCTTTGATATATATTTTTTTTTCAGGTATCCATTTATATAAAACAAAGAAAAATAAAAATGTTATTAAAAAAGGTGCTATATATAATATCAAAAATTTATTTAGAGAATTAATAAAATTAGGATTAATATGAGCAGCTAAAAATTCATTTCTATAGAAAAGAGTGGTTATAGTTGAAATAAAATTAGTTGCAAGAAAATTAAAAATAATTAAAGTTCCTAAAACAAAAAGTAGACTAAACTCACTTATTCTTCTCACTAGAAATGATTTGTTTATTCTTTTGTAATTTATGTGTGTTTCACACATTTCATTCACAAATTGTACGATTTTTTTTATTAATAAAAAGCCCAAAAAAAGAAAGAATACAATTCCAATTATACCAATTTCCTTTAGTTTTGTAGAAATTTCTTCAGCTTTTATAAGTATGTCAGGGGAAATTTTTGAAAAGAAATCGGGAGAAAAAGGATACATGCTTTTTATGGTGATATCTGAGCTACCCATAAATTTAGTAAATACAAAAGTAGCAAAAGTTAATAAGAATAGAGTTGAAAATATGGAATAATAAGCAAGTATACTGGCTTTATCAATCCCATCAGATTTAAGGAATTCTTTAAAAGCTTTCCATATGTTTTTTGTTAAATTAAAATTTTTGAGGATCATAAATCAATATAATTTTAGTTTTTAAATAAGAGGAGAGAGCTATTGTTCTCTCCTCTTACTATTGTTAAAAAGTATAATTACCCCATTTAACGAAGAACACAATTAAATCAATTAATAGAACATAGATTACTAATGCCTCTATAAGTGCAAGACCAATAATAAGTACTGTCCTTATCGAATCACCAGCAGCAGGATTTCTTCCTATGTTGTCACAAGCTGTTCTTATGGCTTTTGATTGAGCAAACGCCCCACATATTGCAGCAAACATAAGTGTAACAAGCCCAACAATAATAGACCATAGGAATAATGGTGTTGCATCTTTAATATTTTTCACCTCTTCTGCTGCTGAAAGTGTTACTGAAGATGTTAAAGTAACAAAAAAGATTACTATTAATTTTTTTTTCATATAAATATCCTCCTTAAGATTAATGTTCAGAAGCCAAGGCTCCACCAAGATAAATCAATGATAACATTACAAAAATAAAAGCTTGAAGAAGTGATGTAAATATAGCAAGAGCCATAATTGGAACTGGAGCTATAAACGGGATTATGGAAGCTATGATTATAATAACAAGGTCTTCACCAAATACATTTCCAAAAAGCCTCATTGAAAGAGATAAAGGCCGTGAAAAATGAGATACTATTTCTATTGGGAAAAAAAGTGGTACTAACCACCATACTGGTCCCATAAGGGTTTTTATATATCCAAATAAACCATGCTTTTTTATCCCCTGATAATGATAATAAATAAAAACAAAAATAGCACATCCAACAGTTACATTTAAGTTGGATGTAGGTGAATTTAGCTCTGGGAAAAGTCCAATTAAGTTGCAAGCAGCAATAAAAATGCCAAGTGTTGCAATTGCTGGAAGAAACTTTCTTCCTTCTTTTCCTATCACATCGTCAATCAATGATCTAAATGCTTTAAATAAACCTTCTAACATAAATTGAGTTTTGTTTGGAAAAATTGATAGGTTTTTAACAATAAGTTTAAAGAAGAGAACTATTAATATTGTTACTACCAATGCCATAACAATATGAGTAGGAAGAATTTCTTTTCCTTTTTCGAAGCTTAAGCCAAAGATACTTAAGAGCCACTTTAAAAAACCATTAACAAATTTAACAACTAAAAATTCATGTTCTATCATTTGAAAAGCTCCTATAGAATTGGTAAGCGCCTTCTATCATAATGGAGATGACAATTACTGAGAGTCCAAGTAAGAAAAATAAAATAGCTTTTTCAGAAATCTTAGATATAAAGTAAAAAATAATAGTTATTATTGCCATTTTTAAAAAAGTCATAAGAAAAAACAGAACAAATCCTTTACCTTTAAACAAACATTTATCTGTTAATTTTATCATTATTAAAAAACTCGATATTCCTATGGTGCCCGCTAAAAAAACAATTATACTACAAATAATATTCATTGTAAAAAGAAATGAGAAAATGATCATAATAATTTGAAAAACAACTGCAATTTTTATAACCCTTTTGATGATATCAGTGTTTTTTTCTTTTCCCATTTTGTTTTGTGATTCTTATTAAATTTACAAAACCAGCAATAACACCATATATTGTAAAAACAATTAATAAATAAGGATTTGTATTGAATAACTTGTCAAGAAAATAGCCTATTGCCAAGCCTACTGTAATCGAAACAGGGAACATTAAGCCAATTGATGAATACTCAGCCCATTTTCTCTTCTCTTTTAAATTATTCTTTTCTGAATTATTAAAATTCATCACCTTCATCTTCGTTTGAAATGCTATAACCATCATAATCTTCATTTGAGTTATCATCATTAAATTCATCATCTTCATTATAATAATCTGTTGAATTAAAATCCTCTTCACCCAATTCTTTTTTTCTTATTTTAATAGATTGATAGAATTCTTCCTCACTTTCAAAATGTTTGATATAGTTAGATTCAAGCGCACTATAGTATAATTCAAAACAGTCATCCTCAATATAGCAGAATACAGACATCTGTTCGTCAACACTAAGATCTCCAATAGTTTCGACTATTTTCGTGGCTGATGACTTTAAGGCATCAAGTGTTTCCCAAGAATTAACTTCAATTTGCTCCATTATTTTACTCCTAACAATTAATCCTTAAATTAAAGAAGTTTTATGTATTATTTATAAATATAAATCTTTATTTGTCAAGAGTTTTTTTGATTTTTTTTAAGTATTGTGCTGTTATATTTTTTTTATCATTTATTATATCATTTAATTTACCTTGAAAAATCAAGTTTCCCCCCGCCTCTCCACCTTGAGGGCCTAGCTCTATTATATAATCAGCATTTGAAATAAGGCTAAGGTTGTGATCAGCTGCAACAACAG
>JAUWQW010000076.1 GCA_030610885.1 Candidatus Aminicenantota bacterium | reverse complement strand
CCAAAATTTTTCTCAAAATAAAATATTATAACTATTTGTGACTTTTGAGACAGCCTCCGCGCCCCTACCTTTTCCCTTTTTACTTGTTACTCATCCACTCATCTACCCATCTACTCTTCCACTTGCTCATGCCTTTATCTTAAATTTGCGTCGGATAATTATGGCTATACCAATAACAATTATAAAAACAAACAGGTATATAATTCCGTTTTTTAACATATGGCTGAAATAAGAAAACCTTAAAGAAAACTTCTCGTTTTTATCAACAATTTTTTTAGAAAATATAAAACGTGTACCTGACAAGGGAAGATAGATCTTTATTGAGCTGAGGCCTACAGGTCCTGTAACAGTTCTGGCTCTTGGTTTTCTCTGAACTTCACCAAATACTCCCCCTTCTATGCCTTCTTTTACTGTCTCATCTGTTTTCTTTATCAAAGGTGATTCGCCTTCAACTGTAATTGCTTCTTCAATTTCTTTATACTTATCAGTTTTATCTTCAAAAGATGAGATTCTTGATATATCTTCTTTTCTTCTCTGCCTGAAATCTGGTAGTTTCTCTTCCTCCCATCCGCTTTTATCAAAATTATAACCATATCCCCGGGGCATGTGCAAAGAAACTCTCATTTTATTTATAAAAATATCACAGGAAGGAATAGAATACTCTAGTTTACCGATTATTCTGAATTTATCTATGGGTAAAGTATAGATCAACTCAACATTAAAAGGCTTTATGTTTTCCCCATTCCCGGAAGAACGCATCAAAGGGATCAGCACTTTTCCTTTCTTATTACTGGATGCTTTTCCCCTTTTGTTATCTACATAAACAGTCCAGATAATTGAATCTTTCGGCAGTTCCAGTTCCATGAACTGTTTATAGGTATTCAGGACCCTATAGATAATATGATGGATCATTTTACCTTCCTTTAAGAAAAGCGAGGTTATATCAGCGGACTCGATTACTGTGGAAATGCCTTCTACCCGGTCATGTTTGGTTATACGAACAAGGAGCCTGTAAGGGTGTTTGATATATTTAAAGGCAGACAGGATCGGACGTGATGATATATTTAGAAAACCTCTCGGCAGTTTATGAAATTCTATCTTTTCCAGTCCGGAATTATCTTTCTCATCTATGTTAACCTGGACTGAACTTTCTGCAACAATCCCTATATCTCCGGTCTCTCTCCTGGCTTCAATCACCTTAAAACCTGTAAAATCAGCAGCAATAGTTTCTGCAGTCATCATTCGTTCTGCATATACGGTAAACCCGATAGTACGGTCAACATCATACCTGAAATTGATCTCCAGAACCCTTCCAATAGCAGTTTCCCTTACTCGCCACTCGCTGTCTGACACGCCATCGATTTTTATCACTTCATAATTCTCCGGCACCACCAGGGAAACCCTGTCAATAGTACTCTGAATAATATCCAGATTAACACGGGTTCTAACCCGTAGGATATCAGCATCTACTGAAATTAATGAACGTGTATTAGCATAAAAGAATGGGGGCTGTTTTTTCCTCTTCTCCGTCTTTCTGGTCCAGTTAATCAGGATTCTGTTTGTCGGGGGAAAATTAGTATAGATTTGAGTCTTATTACTTATGTTTTTTCTTTTTACATTTATGGACGGATCAACATTTATCTCCAGATCATTTTTAAATACAGTGAAATCTAAACGGTTGATGTTTGAACGAATAACAGGAAGATAAAGGCTTTGTTTATTGTTCCCAATGGAAAAAACAACTTTAACCTGATATAAGCCTTTCCGGTTCAGGATGATATTATGCCAGGTTCCTCTGGTGTGAATTACCGCAGGCTTTTTATTAACACGGATATCTTTTAATGCAAAATTAGTATGAATAATCGGAATATTAATATAAGCCGGGTTTTTTCGTTCAAACACATAGATCTTAAATATGGCAGTAAAATTGCTGTTCTTATCCCCTGCTGTTCCATAATATTCCGCTTCTGTGATAATATAGTCTTTGGGCGGATCTGCCACAATTTTTTTAACAGGTTTCATTTTTTTGAGGATCTGCCTGAATTGTTCCCGCTTGAGAGTCACTATCCCGTCTTTGATCTCAAAAACCATATCTATACGGGTCCCGGTCTGTTTAAGAAGTTTTCTGAACCCCTCCCATGTGATCTCTATTTCGTTGGCATTAAGATTGAGGAGTTCCTGCAGGTCCTTCCAGGTCAGAGTAATACCTTCCTTATCTGTAGATTGGCTGAAGACAATGTTATTGCCTGTAAACAAGAAAAACAACAGGATAATAATTAAATATTTAAATTTATTATTGTTCATGATTCTATTGACCCTCTATTATCTTCAGGATTTTTTGGAAACTCTTGCTGCTCACCAGATATTTCCGGAACCAGCCATTTTGGTTTGAATACTGCCATAATAAAAAGCAGCACTAACACTGTAAAGATAATGTGGGAGATAAAGATAAAGAATAAGGCAGCTATAAACAGAGTAAGTCTTAAACCGGTTCTTGTTTTGATAAAACTCCAGAATTTTTCCTGGCTCCCGACCCATTTATAGATACTGCAGAATAGATTTTTAATCTTTTTCCTTAATAGGTAAACAAACAATAATATAATCAGTATAACTACAATTTTAATAACAGTCATGACTGACCTGGAAATATAATATGAATGCAGAGTAATGGATTCCCCTTCAATGACAGTCTTATTGAATCTATAAATCTGACCGCTGGTTGGGAGTTCGATTTTTAAGGTCTCAGTACTCGAACCAGGCCTTCCAAGCCCTTTACTCTTTTCCTGTTTAATTATGGTTTCCAGATTGGCCTCATTCTGCATCTGAACTGCTATATCCTTCTGTCTGATGGACTGGTTCTTAAATACACTCTGAAGTGATTGTTCATAGTCACTCATCTGTTTCTGATATTGTGGTTCCTTTTCCATATTTACCCCTACATCATAATAATTTTTTGCTTTATCAAGGCTGAAACCGCGGGTCTTCCCTAAAATAAGATTAAGAGTGCTCGCCATCTCTTCTTTTTCTACATTCCCTGAAAAATGGAGATAATTATAATTTCTGGGCAAATAGACTGACCAGATCATTTTGCTGATCATAACATCTGTTTTTGGAAAATGAATGTTCTGGTTGCCTGCAAAATTCAGAGAATCTCCCTTGCCATAATAGATCAGATCCACTGTAAAACTCTGCAGAATATTATCTTTCATACTTGAACGGGAAAGTGGGATCAATATCTTGTCTTTTATTTTTGATGCATTTTCCCTTTTCCCTGCTACATATACTGTCCAGATCTTTGAACCGAATGGAAGTTCTAATCCAAGGAACTGCTTATATGTGTTCCTGATCGTAAATACTGCTTTTGTTAGCATTTTACCGTTGTCAAGGATAACCGTTATTACACTAGCCATATCAATTACTGTACTGACACTGGGTAATTCTTTGTGTTTGGTCACTCTCATTAAAATACTGTGAGGATGGCGTAAATAACGGAATCCAAATAAGAGAGGCCGTTTAGACATATTTATCAGTTCATTGGGCAGATCTTTAATATCAATACGGTCTAATTTTTCAACTTTCGTAGGTGTTGCCTCTGCTGTGCTCTTCTTTTCTGCACCGATATATCCAGTCTCTCTGATAGCTCCGATAATCTGAAAGCCGTTAAAATCAATCTCTGTTTTTTCTGATTCAAACAAACGCTCAGCTATAATATTAAAGACAATACTGCCGTCTAACGGAGAATCAAATGGAATATACAGTATCTGGCCATTATCATCAGTTTTTATGGTTTTCCAGTCCCGCAGTCGTGTCCCGTTACTCTTATAGATGTATAGAATAGTGTATTTGTCGGGTATTTTTGTTTTAATGTGATTTATTGTATTTTGAAGAACATTCAGTTTAATCCGGCAGTTAACCCTTATTGCATCCTCTTCTATAGAAAGCAGGTTAAGGGTTTCAGCATAAATTTTTGCCGGTGTTTCTTCGGATACAGTTTCTGTAGAAATATATTTACGATGAGCAAGTACCTTAATATAATTCGTAGCAGGAAGTATAGCACTTATTATGGTATTTTTTTTCTTTTGTGATATTAGTAATTCTTTTGCATTTGGAATTTCAATATCCACATTTTCCAGGGGAACTGTCAGGTCAAACAGGGTGATAGCAGTTCTGGGTATGGTGATATTGAGGATTTGAGAACCTTTTTCCAGGTTGCATGGAGTGTAATATTTAACTTTTAACACATGTTTCCCTTTTTCTGCGGTAGTGATATAATACCAGCCGCTCTGTTCCATAACCAGTCCGGGTTTACCATCAAGCAAAACCTCTTCAATAGCAACCGATTGAGGTAAAAAAGGAATTTTGCTATAGTCTCTGCGTTCTTTTTCAAAGACTTCCAGAAAGAACTGGACAGTAATGGCAGCAGTTTTATTATCCAATTGTCCCGAATATTCGGCTTTAGTGATAATATAATCTGCCGGTGGTTTCAAAACAGATACCCTGGGTGGTTTCATATTGTTGAGCAATTGTTTGAACTGCTCTCGAGGCAGGATGATCTTCCCGTTTTTTACAGTATATGGGATTGTATTTTCTTCACCGGTCTGGGCAATTAACTGCTTGAATTCCTCCCAGGTCAGGCTGACTTCATCAGCATCCAGATTTAATAGTTTTTTAAATTCTTCCCATGAGATTTTAACCTCACTGCTCTTTTCTTCCCTGGCATAACCATGAGTTGCAAATGCCATAAAGAAAAACACAAAAAGAAGAAGGAAAAATATAATTTTTTTATTACACAACACTCTCATCATTACCTCCTGTATCTATTAGATACTCTGAATTTTTAAAAGTCAATATTTTTAACTATAATCATTAGTTTTATATGTCGGACAGAATAAAATAATTCTCCCCGATCTTAAGGCTCAGCCTTTTTTTGATTTTCTAAAGCAAAGAATACCGGATTTAATATTATTGGATTTAATGCTGCCGGATTTTGATGGTCTGGAAGTATGCAAAATGTTGAAACAGAATC
The DNA here is from genome assembly GCA_030610885.1 of Candidatus Aminicenantota bacterium. Classification (GTDB taxonomy): domain Bacteria; phylum Acidobacteriota; class Aminicenantia; order UBA2199; family UBA2199; genus JAUWNT01. The sequence continues at coordinate 8,752 of JAUWQW010000076.1, read as the reverse complement.
CCAGTTGGAAAGATATCCCAGTCTTGATTTTAACAGCTAAAGGAGATGAAACGGATATTGTGCTTGGATTGGAATTTGGGGCAGATGATTATGTAGTAAAACCATTTTCTCCTAAAGAACTGGTTGCTAGAATAAGGGCAGTATTAAGAAGAAAGAAGCCTCCTGAGCCAAAGAAGTCAAAGGAAGTTAGGATTGGCGATATATTGGTTATTGATTTAAATAAGTATGAAGTATATGTAAAAAAAAGGAAGACGAATCTAACAAAAACAGAATTTATTATATTAAATGTATTAGCTGAGAAGCCTGGATGGGTTTTCTCAAGGGAAAAATTGTTTTTATTTTTATTGTTGTATTTGTAATTTCATCTTTTTCTAACCTTGGGTTTGCTGATGATATCAAGGGTTACATGATTCCCGAATATTATTCAGTTATCAGTCATCATGATGGAGAAGACAATAAAGGTAAAGGTTTTTACGGGCGTGTAGGTTATGAAGGTGAATCCTTTTATTTACCTCTTACAACTTTTATAATGGCCTTAAAAGAACCTGTATTATAATACTTGCCTGTAAAAGAACAGTCGTTGATTCCTAGGTATAAAAAACCGTTTTTGCCTTTCAGGACTCTTTTTGTACCTACCAAAAACTTGGAACTACCAACCTCTCCGATCAGGGCTGCATGGCGCCATTGCTCGTAAGGATCACCGCAATAAGCATAATCTCCAGCATAATCACTTTTATAATATTCCTGTGCATCACCATTGTCGGGGGCAGCATAACCGTTGGGTCCCACCTTTGAACCGCTTGATTCGTTGCTGAAAAAGACAAATCCTGAGGCAGTAATGGTAATACTGTCCTGTGGCCAGACTTTGATGCCGGTATTTGTCCAGGCTTTGTTCCCAGGGATGGTAACTACTTTTTTTATAACTTTTCCTGGTTTTAATTTTTTTGCGAATAAGCTGCTGTTCAAACCAACAAATAAAAAGATGATTGTTAATAAAATAATTGATGATTTCTTTATCATAACTCCTCCTTTAGTTCGGTTATTTACATTTGACACTGTCAATAATCTGTTTGAATGTTTCTGCATGGGTATTAAATGATGTAGTTGGCGCCTGGCATTTGAAGAAATTGATCACACTCATACCTCCGCCGGCTTTTTCTTCCAGAAAGAGGCCAATATGCTTGTGTTTGTAGGATTCCCACTGGCAGACAAAACCCTTATAACCGCAAACGGTTACATGTTTTTTTTGCAAAGGCTCGGTTCCAATATGGGTTTTTATCAGGTTATCTACCGTGGTTCCCGGCATCATAGGTATGCCACCGCAATGAAGGCTCACAGGTGGTAAAGGTATATCCAGGTTCTCTGTGGCAGGGCACCAAACCTGGGTGTTTTTATCTCCCTTCCAATCTTTGGGGATCGTAAAGATAAACTGTTCTAGGGGAATAATTTGCCTGTCCGTTAATACAGCTTGTGTGGACTCTGGCTGGGCAGCTGTCTGCTGTGCAGGTTGACTGGATTCATTGGTTTCAGGGGCATCGCTTTTGCTGCTGCAAGCAACAAAAATCAATGCAAGAATGAATATAAAAATTGTAAAAAATGGTGTCTTTTTAATTGTCATTTTATTTTCTCCTTTTATTTGCATTACCTTTAAAATCTATAAAAATCTCACTATTATGAGTAAAATCCTTCTTTCAAAATTTTGAAATGTTATATTGGGATTTTATAAAATTAATTATGAAAAGTCAAATAATCGTAAGAGCTCATAACATATTGAACCCTTACATACTCTTGACAAATTAGATTTTTGATATGTCAAATGTGTAGGCCTGACCCCGATTGAAGTCCTTTTATCCGAAGCTTACAAGAAATACGCCTGAAACTCCTAATAATATAGCAATTACACGCTGCAGATTTATCTTTTCCTTTAAGAATATTGCAGCAAATATAAAAACAAATATATTACTTGTTTGACTCAATGCTGCAGCTGTAGAAGCCAGCGTATATTTCATACCCGCAAGCCATAGCATCATGGCAAGATATGCTCCAAAAAAGGAGCCTGAAACAGTATATATCCAGTTCATTGGCGCATGGATAGAACTAATTATTTTTTTTCTTGAGGGATGGAGAATTAAAAATATAGAAAGAAAGATTATACCGCCTATGAGTCGAATCTCAGTAACCCATAACAAAGGTGATCTGTTAAGTAAAGGTTTTATCATCACTATACTTACTGCCATAAAAGCCATTGCCATTGCACCGAATATTGCTCCATAAAAGAGCTTTTTTTTATTGAGCTTTCCCCTTGATTTCCTGGTCATTCCAGTTAATACTGCTGACACGATCATAAATACACCTATTAACTGTAATATGCTCAAGCGTTCATGTAAAAATATTATTGACAGACCAATAATAAAAGGGCTATATAAACAATCTACAATTGCTGACATACCTGCACCAATAAGGTTCAAACTCTTAAAAAATAGTGTGTCTGAAATTCCAATCCCAATTACTCCGCTCAAGAGTAATAAGAGATATTCATTTATTGGCACATTCCTGAAGATTTGTTCTTTGAATAAAAAGATTGTTGGAATAAATAGTATAATTGCTAAAAAGGTCTTGAAATAATTTAAGGTTATCGGATGTACAGATTCCCCGCTTTTTTTGAACAGTATTACAGCAAAAGCCCACACAACTGCTGTTAGCAATGAACAAATTTCTCCAGTATAAGACATTATATTTTCCATTTTTAATCCAAAATTTAATAATAAGCCTAAATAATATCAAGTTAGGAGGGTCAAGTCTATACTCTTAATAAATTAAATTTTCAACATATCCAATGTTGAGACCTGACCCCAATTGCTGATTGTGTGTGAATATATATAAAATACTGGTATAATTAAAAGGTTTTAATAAAATAATAAAAAAGGAGTACAGGATGAATAAAATTGTTGGTTTGATTGTATGTTTACTGTTGGTTTTATGTGCATGCAATTCTGATAAATTAAAAGAAAGCAATCAGAAAGAAGTAAGAAAAATAAAAGCAACAAAAGAGAAGGATTTAAAAATTAACGTAAAAGAACTGCTTAGTAAAGCCAGTCAGCTTGAAAAAGAAGAAAAACACACAGAAGCAATCGCCTCTATAGATGAAGCAATAAAGCTGGAAGGTGAATCAAGAAAAATATTAGGTTTTAAATATGAAATTCTTATGAAAATGGAGAAATATGATCAAGCTTTAGCGGTTGCTCTAAAAAGAGATGAAGTAGCAAAAAGGAAATCTCCCTGGAATTGCATAAGTATTGCTGAAGTATATTTAAAATTAAATAATAGCGAAAAAGCATTGGAATACCTTGCACTGGCGATTAATGAAAGAAAATTCATCAATTTGAATTATCTTAAGGGTAATATTTATTTTGTTCTAAAAGACAATGAAAAATTCTTAATGCTGCTGGATACCATAAAAAAGAATACTGGAATTGGCAAAAATGCAAAGGGATTTGCTGTAAATCTGCTTAATGGTAAAAAAATTAAGCTATCTGACTATAAAGGCCGGGTAGTTTTAATAGATTTTTGGGCAGTCTGGTGCCCTCCCTGCATAGAAGAAATACCTTTTCTTAAAGAACTTTACTCTGAAAATAAGGATAAGGGATTCGAAATTATTGGAATCAGCCTGGATACCGATGAAAAAAAGTTAAATGATTTTTTAAAAGAAAAAGCCATAGATTGGAGAATCTCCTATTCTGGAAAAGGGTGGTATGATGATACTGCTAAACTTTACAATGTATCCTCCATTCCTTCCACCTGGATCATTGATAAATCCGGTAACCTCCGCTATTTTGATATACATAAAGAGGATATGAAAAAGGCAGTTGTAAAATTAATTAATGAACAAATTGAGTAAAAATTATTACTCAAAAAAGGCACTGCCCCAATTTTTTCTTGTTCGAATCAAATCCTGTATTTTCTTTAACATCTATATATGTCAGGTTTTTTTCATCAGTTAAATTTATATTAAAATCACATCTCGGACACTTCAATATTTGACCTGGTATTTTATTTTTGGATTTCGGACTTGCATTAACCCCATTTAATATACCTCCTTTGACAGACCTTACTATCAAAGAAAATATCAACTCTATAATATTTTTCATAGTGTTTTTTAAATGATGCAATATGAATAATTTTTAATAAATTTTCTTTTATATATTGACTTTAGAAGCTTTTGGGTTATACTCATATTTAATTAATAAGGTTGCTTTTTGTAAACATTTTATTCGAAAAAAAATAGATAAGGAGACTTTTAATGATTAAACCTCATGGTTCTGAAATTTTGAATCCATTGTATATTTTTGAAGAAGAAAAACAAAATGAACTTTTAAAAGAGGCAGAAAAACTTCCATCAATTGTTTTAAATTCTGCTGCAGCATCTAATGCAGTAATGCTGGGTTGTGGCTATTTTAATCCTCTTAAAGGATTTATGGATCTTGCTGATGCAAAAAATGTTGCACAGAACATGCATACTGTTGACGGGCTTTTCTGGCCAGTTCCTATATTGAATCTTGTAAAAGATGTAAAAGAGATATCAGATTCAAAACGAATTGTTTTGAGGGATCCTAATATTGAAGGAAATCCAGTTCTTGCAATTCAACAGATTGAAACTATAGAAGAAATTTCTAAAGAAGATAAGGATCTAATTGTTGAAAAGATTTTCCAAACAGATGATCCTAATCATCCTGGAGTGGTAAATTTTTATTCTCTTGGAAATTATATAATTTCAGGGCCTATTCAGGTGCTAAATTTTTCATATTTTGAGAAAGATTTTCCAAACACTTTTCGTACAGCTTATCAAATAAGAGAAGAGATATTGAAACTTGGATGGGAAAAAGTTGTAGCTTTTCAAACTCGAAATCCAATGCACCGTGCTCATGAAGAGTTATGCAAAATGGCAAAAGAGGCGGTTAGTGCTGATGGTATCTTAATTCATATGCTTTTGGGAAAATTGAAAAAAGGAGATATTCCTGCTAATGTAAGAGATGCTGCTATTCGTAAGATGGTTGAGCTTTACTTTCCTCCTGATACTGTGCTAATCACAGGATATGGCTTTGATATGCTTTATGCAGGGCCCAGGGAAGCTGTACTTCATGCAATATTTCGTCAGAACTGCGGATGTACTCATCTTATTGTTGGTCGTGATCATGCTGGGGTGGGTAATTATTATAATCCTTTTGATGCACAGGAGATTTTTGATGAACAAGTCCCGGAACATGCATTAGAAATAAAAATATTTAAAGCAGATCACACTGCATGGTCTAAAAAATTAAATAAAGTAGTAATGATGAGCAGAGTGCCTGACCATACTAAAGATGATTTTGTGTTTTTATCTGGAACAAAAGTTAGAGAGATGCTCTCAAAAGGTGAACTACTTCCTGTTGAATTCAGCAGACCAGAGGTTGCAGAAATACTTGGACATTATTATCGCTCACAAATAGAAGATTTATAAAACTTTTTGCCTAAAGTCTACAAGCAAGGTAGATATTTTCAAAAAGTTTTTCTAATTTATTTGTTGGTGTTGATGAAAAAGCAATTCTTAATAGATCATTAATAGCTATAACTCCTGTACTATATTTTTCAAGTAAAGTCTGTCTTACCTTTTCAGCATTATTTTTTTTAAGTTTTATACATAAAAAATACCCTGAGTTAAATGGTAAAGGCTCAAAATATTTTTTATACTCTTTATGCTCTTTTAAAATCTTATCTACTATTTCAAATCTCTTTTTTAACAACTCATATTTTTCCTTTTTCTCTGAATCATATGTCGGGGAATCAAAAGATTTTAAAAGTAAAGATTGTGAAATGTTTGGTGCATTTGATATATTTCCCCTCACAGCTCCAGCTGTTTTTCTTTCTAATGCTGTGTATAGTTCTTTGCTCCCGTGTTTAATGCCATAAGTTATAAATCCAACTCTAAAACCCCATGCATAATCTTCCTTTGTTACTCCATCGATTTTGGCAGCAATAATATTTTTATGCAGATCAGCGAATTCAGCAAACAAAGATTCTTTATAAACTCCTTTTTTATAAACTAAACCAAAGTATGCGTCATCTAATATAACAAGGATTTTATTACCAGCTTCAGCGGATTTTTTCAATATATCCTTTATTTGTTTTACCTCTTCTTCATATGGTGTATATCCAGATGGATTGTTTGGGAAATTCAGGAGTACTATTTTTTTTTCAATATTTTCATTATTGATTTTATCTTTGAAAGATGGAATATCGAATTTTCCATGTTTAAAAGAATTAAAAGTATTAAATTTTGCTAAATAACCATTATTAAATATAAGTTTATAATTCCCGTATAAAAGATCAGGCGCTATAATTTCATCTTTTTCATTAACAAATAAATAGCCAATTATACTTAAGCCATTTGTAAGAGCACACGTGACAACCGGCATGCTTATCTCTTTTTTTAAGAGAGAAGGATTTTTTTTATACAACATCTCTTTCCATTTTTTTCTTAATTCAGGTTTACCAAAACTTGAGGCATATGGGAAGATATCACCGGGTTTGAGTTTAATGTTCTCTGCTATTGATGATAGTCTCATTGGTGTTTTATCATCTTCAAGTGCAATTCCAATTGTTGCATTTATATTTTTTCCCTTAGCTTCATCTGATTGTGCTAAAATACCTTTTTTTGGGAAAAAGATGGCTTTCCCTTTTTTTGAAAGTAGTTCAAAAACCGCAGGACTACTTTTTTTAATAATTTCGTTTAATTCTAATGCGTGTGGATTTAATTTTATCATAAAAAACCTCCATATCTGGGGTCAGGTCTTGTATTTTTCATTCCGATAAAATATAAGTGTTTTATTTTCATTGAGTATATGAAAAATACAAGACCTGACCCCATTTTTCTTTTTTAACATGTTAGATGAAATGCACCAATAACCTTTTTATCAATCTGGATGTTATTGAAAATTTCAACTGCATCTTTACTTTTTTTTATATAAAATTTAATGGTTAAATTTGTTAATTCTTCTTTTACTTTTTGTTCAACCTTCATCAATCCCATATAACCAGTACCAATAATTAGAATGTCTGGCTTTTGATTTAAAATTTCATCTAAATCTTCCATTTGAACAAGATGTCCCTTTTTTCTCCACCATGATGGGTTGATTCTGTCAGGATAAATAATTAGATCTGAAGTGTAACTCTCTCCATTTATCTTCATTCTACCGAATATGTATTGTTCAATTTTCATTTTTTCAAAAAAGGTTAAACTGCCATCCCACTCCTGCTAAAAATCGCATTCCTTTAAAATCCATTTCCTGATCAAAGGGTTTTATTTTAAGGGGTGTATATGTGATTTCTGCATTTAGGTAAAAGCCTGCTAATAAGCCGAGATTAACTCCTCCACCGATAATTATTGTTGATTTGTGGTCTTCTAATTGATAATGTGTTGTGTTGCTTTCTATATTCTGTTTAAAATTATATCTTGAATAGCCTACTTTTAAATAGGGAATTATTTTAATTATTGGGAATCTATATACAGCACAGATATTAACTCCTGTTATTTTAAGAGTACTATCCTCTCCATCAGTTATGTTCAAGGTTTTTTTATTGTAACCTGCTTCATATGAGAGCTCTATTGCCAATCCTCTATGAATAATTAATTTTAAATATGGACTGTATATAAATTTACTACCGTAAAGATCTTTTGTATCTTTTTTTTTAAACTTTAATATTCCTGCATTAATTCCAGCTCCAAATCCAGCTGCTTGTGAAAATTGAAATGAAAAGCTTATAATAAACAGTAATACTATTAATTTTTTCACTCTTTACTCCTTTTATGTGGGGTCAGGTCTTGTATTTTGCATTCCGATAAAATCTAAGTATTTCATATTCGTTGAGTATATGCAAAATACAAGACCTGACCCCATGTTATTATTGCTTATTTTCAAATGTATAAAATTTCCCGTTTTTTGGGCTAATTATCCTTTTTCCTTTAAAACCAATTTTGAAAAGCTCATTCTGTAAAGTAAGTAAAAAGAATCTGTGTGAAACTATTAAAATATTTTTATCTTCAATTTTATTGAATTTGGATAGGAATTGAATTGCTCTTTTTTTTGTTTGATTTTTAGTTTCAGAACTATTTTTTAAATTAAAGAACCAGGCTATTCGATTTATAATGTTCCATAAAACAAATGGAATCTTTATTTTTGTTGAAAAAATTGCTTTAATTGGAACTTCAGCAAGTTCATCTGTTGTTATTATATTTTCCTTAAATACCTTTTTTGCGGTTTCTTTTGCTCTTTTTGAATTACTTGAATAGCAAATTGAAAGGTGATTTGAAGATGTGACTAAACAATTTGGGATCAAATCTGCATTTTCATACTTTAAGAATTCAATATCATAATTTTTAGAATCACAGAAATGTGGAAATTTGTGCTTAACTTTAAAGTGCCTTACTAAAACAAGTTTCATTTTTAAATTTTAATATTAAATAACATATAACTTTAAACCAATAACACTCAACAATTTCAATAAAATGTTAAATAATTAAGTGTTTTATATTATTTTACCATAAGGTATTTTATTTATAAAGGTTTTATATAAGTTCCTAATAATCAACTAAAATGTCATAAATAGTTGAATATACCTCCATTATACTAGTTATAACTGGTATAATAGAGGTATGAAAAAAAATAAATTTTTCACCCACCAGGTGAAAGCCCCAAATGAGACAAACAAATGAGGC
>JAUWQW010000013.1 GCA_030610885.1 Candidatus Aminicenantota bacterium | reverse complement strand
AGCTAGGTCTTCTTGAGCCAACCACAGCAATTTTAACCGTTTTTAAAACACTAGTATCTCCTATCACATAGATAAAATCGGGTGAGTCATAAATTTCAGGTAAGAGTGAAGGGTAAAATTCATCTTCTTTAAAAATCAAGTAGGTATTATTTAATTTACACTTGTGAATCTCTTTTTCAGCAATTTCTCTATAATTAAATTTAATATCATTTATTTCATCTTTATTAAAACCTACAGAATTTAATTCTTTTTTGCTGAATTTATATAATTTTTTTAAATCAATATTAGCTTTTATTAAACTTCTTCTCGCTTTTTGATTTTTAAAACAAATAATATGAGTTGCTATTCTATGTAGCTTAGATTCATCAAGACAATACATTATCTGAGAGAGGCAGAACTAGTATTGGTGTATTTGAATACATTAGAACTTTTTCTGTTATGCTACCGAGAAAAAACTTTTCAAGTCCTTTTCTCTGATTTGAAGCCATTACAATCAAATCTATCTTATTCTTTTTTGATATTTCAATTATTTTTTTAGCAGGCTCTCCCATATCATAAATAATATTTTCAATACTATAATTGTTCTGCTTAGCTATGTCTAAAATTTTCATATTTATCTTCTCAATCAACTTATCTCTTTTTAAAACCGGTACTCTGTAATTGAAAAATTCTGAAATGTGCACCACATATATTTTTGCATTTATCTGTTTGGCAATAGCAATAGAATATTTTAATTCAGGCAAAGAAAGCTCATTAAAATCTACAGGTGAGAGAATTTTCTCTATTTTAACATCTCGCTTATGTTTTGGTACTACAAAAACGGGAGTATTTGAATTTCTTATAAGACGTGAAGTTGTAGAACCTATTAAAATCTGTTCTATCTCCGAAATCCCCCTTCTCCCAGCAAAAACTAGATCAACATCATTCTCATCAGAATATTTAATTATCTCTTCACTTGCAATCCCCTCCAAGATTTTTGTTTTAAAAGAAATTCCAACTTTACTGCTGTAATTTATTATCTTTTTCATAGATTTTTGTTTAGTTTTTTCTATCTCTTTAATTAACTCTTCATTTGAAAAAAAGGCTGCTTCATACACCCAATCTGAAAATTTCGGAAGGATATATAATGCATGATTTTTTGTCTTTAATTTTTTTGAAAAAAATTTAATGTAAGGCAAGCAAGATTTACTCTCTTTTGAAAAATCAGTAGCCCACAAAATGTTTTTGATCTTAGTTGAAATTTTCTTTTTCATTTTATTTACCTATTATTTTCTTCTTTAAATTTTTTGATGGAAAAAATTTAACAACTTTTTTAGAAGCAATTATAATAATTTCTTTATTATTTGGATTTATTACCTTCTTCTCGTTTCGCTTCACCACAATAAACTTACCAAAATTTGATATAATGATTTTTTCGCCATTATTTAAATTTTCATTTATGACTTCAATTAACAAACCAATAAAATTATAAGCCTCAAACTTTCTTATACTAAGATTACGCGAAATAATTTCAGATATATCTTTTTTATTCATTTAATACTCCCAAATAGTGCAATATCATATAAAAAATTGATTGTCAAGCAATAGATGTAATTTCCATAAATCCACTGATAGTCAACTGTAAGCTTTTATTGACAAAAGATTTTAAAAGAATTATAATTTTCTCGAGGAAAAAAATGGGAAATTCAATAAAAAAAAAAGAAAAAAAATACCAAGATTTTTATCAAAAATTAAGGGAAAAGATTGGCAAATGGGCAAAAGAAGATAAGTTAAATAAAAAAACTGGGAAATGGACAGACAAATTCGTACAATATCTATTAATTCTTCCTGACATTGTCCACCTTATGATAAAACTGTTAGTGGATAAAGAGGTTTCTCCTCTTACAAAAAGTTATATATTAATGGCTTTTGTATACCTAATATCACCTATTGATATTATTCCTGATTTTATTCCTGTGGCCGGGTTTGTTGATGATTTACTTGTATCAATAATTATCTTAAATAAAATAATAAATACAGTTGATACTCAAATCCTTTATAAAATCAAAACATATTGGGCTGGAGAGGATGACATATTTGTTAAAGTTAAGGAAATAACATCACTTATAAATGATCTATCTTCCCAAATCCCAAAATCAATTTTAAATTTTATGAAAAAGAAGAAATCATAATTATAAACAGATAAATATTAAGAAATAATCAAAGAAAAAAGACTTAATGTCAGTTCAGCTACCTTTTTTCATGCCAGATTTTCCTTTATAGTAATTAAAGGCTAGATTCTTTATAATTGGATTTACCTCTTTATCACGAATAATCAACTGCAAATCTTTTATATGAAGTTTCTTAATAAATGAAATGGCATTTGCTATTGGAGTTTTTGGGTTTTGAACAAGACCAACAAGTATTGAATAGTTTTTTGTATACTCCCTGTTTTTAGCAATTTTTCCAATTATTTCGCCCGGGACACTCCTGTTTTTAATTAATAATAAAATTTCTTCTTGACTTATTTTCGGGCTTTCAATCACAGCATTTGATACTATCTTATTCGGATCTCTAACTAATATCATTCTTTCAACTTTAGTTCCTAATAAAGCTAATTTTATTTTTTCAGAGATGGATATTGTATTTATTTTCTGTAATATTGTTAAAGCATTTTTTTCAATTTCTATTTTTAGTAACTCTTTATCTTTTGAAATAATAGCCTTAACCTCTTCAACCAATTCATTTTCAGGGATATCTTCACTTTTCTCAGTGTTCAGATAAAATTCTCTAATCTCATTTATCCTTCCTCTGATAAAATTATTAATTTTAGGATTCTTTTCCATCAAATCCATTATTTCAGGATAAGCGATTAACTTTATTTGGTTTTCAAGCAATATTTCAAGATCAAAAGTATTACCTTCTTCTGCAATTTTTGATAAAAATGTAAATGGAAGTGCTTGATTTTGGATTATTTTTGATATTAAATTTGTATTATGAAATTCCAGAGCTTTGAGTAAAAGATAATATACAACTCTATGATTTGATTCTTTTTTTTTAACATAATTCTCTTTAACAAACCCGGGTATGCTCTTTAGTAAGTCTAATGCTCTTGATTTTAAATCCTCATCCTTTAAAATAAATACAAGACTTTCAAGATTCTCTTCTTCTGTAAAAGCTAACTGTTTTTCCAGCAACCAATCGAGCATTTCTTTGTTCGCATTATTTTCAACAATTCTCCTTACAAGAGGATTTTTTGATATTAAATTTATCATTTTTTAAAAAAACTATCTATATTGAAATGATTAATAGAAATTGTCTCTATTTTCTTCAGATCTTTCAAATATGTGAGCTCCTTATTATTTAAATAAAATTTTACCTTTGAAGGATTCCCAAGAATTACAGATAATTTATATCCCATTATTTTTATTCTGTCGCCTTTCTTATATATTTGTTTTATCTCAATTTTATTTCCTCTAATAATTTGGGTCCAGCAATCTCCTTCAAAGATTATTTCTAAACTTATAGGTGAATAATCAAAACTAAATCTATTAAACATTGAGTTAAAATTTATTCCAGTTTCCGGAATTTCTCTTTTGCCTGATATTGATTTAAAAATGTTTGCTATATCTTGTCTATATGTGTAAAAAAAGTAAAAAGAACCAACAAATAAAACAAAAATGAGGACAATAGGTGCAAGAAAATTTTTCTTTTTAAATCTTGAATATCTCAATTTGTTAAAATAAATTTTAGGCTCAGAATCATTTTTAATTTTAACAGAATTTATAATTTCTCTATTTTCTTCAAAAAATTTTTTTTTATCAATATTAACAGCATCTAAATAGCTATTTAAATAATTTTTTAGATAAAATCTTCCTGGTATTTCATCAAATCTATTATTTTCTAATGCTGTTAGGACATTTATACTTATATTTGTTTTTTCTGAAATTTGAGTTAAAGTAATTTCTCTTTTTAGCCGCTCTCTTTTCAATGATTTGCCTAAATTACTCATGATTTTATATTCTATTTGTTAATTTTCCATAAGTCAATAATCCTAACAAAAAATAGTTAAATATTAATTATAAAATTTCTTTATTTACCTTCTATGTTTACCCTTTTTTCACTCTATACATTAATCTAAAATTCATCTTAGAGTCATTTTTCTCTCCACCTGGTTTTGAAATAAAATAAAAATTATAGTCATCACTCCTTCCGAATATATAATTTTTTTTTATTTTATATTCAATCTTTTTTTAACACTCAATGCTATTTTTATCTTTGAGAATAAAAAATAATCTGTTAAAATGTGAATTTGAATAGGTATTAAGGAAATAACTTGAAAAGAAAAACCTCAATTATACTATGGATTATTGCTTTTGTTTTAACATTGTTAATTGCATATTTCCAATATATAACAGGTCCAACTCATCCCATAAACAGTACAGAACACTTAAATGGAGAAATTGTAAGCTATAAACTGCCAAGAAGCAGTAATAATTCTTCAAAAAATATAAGTATTTCAATAAGAACAAAGAAAGAAGACACGAGAGCATCACTTTCTTTTAGACGTTTAAATTCCAATGATAAATGGGGAAAAAAAGAGATGAAGAGAGATGGATATAGACTTGTAACAGAGATCCCGAGCCAACCTTGTGCAGGGAAAATAGAATACAAGATAAAAGTTGTTTGTAATAATAAAGAGCTTGAATTAAACAAATGTAAAAGTATTGTTATAAGATTTAAGGGTAAAGTACCAAAAATATTTTTGATGATTCATATTATTTTTATGTTTTTCGGAATTATGTTCGCAATAAGAACAGGCATGGAAATTCTCAGAAAAGATGGTAATTACACATGGATGATAACATGCACATTTGTCATGATTTTATTTGGCGGAATGGTATTTGGCCCCATAGTACAGAAATATGCATTTAATGATTGGTGGACAGGTTTCCCTATTGGAAAAGATTTGACTGATAATAAAATATTATTTATAGTTATATTATGGGCTCTTGCTTTTTTTCTTAAGAAAAAAAGTAAATGGTGGGCTTTTGCAGCTACTGTATTAATGCTCATTGTTTACCTGATCCCTCATTCTGCGCATGGATCTGAGCTTGACTATAAGACAGGGAAAATGAAAAATAAATATGGTTGTTCCCAGATAGCAGGACCCTCAAGTTTTATAAAGAAAACAAAATCTTAATTTCATTAAAAGTACTGCAACTGGAGTGTCGGTAAGCAGCATATTTCCCTATTTTATTTAAAATTTATTTACAAATCTGTTTTTCGAATTTTTTTAATAATTTATATAATTTTATTTCTTCATCAGTAATAACAAGTTTACTGTTTTTCTGGGTTTGACTCCCTCTTTTTATAACTGTCATATCAACATTGAAACCCAACTTTTTAAATGCCTTTTTTACACAAGATTTACCTTCTATGATAGATTCATAACTTAAAATTATACTCTTTTCTATATTTTCATAAGCAGAAATTAATGCATTGTTATTTTCAAACCAGGTTAATTTGAATTTAGAAATACCTCTTCTCAGCATGCTTGATTTAACATCAGCAGGATTTCTGAAAATAAATATGGCTCTTATATTTTTTGCAATATGATTATAAAAGAATATTGAAGGTATATGAACAATTTTTAAGCCTGATAATCCTTTTGTGTCATTTAAAGTTTTAACTATTTTATTTAATGAAATAATATTTTCGTTTGTCATAGCCTCATCAATTAACCTTTTTTCAAGTTCTTTAGCTGATGACAACTCAAAGTAACCTTCATTATTATATTGATCGGGTTTAACATCAGAAAGAAAATTTACTCCTGCACTTTCAAGTAATTGACAAACAAGAGAAGTGCCACTTCTTGGATGCCCTGCAACAAAAATCCCATTTTTTAAAATAAATGGCCTTATTTCTTTTTTTTCATTTTTAATTGCCAAAGCAAAACTCCTTTATTTATTATAACATATATCCGTTATGATAAATAATTAAAAATAAAGATAATATGAATCAACAATAAGTAAAGTTATTCATTTTTTGATTCAATTCGAAAATTGACATTTTTTCTGAAATGTTTTAAAATTTTAATGTGGAAATGAATAATTCCAATTCATGGTTTGTTGTAAATGTTAAACCAAAACAAGAATTTATCGCAGAAAAGAGCTTAAAACTTTATGGAGTAAAAGTTTATTTACCTCTATATAAAAAAAAAGTAAAAAAAAGTAAAAAAAAGATAAAAGTTGTTACTCCTTTATTCAATGGATATCTCTTCGTACAATTTTCAATAGAAGAGTCATATCATAAGATCAGATTTGCTAAAGGTGTAAAAAAAATTCTTGGGTCAAGCAATTATCTCTGGACAATTGATAATAATAAGATTGAAGATATTAAATCAAGAGAAAGTAATGGGATTGTTGTGCTAAAGAAAGAAAAGGAAACATTTAAAAAAGGTGACCATATTCTAATAGATGAAGGTGATTTCGATGGATGGGAAGGTATATTCTGTGAAGAGTTTCCAGACTGTAAAAGAGCAATGATAATGCTTACAAATATTGGTTTTTCAAGTAAATTAATTGTCCCAAAAAAATACTTATTGTTAAATAGCAGAAACTAATAAAATAAGCCAAAAAATTACCTGAAATATATGCAATTCGTTTGAGAGTTAGGGGGTTAAAATATTTTTAAAAAAAAGAAATAAAAAATTGTTAATAATAGGGCTTGATGGAGTACCTTTTGAAATGATAAAAAAACTCATAGAAGAAGGGACAATGCAAAATTTAAAAGAAATCTTCAAGACTGGAAAGTGCGTTAGAATGAGCGCAACCATCCCAGAGATATCTTCTGTTTCCTGGTCTAGTTTCATGACAGGTACTGATTCAGGAAATCACGGTATATTTGGATTTGTTGATCTTTATAAAGGAACTTATGATATTAAATTCCCTAATTTCAAGGATTTGAAATGTCCAACCTTTTTTGATTATATAGGTAAGAAAAAAAAGAATTCAGTTGTAATAAACCTTCCATCAACCTATCCAGCAAGAAAAATTCAAGGAGTCTTAATATCAGGGTTTATTTCTGTTGACTTAAAAAATGCTGTTTATCCAGAAAAGTATTTAAAATTTTTAGAGGATCAGGGTTACAAGGTAGATATAAATGCTGCAAAAGGTAAAGATAAAAAAAAAGAGTTTATTTCTGATTTGCAGTACACTTTAAAAGTAAGAAAAAATGTATCTGATTTTTTATGGAAAAATGAAAATTGGGATTTATTCATGTTTACAATAACTGGAACTGATAGACTTCATCATTTTTTATACGATGCATATGAAGATCAAAATCATAAATTTCATAATGATTTTAAAAATTATTATGAAGAAATTGATAGTATTATAGGGGATTTCTATAATAAAATTAAAGTTAAAGAGGAATTTGAAATAATAATGCTTTCAGATCATGGATTTGGTCTTATAAAAAAGGAAATATACATTAATCAAATATTGAGAAAATATGGATTTTTCAATACAGAAACTTATGAACCCGAATCTCTTGCTGAAATAACTGAAGATTCAAGCGCATTTGCTTTAGATCCCTCAAGAATTTATATTCATTTGAAAAATAAATATCCAAAAGCAAAGCTTGATAAAAAAGACTACAAAAAAGTAAGAGAAGATATAAGAAAACTCTTTGAAGAATATGAAATAGAAGGTAAAAAAATTATAAAAAAAGTCTATTTTAAAGAAGAGATATATAGTAACAGATTTCTTGATTCAGCTCCAGATATATTGCTTTTATCAAATCATGGTTTTGATCTTAAAGGGGGATTAAAAAAAAAAGAAGAATGGGGAAAATCGCATTTTACAGGAATGCACATTTATGATAATGCCTTTTTCTTCACAACAAAACCTGAATATCTTCCAGAGAAAATGACTATTTTTGATGTAAAAAACATAATATTAAAATCTATAAATTTGTAATATTATGATCAAATTCGAAAAACAGAAAGGAAATTTTATAAAGCATTGTCCATGCTCTCCAGAAGCTATTTCTTGCGGATATTTCAATTTAAATCTACACACCGGGTGTCCATACTCATGTTCATACTGCATTCTTCAAGATTATCTGGAAACTAAAGACCCTATATTCTTTACAAATATTGATGATATGGAAAAAGAACTTCTAAGATTTACAAAAAAACAGAAATACTTAAGAATAGGCACTGGTGAACTTTCAGATTCCCTTGCTTTTGATACAGAAACAAAATATTCAAATAAAATTTTATCTATATTTGAGAATTTCCCTGAAGTTATTTTTGAATTTAAAACAAAATCTATAAATATTAATTCTATTTTAAAATATAAAAAGGTTTTGAAAAATATTGTAGTTTCATGGTCATTAAACCCACAAATAATTATAGAAAGAGAAGAGCATTTTAGTCCAGATCTAAATTTAAGATTAAGAGCTATTGCAGAAGTGCAATCAAAAGGATATAAAATCGGGCTACACTTTGATCCAATTATTTTAATAGAAAATTGGAAATCTTATTACAGAAGCCTTATTGTGAAAATTTCAAAAATAATAAACCCCCAAAATATAGCATGGTGGAGTATGGGGATTTTAAGATTCCCACACTCTTTACGAAAGCATATTTTTAAATTTAAAGATTCTTTTCTTTTCTCAGGTGAATTAATAAAAGGATATGATGGAAAATACAGATATTTTAAACCCATAAGAATAGAAGTATTTAAGTTTATAAGACAAGAAATTCAATCCATTATATCAGATAAAATCCCATTGTATCTATGTATGGAAGACATTGAAGTGTGGGAAGAGATCTTCCCGGAAATATATTGTACTGAAAGTAAAATCAACAAATATCTTTATGAATCAGCTTGCAAATGAATTGTAACTATTTCAGCTCTTTTAATAAAGCAACTGTAAAATCCCAGATCTTACCTATTGTTCCAACATGAACTTTTTCTTCTGGTGAATGAGGATATCTCAAATCAGGTCCGATTGAAATCATATCCATTCCAGGGTATTTATCTCCTATTATTCCACACTCTAATCCAGCATGAATAATCTCTACAACAGGTTTTTTATTAAAAAGTTTTTCATACAATTTAACACTTCTGGCTAATAAAGGAGAATCCATATTCGGATGCCAGGCTGGATACCCATCACCACTTTTAGCTTCACCACCAGCTAAACGTGCAATTGCTTCTATAACATATGTAATAGCATATAGTCTTGTCATTACTGAGCTTCTCTGACTTGTAAGCACTTTCACAGTATTATCTTCAATTTTGATATTTGCAAGATTATTCGAAGTCTCAATAAGTCCCCCAACATCATTTGACATTGCTGCAACACCATGAGGAATAGCAAAAATAAATTCAATAAGTTTCTGACTATTTCCAACTGTTAAAGCCTGTTTGCAATTTCCTTTTCCATTATCCTCAATAGAAATTTTTATATTTGGATCTACCAACTTATACTCATCTATTAAGATTTTATTAAAATCAGAAATAATATTCTGCACTTCATTGAAATCCTTTTCAAGAATAAAAACAATTGCTTCAGTGTCTCTTGGTATAGCATTGTGAGCACTTCCACCTTTAATATCTGAGATCCTTATATATGTTTTCTTTTTAATTTCATAAAGCACTCTTGCTAAAATTTTTATAGCATTTGCTTTTCCTATCCCAATATCAATCCCAGAATGTCCTCCCTTCATTCCTCCAGCTTTAATTTTAAATTGTTTAAATCCATAAGGTACATCTTCATAATCTATTGGTAAAAACGAATTTGTATTTATCCCACCAGCGCATCCAACAGTAAAAACGCCTTCATCTTCTGAATCAATATTTATTAGAATCTTACCATCTATAAATCCAGGTTCTAATGCATTAGCTCCAGTTAGCCCGGTTTCCTCATCTACTGTAAATAGAAGTTCTAAAGGAGGATGAGGGTTATCTTTATCTAAAGCAAGAACAAGACCAATCGCTATGGCAATACCATCATCAGCGCCAAGAGTTGTTTTATCTGCAGTGAGCCATTCTCCATCATAGACCATTTTAATAGGGTCTTTTGTGAAGTCATGATCTGAATCAGGTTCTTTTTCACAAACTATATCCATATGCCCCTGAATAACAACTGTTTTAGAATTTTCATATCCTTCTGACCCAGGTATCTTTATTAAAATGTTATTAACCTTATCTTTTTTAATTTCAAAATTGTGTTCTTCAGCCCAATCAAGTAGCCATTTACAGATTTTTTCTTCATGCTTTGAACATCTAGGGATTGAGGCTATCTCTTCAAACCATTTCAAAATTTCATTTGTTTTTTCATGCTCGAATTTCATTATATTCTCCTTATATTAGAAACTAATATAAGAGAAAAAAAAATATATGTCAAGTTTATGATACTATTTTATAGATTTGTTTTATGTATATACTTATAAAAATAGATATTTTAAACTAATTAAAACCTATATAATACTCCTCCTCTAAATAATGTTCCATCATAAATTGCTACTTCAACAAAAACATAGAGATTATTCACAACTTCTCCTTTGCAGCCTAAACTTAGATGAATAATAGGGAAAAAAGTAAGAGGAAATCCTTGGCCTTCATCATCAAGTTCATTAATTGCTTCCTTTAAAGTTTTTTTGTCATTTGTTTCTTCAACCAGCGTATAACCATGGTAATAGGTAGTAGTCGTCGTATTTAATTCACCTTCACCATTCAATGGGCCAATTCCGAATCCAAAACCAATATATGGATGAACTCTGGATTTTGGCCATAAATCCCAGCATAAATTGATATTAAATGAATGTGGTTGTAGGCTAAAAGAACCATTACCAACTATTTCTTCCTTATTACCAAAATTATCACTGTCTGAATAATTCCCTGTTAATTTTCCTTTAAAGTTGTTTCTTTCATATGAAATTCCTATGGAGAATGATCCTTCTTTGCCTTTTGGGAAATAATTTATTTCAAATCCAAAGTTGTTCCCATTTGAATCGAAATTCAAATCACCCTTACTAGTATCAAAATCATCGAAAGCATCTATCACATTATCTTCAATTATTTGTCTGATAATGTTTATTGACCATTTAGAAAAATGAAATCCCAACACCCACTCTCCTTCAGAATGAATCTGAAGTGATAATAACAATATTAAAAAAACAAGAATTATTGTTTTTTTCATTATAACTCCTTTTATATTAAATCAAAAATAAAATAAATTTTTAAGATTCTATACTTTCAAAACTTTTACTATAAATTATTGTTTTGTTCCTCCCTGTTTCTTTTGCAAAATATAAGGCTTTATCAGCTTTACTAAGAATTTCTTCATCAGTTAAGCCATGAGAAGGATAACTGGCAATCCCCAAAGAAATGGTGATTTTTCCAAATGGTTGTTTTTCCCCTCCAACAAAATCTTCCTTCTCAATGGTTTCTCTTAATCTGTCAGCTGCTAAAAAAGCCCCAATTTTATCTGTTTTGGAAAGAATAATAACAAATTCATCTCCCCCATATTTAGCTAAAATATCACTTGCTCTAAAAGCTTTCTTCATAACAGTTCCAACCTTTGCGAGCGCTTTTGAGCCAAGAATATGTCCATTATTATCATTATAATTTTTAAAATGATCAACATCAAATATTATTACAGAAAACACAAGATTATACCTCTTTGATGTTTCAACCTCAGATTTAAGGACAGAGAAAAAATGTGTCTGGTTGTACAATCCTGTTAAGCCATCTGTAATTGATAACCTTTTAGTCTTTTTTAATAATTCTTGAAGTATTGCCTCATTTTTTTTAAAATTTTTCGATACATATGCTGAAACAAAATATGAAAAAAATAAAATTGTATTAAAAGCAATCATTGAAGCTAATTTTTCTGAAGAAAAACCAAAACCTTCATTTTTGAAAAAAATAAGTAAAAGCAACACAATTGAAGTTAAGGTGTTTTTAAATGCTTTCTGATGCTCAACCAAGAATGTTGAAATGATCACATGAAAAATAAATAAAACGATTACTGGGCTTTCAAATCCTGCAGAAAGGTATACTAACAATGCAAGTACTACAAGGTCAAAATCTAACTGAAGAGATGCAATAAATGAAAATTTATTATAATCTAACTTTTCTAATAACTTCTTTGGTTCCTTTTTTAAAGCAAAGATAAAAATAATATTCCCTAAAACGCTTAGAAAAATCACTAAAAAAAGTCTATAAGAATCTATATATACCTTGTCTTGTAATGAGTTATATGTTGTAAAAAATATTAAAATAAATAATGAAAACACCCACCTGATCTTTGTGAGCCAAAAATTTTTTTCTACAATATTTTCTATTGCAAGAGCTATTGTTGCATCCCTCTCCGATAAGTCATTATTTTGAAGTCTCACACATATAAAATATTTACTTTTGAAAAAAAAGTCAAATATAATATTAAATTAGTTTAACAATAAAAGCTAAAAAAACTATAATTTTGAAATATTATTCTAGTTGAATGATATTTCAAAATAGAGTAAGATTATTAAAAGAGATAAAAAATGCACGATTCAACAGAAAATATCCTTGTTACAGGAGGTGCTGGATACATAGGCAGTCATGTAGTAAGAGATCTTGGCGAGCAAGGATACAAGCCAATTGTTTATGATAATTTGTCAACCGGGAACAAAGATTTCGTCCTTTACGGAGATTTTATAAAAGGAGATTTAAAAGATACGAATCTAATAACCAAAATAATTAAAAAGTACAAAATCAAAAGTGTTATTCACTTTGCTGCATATATAGTTGTAGAAGAATCTGTAAATAAACCTATAAAATATTACAATAATAATTTTTTTAATTCATTAAATCTAATAAAATCATGCATTGAAAATGGTGTAGAAAACTTTGTTTTTTCATCAAGTGCAGCTGTGTATGGAATTTCAGAAGAGTTTCCTGTTAAAGAAAATTCACAGCTTAACCCAGTGAATCCATACGGGAGATCTAAAATGTTTACAGAAATACTATTAGAAGACATATCTTATATATATAAAAATTTCAATTATATTGCATTACGCTATTTTAATGTTGCTGGGGCTGACAAAAAATTAAGAATTGGACAGAAGTATGAAAATCCAACTCATCTTATTACGCTTGCATTAAAAACAGCATTGGGCGAATATGAAAGTTTAAATATATTTGGGACTGATTATAACACCCCTGATGGGACAGCTATAAGAGATTACATCCACATTGATGATTTATCAAACGCACATATCCTTTGCTTAAATTATTTAAAAAAAGAGAGAAAAAGTAAAGTTTTTAATTGTGGGTATGGACAAGGATATTCAGTATTAGAAGTTTTAAACACAACAAAAAAGGTTACAAAAGTAAACTTTAAAACAGTTAATTCAAAAAAAAGAGAAGGCGACCCTCCCATTTTGATTGCTGATTCAAACTTAATAAAAGATAAATTGGGTTGGAGTCCAAAATACAATGATCTTGAGTTTATTATAAATTCAGCCTGGGAATGGGAGAAAAAACTCAAAAAAGGAGAATAAATGAAAAAAACAATTTTAATTATTTTATTATTAACAGTTTTTTCACTCTATCTTTGTTCTCAATTAGATACTATTGAAAAAAAGGAAGAGAACAGCTTAGATATTTTGCAAAACAACGAGAACATTGATGAGCCAACAGTAAAATACTTAATTACTGCCCAATTATTCCCTGAAGTTAAAAAACTTGAAGCATCTGAGATTTTAACATGGATAAATAAAACAGATAATCCTGTAAGTAACCTAAGGTTTCATTTATATTACAATGCATTTAGAAATACAAAATCAACATTTTTAAAAGAAGCTGGATTTGAAAAAAAATCTAAAAGATACCTCAAAAAGCTACAATTTGGAGAAATAAAAATAAAAGGGATGAGAATAATAAATGGAGAAGAATTATATGGAAAAATTCGTTACATATCACCTGATGATCAAAACAAACACGATAGAACTGTAATTGAAATCAGTCTTGAGGTACCAATTCAACCGTATCAGTCAGTCACAATTAAAACGGATTTTATTTTAACCATACCTAAAATAATTGCACGAACAGGTTTTGCAGATGATTATTTCTTCTTTGGGCAGTGGTTTCCTAAAATTGGTGTTTTACAAAATGATGGGCAGTGGAATTGTCACCAATTTCATAGATATTCAGAATTTTTTGCTGATTATGGTGAATATAAAGTTGATATTACAATACCTGAAAATTTTATAATTGGTTCTACCGGGAATCTCATTAAGAAAGAGAAAAATGTAGACAAAACAATAACATATTTTTATGAAGAAAAAAACATTCATGACTTTGCATGGGCTACATCACCTAAATTTAAAAAAGTCATTGAAAAGATTAAATTAAATGGAAATGATGAAAACACAACAATTGAATTGCTTTTATCCCCATTTCATTCAAAAGCAAAACAAAGGTATTTGAATTCTCTTAAATTCGCGTTAAATTTTTATGCTGAAAACATCTTTCCATATCCTTATAAAAAAATTACCATTGTTGATCCTCCATTAAAAGGGATGAGATCCGCAGGTATGGAATATCCAACATTAATTACTGCAGGATATCTTAATTTTATACCTAAATCTATGAAATTAACTGAACTTGTAACCATTCATGAATTTGGACATCAATACTGGTATGGAATGGTCGGAACTGATGAATTCAGAGAAGCATGGCTTGATGAAGGGGTCAATACATTTTTTGAAATGGAGATTCTGGATGCTTATTTTAAAAATTCATATTCCTTTATTGCTTCAAGTTTGATAAACATAAATGATTGGGAGAGAAATCGCTTAAGCTGCGTGTCACTTCTACCAATTGATAATGTTAACCAATATTCATGGAAATTCCTCAATGGTTTATATTATGCAAATAACGTTTATTCTAAAGCAAGCATTCTTTTAAGAAGTTTAAAAAATTACATTGGAAAGAATAAAATGTATGATTTTTTCAAATTTTATGCTAAAAAGTTTAAATTTAAACATCCAAAAACAAAAGACTTTATAAACACATTTAATGAATTTATGGATGAAGATTTTTCATGGGCATTTAATCAATTTATAAATGGTTCATCAAACCTTGATAATGCTGTGTTTTGTGTAGAATCAAAAAAAATAGATTCAAATCCATTTAAATATAGAAATGAAGCTATTTTTACAAGAAATGAGGGATACTTTCCTGTTGAATTGTTAATAAAACTTAAAAATGGTAAACATATTAAATATTTCTGGAAAGAGAAAGAAAAATGGAAAAAGATAATTTTTTATGAGAATTCACCTATTGTATATGCTGCTATTGATCCTGAGTTTAAAATTTTGCTTGATAAAAATTTAATAAACAATTCAAAAATTCTGGAGCCTAAAAAAACAAGATTAAAAACCATAGCATCAAAATTTGGGTTCTTATTTCAAAACATATTGAGTCTTTTAGTTATGTAGGAGGTTTAAAATGAAATTATTAAAAGCTATAACAAAAAGTTTAGGAATTAAGAATATAAAAATTGCAATATATGCATGGTTATTCAATATACTTTTCAGTATTATCATATATTTTACTTTCTACAAAGCGATTTCTTTTGCAGTGAGCGAATCAATAATTTTAAATAAATTGAGCTCCGATGGATTTTTTACCTGCATGGTTGAAATTTTTAGAAATTACAAAGGAATGCTTCCAACTTTAATCCCAATTTGCATTTTTGTTATTATTGCGTTTTCCATTATATCAATCTTTATTTCTGGTGGTATATATTCTGTTTTATTAAACAAAGAAAAAAACAATTTTTTAAATTTGATCTCTTCTTCAGTTGAAAACTTTTTTAAAATGCTCAAAATATTCTTTATAAATTTAGTTAACTTTGTAGTTGTATTTTTGCTCTGTTTAATTTTTGGCTTCTTGATATGGAAAATTCAAAATAATTCTTCCAACGAATTTTTAATAGAAATTCTATTCTATGTCTGGATTTTTATAAGTATAATTATATCAATCTTTTCAATTGCAATTTATGATTTTTCAAGGATTTTCAAACTAAAATATGACAAGAATTTTTTATCTTCTATGAAAAAAGGTATAAAATTTGTGTTCTCCAATAAAATTTACATACTCTTAATGTTCATTTCATATATATTAGCAGTAATTTTTGTCCAAATTTTTTTATCTGTTATATTGCACCAAATAGAAAGTTTGTCTGTCCTTTTTATAACTATAATTGCATATCAAATATTTATTTTATTCAAATACTATTTAAAAATTGTTATAATGCGAACAGAAACAAATTTCATAGAATAAATTATTTTTGTATGATTTTATCATTAAAAAAAAAATTATTTTGAAAAAATTGAATTTGTGAATATATTGTTTGTAGACACTGTGTGTGTCTTAGTTAATATTAACTTGGAAAAGTGGGGTAACACTTATTGTAACCCCACTTTTTCTAAGAAATTCTTTTAACATTTCATGAATTTACCCTGAAAAGTATTAAGTTCTTTCATTTTTGACCTTATTGAATTAATTATATCAGCTTTATTTAAAGCCCATTCTGGAGCATAAAACAACTCCTTATCTCTTTCACCTGTTAATCTGTGAATAACAATTGAAGAGTCAAGGTGTTCGAGTAAATATACAATTAAATTTACATATTCTTCCCTTTGCAATAATTTGAATCTTCCTCTTTTGTATAAATCATAAAGAGAGGTTCCTTTTAAAACATGCATTAAATGAAGTTTAATACCAGCAGGTTTTAATCTATTCATCTCTTTTACAGTTTCAAGCATATCTTGCTTTGTCTCTCCGGGGATACCAACAATCAGGTGCACGATAACATCGATATTCATGTGCTTTAGTTTTTGAAATGTATCCAGAAATTGCTTGTATGAATGGTTTCTGTTTAAGAAATTAAGACTTTTTAAATGTATTGATTGCAAACCCAGTTCTACACTAAGGTAGGTTCTATTATTTAATTCTTCAAGAAAAGGATATACTTCATCTTTTATTGAATCAGGTCTGGTTCCAATAAAAACACTTACTATATCTTTAAAATTAAAAACAATTTCAATTTTTTTTCTTAATTCCTCAACTGAAGCATATGTGTTTGTGTGAGCTTGATAATACGCAATATACTTAACTTTAGGATGATCTTTAATAAATTTCTCAATCTGTTCAAATACTGACAAATTATATGCTTTAACAGGTCCTGAGCCAAATCTATCACAAAAAATACAACCTTTATCTGATAATTTACTATCTTTATTCGGGCATGAAAACCCTGCATTAATTGGAATTTTCCTCACCTTTTGATTATTGAATTTATGTCTTAAAAAGGTATTAAAAGAATAATAGAGTTCATTCATATCTGTTCATTATTTTTTATACTCATATAGATTCTATAGTATTCAATGAATGACCAGATTAAAAAACCAAAGCTTAAAACAGCTAAAAGTCTTTTTAATATTTCAAGATTGATAAAAACATTTAAATCAATAATATAAATTAAAATCAAAAGGCCAAAAATTGTAAAAACAATTTTTCCTATAATAATTGATGGTGCTATAAAATGTCTGGTTTTGAATAAGATTAAACCTGCAAATAGTATTACTATATCTCTGGAAAAAATTGGAATAGCAAGCCATAATGGAAAGTCTGACTTTATTATCAATGCTATTACAACAAAAAAGACAAGTGATTTGTCAGCCACAGGGTCCAAAATTTTCCCAACTTCAGTTTCTTGAGAAAGTTTTCTTGCAAAATATCCGTCAAGAAAATCGAGTGAGATTGTAAATACATATATAAAGATTAAAAAGGGATAATTTTGATAAGTACTCTTTATAATTAAAATAAAAATAACAGGTACCATTAATATCCGCAGAATACTTAAGGAATTGGGAATATTAATATAACTTTTCACACCCTAAAAATATAACATCCCCTTAAATAAATCAAGTTGAAATTTGGCAATAGATGGTTGTGGATTCAAAAAACATCTAACAGAGGTAGCTTATACAAAAATAGTTTCTTTATTAAAATTTATTTTTTACTTCAATAAAATTTATACTGATGTATAATAAATATATGAGGTAAAGAAAATGATAAAAACAGAGAAACTAATAGACGATGCTCTTTCATTGCCAGTTGAAATAAGAGCTGAAATTATTGAAGCATTACTTTTAAGTTTAAATCCAACTCGTAGAGAAATTGACAAAATATGGGCAAAGGAAGCAGAGGCAAGAGTAGAAGATATAAAGAAAGGCAGAGTAAAAACAAAACCAGGTAAAGAAGTTTTCAAGAAAATCTTTGATCGCCTTGAATTATGAATTTTTCGTTTTATCCTGATGCTGAGAGAGAGTTAAATGAAGCTGTTGACTATTATAATCAGTGTAAAGAAGGATTAGGACTTGAATTCGCTAAGGAGATTTGTTTTGCGGTTGAAAATATTGTTTCATTCCCTAAAGCATGGACAGTTCTATCTAAAAATACACGAAGATGCTTATTAAACAGATTCCCTTATGGAATCATTTATCAAATTAAGGAAAAGGAGATAATAATAATTGCAGTAATGCATCTGAACCGAAAACCAAAATATTGGAAAAAAAGAAATTCCTTCAGATAAAAATAAAGTTGATGAACCTGTGGCTTCTTTTTTATTGCACTTAGTTGGGTCATTAATTGTTTTTATTATTGAAAGATATATTATTCAAATAAAATAATTAGGGAAATAAAAGGTGAGGATATTCCAGAATATAATCATTTGGATAAAATCTAAAATAATTATTATTAAAAAGTGTAGTTTTATAGTATAATAACAATAAATTTATACTATATTAACAATAAAATATATAATAAGTTTAGGCTGGATTTAAAATGACTGAAAGTATTGATTTTTTTGAAGATGAATTAAAGAACTTTGAGGATATTGCCAGGTATATAAAACCGAGTTCAGGTGATATACCAGAACTGCAGGGAATTGATATTTATGGAGATACAATCCCTTTAAATGGAATTGTTGGCGGAGATCACATAATTTATGTTGATTTTAAAAAACGCTATGATCTGGACAAACGCATTTTAGATTCTATAGTTATAAACAGAACAGATGTTGCGGAAAGACTTAAGCAAAATAAAACAAAAGCAGGAATTTTAATTGCTGATGTTTCAGGCCACAAGATAACAGATGCACTTTTAGCAGCAATGCTCCATCAATCTTTTCTAACTGGAGTTATGTACGAATTAAAACAAAATGGCCAGGTTACTACTGAATTGTTTGAAAACATTAATTCACGTTTTTACAGTTCTTCAAGTTTCTCTAAATTCATAACAATGATCTATGGAGAGATCTCTGAAAACGGCATGTTCAGGTTTACTAATGCAGGTCATCCCAATCCTGCGGTTTTCTCAAATAAATATGATAAATTAATGGAAGTAAGCCAGAAAAGAGTTATTCATTTTCCGCCTATTGGTACACTTCCATCAAGAGAAGATATTGATTTTAGAAAGAATCTGTCTAGAGTAGGATATAAAAAAAAATATTCAATAAATGAGATAAATCTTATGGGGACAGGGGATATTTTGCTTTTGTATACTGATGGTTTATCTGAACATAATATAAATATAGAAGATTTTTACTTCCCTCAAAAACTTGAGATAATACTTAAGAAAGTAAAAAAATATAATGCTAAAGATATTTTTAATCAGATAATAGATGATATGCTTAAATTTAATAAATTTTCTGATGATGTAAGTATTGTTGTTATAAAAAAAAATATGTAATACTTTTTAATGTATTACTTTATTTTTCTTTTTTAATTTTATAAATTTCATAATAATTCCCTTTTTAATTTCCTTTAATTTTTCAATTTGTACAGGTGTCATTATTTGCTTTAAATCTAAAAGATAATTAATATAATCAATAAGAAAATCTGTCTTCATCTTACTGATAGTTTTTAATTGTCTCTCTATTTTTCCCCTGTTAATTTTTTCTGAATTTAAATATGAAGCAAATCTTAATTCTCTAATTTTTATCTCAGCACTCTTCTTAATTGAGTTTTCTTCAAATGCTAATAATAAATTCTCAACTTTTTTTTCTTGCTCTTTGCTCAAATTAATATCTTCTTTAAATCTCATTATAAATCTGGCATCAAAAAGATTTTTTCCTGCTAAAAAAATACCCGCTTGTTTTTTTTTTATTATATCTCGACCTTCTATATTTGCTTTTAAATTCAAGTTAAATAGAAATGCAACCAAGCATATAATAACAATCATTAATTTTTTCTTCATGCTTTGCTCCTTTATTAGCAGACATATATGTCTACCTAAGCTTTTTTATATTGTTCTCTTTTTGTTTTATAAAAAACCAATTTTCACTCAAGTTCAACAAAAAATTGAGTCTCTGTTTAGAATTCAAAACATCACTTATTTCAACCAAAGTTTCAACAAAAGTTAGATTTAGCTGATTTTCAATTTCGCTAAGCTCATTTGTTTTACTTCTTAAAATATCCAGATCATATTCAGGGTCACTCAATTGCTCTATTATATCAATCCTTTTCTCAAGCACATCCTTCTTAGACTTGACTAAATTAATTCTAAATCTTTTCATAATTAAGCTTAATTTCTCTTTCTGGTCATTATTAAGTGCTATTCTGGTTTTTAATGTTAAATCCTCCGCACTTGTTTTGCCCTTTGAAAAAGCTCTATTGTAAATTGCCTTTGAAATAAAAGCAATATTAAATGTAAGAGAAGCAACTAAAATTATTTTAATCCATTTATTTTTCATTTATATCACCATTATACAACATATTAAATGTTTTATCTTGAACATTAATCAAACTCAATTCTTGGCCCTGCATGAGCAAATTAGAAATATAAATCTCTTTTTGTTTGTTTTCAACATTATTTTTTAAAGGGCCATTTATGAGGAATCCTAAAATAAAAAAGAGAATAAAAGTAAATGAGTAGACCAGGGAGGGAATAGAAAACATATTGAATCTCTTTTTTCTATTGATCTTATCCATAACTAAAGAAGTAAAATTTTGTATTGGTTCAAATTCATTTAAGTTTTTTATTTCTTTTTTCAGGTTCTCCAATTGTTCTAATTCATACTTACACTTTTCACACTTCTTTAAATGTAAAAAGATTTCAGCTCTTTCCTTCTCTGTAAGTTCATTATCTTGAAAAGAACTTAACAAGAGTTTAACTCTATTACATTTCATTTTTCCCTCACTTTGTAAACATTCTTATCTTTATTTTCTTGCAGAAATATTTTTCTTTTTAAAGTATTCTTTGCCCTTGAAATTAATGTTTCGATTTTTGGTATAGACCAACCTGTTATTTTTGAAATATTTTTATAAGAAAAAT
The DNA here is from genome assembly GCA_030610885.1 of Candidatus Aminicenantota bacterium. Taxonomy (GTDB): domain Bacteria; phylum Acidobacteriota; class Aminicenantia; order UBA2199; family UBA2199; genus JAUWNT01. The sequence goes on along the minus strand of JAUWQW010000013.1, from coordinate 15,334 downwards.
CAAGATAAACTTTTAAGATTAATGCAATTTTCTGATTTTCTTTCAATTCCATTATAGATGAAATAAGCAATTCTTCTTTTACTTTATCCTCAATATTTTTATATTGTGTTGCCTCATATTGAAAATATTTTCCCTCTATACCATTATAAAAATGTTCTGAAAAAAAAAGCACACGCTTTTTCTTTTTTATATAATTTAAAGTTAAATTTTTTGCAATTTTAAATATAAAAGCCTGAAAATTTCCTTCCATTTTATATCTATTTAAATTTTCATATACTTTAAAAAAAACATCCTGACTTATATTCTGAGATTCATCATGATCAAATATCATTCTATTAATGAAATTCAATACCTTTTTATTATATTTATTGATAATAATCTCAAAATTTTGAGTTTTACCACTTTTAACTGATTTTATAATTTCATCATCAGAGAACATTAAATTATTTGCTTTCACTTAATATTATAACAAGATAAAACCATAGTTCTTGCACAAATTGTAAATTTTATCAGTTTTTACCTAACAATAAATATAACCTCTCCTGAGCTTTTACCATAAAATCTGCATCCCATTCTGAAAAATCCTCTTTAAAATTTGAAAGTCTTTCTCTCTCTTTTTTATTGTTTACTAAAAACAAGATTTTCTCAGAAAACTTTCTATAATCAAAAACATCAATAAGATATCCATTTTTATTATGTTTTATAACTTCTATATTCCCTGATATATTACTTGCAACAATTGGTTTTTTCTTTAATCTCATTTGAATCAAACTTTGAGGTAAGCCTTCCCATAAAGCAGTTGATATCCCTATATCAAAGATGTCAATAGCATTTTCAATATCAAACATAAAGCCAGGAAGTCTAAAATTTTCTAATATTCCCTTTTTTTTCAACCTATGTTCAATTTCTTCTCTCAATTTACCATCACCTGCAATAAAGAAAATAATATCCTTTCTCTTTTTTAAAATCATTGATGCGATTTCAATCAAATGAAAAAGCCCTTTTTGAGGTTTAAACGGAGCAATAACTCCACACACAAAATCTTTGTCTTTTATATTATATTTTTTTCTTATATAAGTTAAACCAGAGCTCTTTTTTGAAAATCTCCCTATTTGAAACCCACTTCTTATAAGTGTGTAATTATCTTTTACCAATTTTTTTTGCTTGGCAAGTTTAATATCATCATTTGATACAAAAATAAAATGAGTCGTTAATTTGGAGACAATCTTTTCTGAAACCATAAAAAAATTCCTCTTTAAAAAAGATTGAAATGGAGAAAATGAAAAACCATGAACAGAATGAATAATAACCGGTACTTTTAGGATAAATGCGATCATCCTTCCTATAATCCCAGCTTTTGAAGAGTGTGTATGAACAATATCAGGGTTTATTTTTTTCAAAACTTTAAATACCTGGAAAAAAGTTTTTAAATCTTTAACAGGGTTTATCTCTCTTTGTAAATTTTCAATAATTATAAATCTGTCCCTCTTTTCTATTTTATTAGTCAGGAGTCCTCCATGGCCACAAACAAGATATGCATCAAATTCTTCTGGATTGAGATTTTTATACGTATAAATTGTATTTATCTGTGCTCCTCCAAGCTCAAGCTTCGTAATTATGTGAACAACCTTGATCTTTTTCATATATTATTTAGATTTAAGTATACACTCTCTCAGTCGAAAATAACATATTTATTATTTCAAAAGGAAAATTTTAAACAATGAGGCGGGCTACAAGGAGGTAAGCGTTCTCACAAAGGAGGAATCAGTGTTAACTGCAACCCACGCTCCGGGCTCTCAACCTCGTTTCCGGTATTTGGGTACGTAGTCACCGCCTCAATATAAATATATAATATAATTTTTTAAATTTTCAACTCAAAATTTATTTTTTTTGAATAATGACAAATATGAGAATTCAGGAAACAATTTATTATTAATAACATAATTTATTGTTCTATTTACATATTTTTTAAAAAGTAAATTGTTTTTGATTTTTATCTGATATCCAAATGTTCCAAGAGCTTTTATGTTTCTCTGAATAGCTGTTAAATATAATTTCTCGAAGTTAATCTCAAATTTATTTTTTAATAAAATGTCAAAAAGATATTTTCGTATAGATTTTAAATCAAGGTAAGAATCAAACGCAAAAGAAACAAGATCATAGTACTCCGGACCTATTAGAGAATCCTGAAAATCAACTAAAAAGAGTTTGTCTTTGTAATAAAACATATTTCTTGAATGAAAATCTCTATGAGCAAATGTATCTATATTGGTAATTTTATCAACAATCGAGCACAGATTATTTCTTATTTGCTCAATGTCTTTTGAGGTAGAGCAAAAATTTAATGCAAAATATTTGATAAAGAAATCCATTTCCCATAGCATTCTTTTTGTATCAAGAATTGATTTTGTGTTATCTGTTGATATTTGTTTTAACTTTAATAATATTTCACATATTTGATTTAATATCCCTTTTTTTTTGTTTATATTTGATTTCAAAAATAGCCTCTGTAATGATAAACATCCAAGATCCTCCTGAATTATAATTCTATTATCAATAACATCTAAAATTAAAGGAACATTGATTTTATTATCATCATAAATTGATCTGAACTTAACCACCTTTGATATTTCATCTCTATTCTCTTCAGGATATACCATTGCAACTAGGGTATAATTATCCTTATAAATTCTGAAAAAGCTTCTATTTGATGCTTCGCTTCTTATTTTTTTTATTTTTTTGATGTTTTTTATTCTTTTTTCAAGATACTTTTTCATACTTAGATTCTAATGTTAAACAATCACTTATTCAAGTAATTAAATAAAAAACAAGATAATTCTAATTAAAATGCATTGATTTTATTAATTATTTCTTTTAATATAACTAATATGTTTAAAAGGGATAATTATCAAGAAATATTTAATATGATTAATGATGCCATATTTATCCATGATATAGAGAATGGCGATATTTTAGATGTCAACAGGAAGGCGTGTGAAATGTACGGATACCCCAAAGAAGAGATCATACACTTGAATGTAGAGAACTTGAGTGCAGGTGTTCCACCATACACAAAAGCAGATGTTTTAGATAAAATTAAGAAGGGGATTGAAGGTAAGCCCCAACTCTTTGAATGGCAGGCTAAAGATAAGTCTGGCCGATTGTTCTGGGTTGAGGGTAACCTCAAAAAAGGTGTTGTTGGGGAAAAGGAACGATTAATAGTAGTTGTGCGTGATATAAACGAGTACAAACAAGCCATTGAAAAACTACACAGGAGTGAACTGCTTTATCGCACTATATTTGAAAACGCAAGCGACGCTATATTCCTGATGAAGGGAGATTGTTTCATAGAGTGTAACCTAAAAACACTGAAGATGTTCAGATGCAGCTATAATCAGATTCTAGACCAGTCCCCATACCGCTTCTCTCCAGAACTACAGCCCGATGGACGAAATTCAAAAGAAAAGGCTCAGGAGAAGATACAATCGGCTTTAAAAGGGCAGCCACAATTCTTTCAGTGGCGTCATATCCGTTATGATAACACGCCATTTGAGGCTGAGGTCTCTCTAAACAGAATATCACTCTCTGGCGAGTTATTTATCCAGGCTATTGTGCGGGATATCACTGAAAGAGTGCAAGCAGAAAAGGCTCTTAAACTAAGCGAGGTAAGATATCAGGTCCTATTTGAAACTGCTGCTACTGCAATGGGAATCTTTGAAGAAGATATAACAATAGTGCTTGTAAACACAGAGTTTGAGAAGCTATCCGGATATTCTAAGGACGAAATACAAGGTAATTTTAAGTGGACAGAATTTGTAGCAAAAGAAGATCTAAAAAAAATGGAGAATTATAATAGATTAAGAAGGCTTGATCCAGAATCTGCCCCAAAAAACTATGAGTTCAAGTTTATTGACAGAATGGGTAATGTTAAAGACGCCTTCATTTCTATTGCAATGATCCCGGGAACAAATAGGTCTGTGGCATCTATTTTAGACCTTACTGAAAAAAAGAATCTTGAATACCAGTTTCAGCATGCCCAGAAAATGGAAGCCATTGGCACTCTAGCAGGTGGAATTGCCCATGACTTCAATAATTTGCTTATGGCTATTCAGGGGAATATATCCGTAATGTATACAGGTATCGAATCCACACACCCTCATTACAACAGGTTGAAAAATATCGAACAATGTATTCAAAGCGGGTCAGAACTAACAAAACAACTCCTTGGTTTTGCCAGGGGCGGGAAATATGAAATCAAATCCACAGATATCAATGTACTTATTACCAGCACCTCTGATATGTTTGGCCGCACAAAAAAAGAGATAAAGATTCATAAGAAATATCAGGATAACATCTGGCCTGTGTATGTTGATAGAGGACAGATTGAGCAGGTACTTCTTAATATTTACGTTAATGCATGGCAAGCCATGCCGGGAGGAGGAGAGATCTATCTAGAGACAGCTAATGTTAATCTTAACGAAAATTATATTAAGCCATATGATGTGGCTCCCGGTAAATATGTGAAGGTATCTGTGACAGACACAGGTGCAGGCATGGATCAAGCCACAAGGCAAAAGATATTTGATCCATTCTTCACCACCAAGGATATAAGTAAGGGTGCTGGACTGGGCCTGGCGTCTGTATATGGTATCATAAAGAATCATAAAGGGATTGTCAATGTATACAGTGAGAAAGGCTCAGGTACGACTATTAACATATACCTGCCTATATCAAAAACAGCTATAAAGGATCATGTAACAGAAACCAGAGGAAAAAAAATTGTAAAAGGACACGAGATAATCCTTCTAATAGATGATGAGGAAATGGTTCTTGAGGTAAGCAAAGACATTTTAGAGCAATTAGGGTATAAGGTGCTTTCTGCAAAAAGTGGTAAGGAGGCAATAGATGTCTTTAAAAAACACAAAGATATTATTGATTTAGTCATCCTTGATATGATCATGCCTGAAATGAGTGGAGGAGAGACCTATGATGCCTTAAAAGAGATAAACACAGATATCAAGGTCCTGCTTTCTACTGGATATAGCATGAACGGTCAGGCAACCAAAATACTGGAATGTGGGTGCAATGGCTTTATTCAGAAACCATTTAATATGGAATGTCTGTCTGAAAAAATAAGGGAGATTTTGGAGGAGTGAGAGTTCTCTTTTTTAATAAACAGGTTATATCATTTTCTTTTCTGTGCGTGGAAATAGAGTACACCACCATTTGTGTTAAAACGAATATATATTAAGCCATTACGAGAGCAGGCATCCTGGATGTCCGCTTCATAAAAAGAATGAAGGTCTCGCTTGTCTGAAATTTTCTTCCACGTAAAATCGAATTTTTTGCTGATTCCAACAACAGGAGTACTGCATACAAATACCCCACCCTTTTTTAGTACCCTTGATATTTCTGCAATAGCCATATGGTATTCAGGTATCATATGCAAGGCTGTGTCCATTAAAACAAAGTCAAAAGATTCATCATCGAAAAGAAGTTTTTCCGCATTTCCCTGAATAAATCTGGATTTTTGAAATGATTTCTTTTTAGCCTTTTTCACAGCCTGCTTTAGCATAGAATATGACAGATCAAGACCTGTATATTCATTGCTTCTATCAAAGTAGGTGATCGCACCTCCAGTTCCACAGGCAATATCAAAAACACGGGAGTTTTTTACTGATGAAATTAGATTTTTCAGTATTTCACGATGTTTTTTTGGGTCAGCCTTATGAATACATGGCCTTACAAAACGATCCTGGGCAAAGTCATATAAAAACATAAAAGCCCCGAATTTCTTAATCCTCTGCATGTTTTCTCTGGATATATCTATGGGAAGTGCTTTTATAATGCCGTTTTTATCAGGCAAAGGAAGAATTTCTTTATTCATATTCATCTCCTATGTTTTCTTTTAAGATATAATATCTTTTTATGTTATTATAGATTACATATTAAAGTAACATTAAAGATTATTTAAGTCAATCAACTGTCCTGGCTGAATACTTAGTAAACACCTTTATAAAATAAATGGTCTCTGTCCCTATTTTTACCCATAATTTATGAATTTATTTTCTGCCTTTTTTCTTAATTAATGTTATCTTTAATATTAAAAAGGATATACATGAAACAACCACACCAAATACACTGGGTTGAATTATTTCTTTATATTGCGTATTCATATAGCCAATAGTTGCAACAGTAGAAATGAGCATTGTTATAAAAATAATATTGTTTAAAGATTTTGACCTTTGTTTTGAAAATATACCAAAAATTACAGGTAAAATAATACCTGGAGCCCAAAGATTGTAAGTTAAAAGAAGCAAATCAATTATATTAGGTAAAATAAGCGCTAAAAGGATTCCTAATCCACCTAAAACTACTGAACTAACACGAGCAATTAAAAGACCTTTTTGGGTATTAGTATTTAGTTTAGCAATATATTCTTCGTATAGATCTTTAACAAAGATTGCAGTAGATGAGTTTAGTATTGAATCAGCAGATGACATAACTGCACTCATTAAAGCAGCGATAATTAAACCACCTACATAAGGATTATTCAACTTTAGTATAGTTTTTGGCAACGCCATTTCCGGATCGATATTGGGGAAATGCAATCGGGCATAAAGAGCAATAAAAAATAATATTATGGGAAATGTTAATGCTAAAAAGACACCAGCGCCAACAATACCCTGCTTTGTTTCTTTAATGTTTTTGGCAACACAATATCTGGTCGCATAGCTTGGTGCAAATGTTTCTCCTAATAAAAAGGCAATAAACGTCGTCACTAAAAATAACCAACCTTTTCCACCGTCTAATTGAAAAAATTCTGTAGGCACAACAACAGAAATTTGGTTAGCGCTCGTTAATAAATCAGGTACACAAAGAATTAAAGTAATCGCAAAACCAACAATTAATATAATAAATTGATAAACATCAGTATGAATAACAGCTAACAGTCCGCCAGCAGTACTGTATAAAATAACGATGCCACCGCCAATAATAACAGCCCAAAAGTAAGATAACTGAGGAATCATTGTCGTGATGATTTTCCCGAAAGCCACCATTTGCGCGCCTAATATACCTATGGAAAAAAGAAGCGATAATATAAAAGCAATAAATCGACTTTTCGCCCCAAATCGATAACCAAAATATCCAGCAACAGTATAAAGTTCTGCTTCACGAAAACGGGGAGCTACAAATAAACCAGAAAATATAAAATGAATGTACCAGCCAGAAGAAACCGCTAACATCAGGATTCCCCACTCATAAGTTCTGCCAATAGCGCCAATTGAAGCGCCGCCACCTACGACTGTTGCCCCCATTGTACAAAGCAGAAAAAACCAGCCAATATTACGTCCCGCAACTAAAAAGTCATCACTATCACTAATTTCTTTTGAGCGACGAATTCCTTTCGTAACAATAAAAATAAAATAGACAACAATGATTATGTATTGAATCCAGGGATTTTCCATTACAACACCTTTCAGAGCTTAAAAATGTTTTTAAGATGATCGCCAAAATCAAGAATTGCCATCTGAGCTGGTTCTGCTCTTATGATATCTAAATATCGCGTTTTAATATGATATGATTTTTGAGTTTCCCAATGGTCATTTATTAATTCTTCAATATGGTCATAACTATACCAGTGCGATTTATATTTTGAATAGGTATTTATATCACCTGTTTTAATAGTTTGTTCAGTTTTGTCGGGGTCTCTTACTAAAACATAACCCTTTTTAATTAAATTATCATGCAAGTCAAAAACATCGACTATCAATTTATTGTCATTGCTATACGCAAGTTTATATTGTTTTGGAATTTGTTTGAATTGAGACGAAGCATAAGTGTCGGGCTGCATCCAAATAGGTTGCCCTGATACATCTATTGTCGATTCATACTGCCCTAATCCATAACTTTTGATATATTCTTGTTGATAACAGGAAATAATGGCAATTCCATTAGCCGATTCAACAGCTCTACGCATTGATTTAAATAACTCATTTGCGCCTTCAAAGCCTTGCATAACACCAATAGAATTCACCAAACAAATCGCAACAGGTAAAATCTCGCCCGATTGTTCTTCTAACTCAAACGCAGAACCTTGCTCAAATGTTAGTGCCATTTCATGATGATTTTTCAAACCAACTTTTTGTAATTTATCTTTTGCCAAATCAATCATTTTTCGAGAGAAATCAATTCCCCACACTTCTATAAGACTTTTCGCTATAACTGGATCGTAAGCAAGCTTTGGGGAATTCATTTTTAATAAAGACAAAGGATGTGATTGAGCGAGTTCAGCTATACTGTGTGTTTTAGTGCCATATCGTACATGCAAACGACCTGATCCGCAGCCTATATCCATTAATTTGATGGGACGCTTTTGTTTTTCAGACAAATACCGAAGGACACGGTCTAAAAAATCTTCTTCAAATTCTTCAAACGCTAAAATATCAGGATGTCCACCCACAATTTGGCGTTCATAGGTTTCTGCACATTCATCCCATGTGTGTTTATCTATCTCATATTTCTTTTGCAAAGAATCCATAAATTATTATACTCATTTCAAAAAACGCATTTCAATATAATCATCTTTAAAACCCAATTTTTTATAAAGCTTTATAGCGGGATTTGTCTTTTCCACGTGTAATTTTACATCACCATCCGCGCAGTCAATTGCTTCTTGAACCAACCGACTGCCCAATCCTTTTCCCCGATAATTTTGATGAACACAAACATAAACAATTAAATTTTCAGGTATAATACCTACTTTATCGATTCGTATACAAACAACAACGCCAAGAAGCTTTTCATTAATTGTGGCTAATAAAATAAAACCTTTACCGCCTGGATGAGCAGACAAAGCATATTCAACAGCAGTAGAAATAACATCTTTTGGGTCATCGAATGGTATAAGATGCGTTTGTAAAAAATTCGCAATATTATAAACATTCATCCATTCAGGTAATTCATTTTCTGTTTGAAAATATCGAATGTGAATATCATCTGTTTTTTTTTGTTCAATAATAATTTCTGATGTAACATCCTGTTCGTCTATTTGATAATTTCTGGCTATGCTTTTTCCAAAGCGCATCATTAATTCTGCAGCAATAGTATCTGATTTTTCAGCCAGTTCATTTATGTTGATTTCTTGTTTTCCTTGTCGACCAATTATTACTACTTCATCCTCAATTTCAACATCTTTAATTTCAGTAATATCTATCGTTGATGAATTCATCGATATCGCACCAATAAATAGCGCTTTTTGTTCATGAACAATTACATAACCACCGTTTAATAGTTTACGATCTAAACCGTGATTATACCCAATTGGAATTGTGCCAATTATTAAATCTCGTTCTGTTTTTTCTTTGGAATGGTAACCAATTTTGCTTCCTATAGGCAATTGTCTAATTTGTACGATTTCTGTTTTTAAGCTCATTACAGGTTTTAATTGATTTGGTTTTGTTTTTACTTTGTATTGTTCTGGCGGAAGAACGCCATATAATAATATCCCCAGGCGTACACCATCGGCAATGGTTTCAGGATGAGCTAAAAAAGTAGTGCTGTTTGCAAAATGCAAATAAATTGGGGCGACATCTTCTGATTTTAGTTTTTCATAAATATTTTTTAAATGCTTGAATGACTCAAGATCGCTGGTAGAATCACTGGGTTGCCCAAACAATCCTTCTAATTCAATATGTGGTTTAGAAGCTGCTTCTTTGGCAATTTTAAGTATTTTTGATGGCGCAATCCCCATCCGATTTAATCCAATATTTACATTTAAATGAATTCGGCAAATCTTTCCCATTAGTTGAGCTGCTTCTTCTAATGGCTGTAAAATGGATTCATGAATTACAGACACACTTAAATCATGTCGAATAGATAATTCAGCCATCCATGTGGGGATTGGATTCATTAATAATATGTCACCAGTAATGCCTTCATTACGAAGCCGAATTCCTTCTTGTGGAGATTCAACTGCAAAGTGCATACATCCAGATTGAGAAAGAACCTTTCCAATTTCTTTAAGATCATGTCCGTATGCATCGGATTTTAAGACAGCGTAAAATATCGCTCTTGGCGGAAGTTGTGATTTTAAATATCGATAATTAAATTTTACAGCTTCAAGATCAATATTAAGCTTATTCCAGGGATCTTCGTACTCTCTTTGTACTGATGGTGGTGAAAGGCTGTCTTCATTTTGATTATTCATAATTTCTTTACCTATAATTTATTCGCTGATTTATCAGTAGGCAGCTAACTCCTTTTTATATTGTTATACACTTTTTAGTAGGCAAACATAAAAAAACACACCATAGGAAAATCGTTTTTTCTCCATGAATTATTAATAGCATAAAATTATATTGTTTACAAGGAATATTTGATAAGAATTATTTCCCCGGTTCATTATTATTGGGGGTCAGGTCTCCGTTTTTGACTTATAAATCTTATTGAGCTATACTACAGATATGGCTAGCCCACTTAGGATTGAGTTTGATGGAGCGTTTTATCATATTATCAGGCAAAGGAAGAATCTCTTTATTCATATTCATCTCCTATATTTTCTTTAGCTAAAAGCAACATCCAATGTCATCATCAAGGCAAAACCTATCATTGCTCCAATTGTTGCAATATCTGTATTTTTATCCAACTGCGATTCAGGGATAACTTCTTCAACTACCACATAAATCATAGCACCTGCAGCAAAAGATAGGGCATACGGTAAAATCGGTTGCATCCAAATTACTGCAGCTGCACCTATAACTCCTGCAATGGGTTCAACAATCCCTGATAGTTGCCCATACTAAAAGCTTTTAAGTCTAGATAATCCCTCTCTTCGTAAAGGGACAGAAACTGCAGTGCCTTCAGGAAAATTCTGGATTCCAATACCTATTGCAAGGGCAACTGCACCTGCTAATGATGCAGAAGGTAAATTTGTGGCCAAAGCACTGTCACCCCTCACACAGTCATGAAGCACTCACCAAAATGATTGGTTGTCGTACATCATGTAATCATTTCCCTGATGCTTATATTACTATTGATTTTGGTTTTTAAGGTTCGGTTTTGGCCTGCCTCTCATCAGGCATTTCCATCTTTGAATAGTCCTGAGGTATCTTGAAAAGGGCCTCGTCCACAGGTCCTTCTTTTATATTCTGAAGTTCCATTATAGCATCACTATTATCAGCGTAATGAACCTGCTTTATAAAATGATCAAGCTTTCGGGAGATCCAAATCTTGGCGGATATTCGAGATTTTCCTGGTTCGTGGTAAATGCTTGTCTCGCATGTATATCCGCTTAAGGTCTCAATAGGGCCTGGCTGCTTCTCCATGTCTTTTCGCATAAATTCCCAACCGATAATGGGGTTCATCATCATAGTTTGCCTGATATTAGTCATCTCCACATACTGGCGCACCTGCGGATTTAACCCCCAGGTCAGTCCGGTGTTTCTGTTAACAATGGTTGGATACGGCGGGAATTTTATACCGCCTTTGACCTTTTCCAGGCGGTACATATTATCTTTTACATATAATTTGAAAGTGTAATCAGTGTCAGGTCCGGTAATTATCAGATCCGCTGTAAACTGTGCGGCGTGCACACTGATGCCTGACAAAATAAAGGCAAGAACCAGCATAATTGTAAGTGATCCTAATGATATTTTCTTTCTCATGATTTCCTCCTTTTAAGTTTCAATATAACTCCTATTTATATTGTTATATATGAAATATAATTGTATTTAGACGAATCTCTAAAGTCAAACAAAAAATAAGAAAAAATTTTACAAAAAACATGTTCTTTCTATAACATCAAAACTAACCCGCCAGCTGGAGCGCTGAAAGCGCGAAAGATAGTCGCGTTGAGTGATTTGTTATAGGTTTTTATATTGGTTTCTCAACAATTTTTATTTTGCTGCACGGCGAGAAATAAAATTATAAAGCCACGCAAATATTGCACCCCCAATCAAACCGTCTATGAATGCCCAAACCAAGCCTATAAGGCTACCCGTAGGACTTATGCAGTAACCACGATAAAATCGTCCGATAAATGTGATTTCACCTGTTGCACCATCAAAAGCAATTATCCACCATGTAAGAAGAAACAATCCTAGTCCCCAAACCAAAGCACAAGTCAAAGCAAATGCTTTTACGTTTAATTTCATGTTTTCCCCCTTTTAACTATTTTTTTCCTATAATTCATTTTTATATTATTTATTAGAGCATACGGAATTTTTTATGTCAATTAATGTTTAGGTTTGTTCAAGAATGAGACACATTCTTAACATGAATTTCTGCGGCGCCAAACATGCGTAGCAACCAACTTACGCATCAGCATTGAGGTAAAAGCGAAAGACAAAATTCCGAATAACCGCCGAGCTGTTTAGCGTCCGACTTAATGCGATTGTTATACCTTTATTTATTAGACCTTTATATCAGTCTTTGGCTTTTCCTTAGAAATCTTCCAAAGAAAATACATAGGGTTAGTTTTTAATTCTGATTTATTCTTTATATTTGCAAATAAATGATTTAAATATTCAATTACAGCTTGCGATATTGATAATGTAGGACCAAGAATTTTTATATTAGGATCATTTATAAATGCTGAAACAATTGTTGGCAAGGCAATAAACATAATTTTATTTAATTCTGCAAATTTCATTTTTTTAATTTTTTTGTGAACACTTCTTACTTCTTCAATACCAGCGCGTATATTTTCATTCATTATACTCATTTGTTTATCAAAATTATCTGAATGTGCAGCAAAATTCATTGAGTTAATCGCTTGTAACATATATGAACGAAATTTTTCAAAACTATCACGCTCATCATTTTTTATTTTATTTAAAGTTTTCAGATCAATATTTGTTATTAATGGTAGATCAATATGTTGGATTGCACGAGCAACGTTATCATCGAGATAAGATTGATTTTGGGGGAGAATTCTATATGTTTTATAAAATGATTGAAAATTAACACCCTTTGAGTATAGGTATTGCTCCCAAGAGGCAGGGGGGATTATTGGGCAATACATAACCTGACCAGAATTAATCAATTCTTTACCTTCGGTAACACACCATTTCGCAATATTTTCTGGTAAAAGTGAATAATTACCAGTAGCTGGCACACCATCTGATGAGCCATCAGCCAATTTGGCTCTAGAACCTGCCGCAATAGTGGCATTACCACCCAAAATTAAATGTGGTGGTATTTCCTTATCATGTAGTGCAGAATAATCATATTTTTTATCAGGAAACCATGATGGGACAAGAAATAAACAAAAAGATGATTCAATATCAATATTTGGATGATTTAAAATTACTAAATCTGCAAATAAAAGTCCCCTTTTTACTACATCAGTAATATTTTCATTTTCAGAAGGTGAAAAAATTAATTTATAGCCATTAAATGAAGCAACAGACGTTGAGGTTTCCCGACTCCTGACATTATAAAATAAACTTATGAGTGGCGGTTGAATTTTATGATCTGGTAAGATATCAATAGTTTCTAGAAATTCTTTGTTAAGTTGTATTATTTGAGACTTCATATTACTTCATTCTTTTTAGAGGTATAACTCCTTTTTGTATTGTTATGTGTAAGATATTATATTGGTATAAAAAATATCTAATGTCAATAAACTTTTGTGAATTTTACAAAAACATTTTTTATACTACATAATGGTTGCATTTACCTGCATTTTGAAGCGAAGTGTATTTACCAGTCTGAGTTGATGCAGTTGTTATGTGTTTCTTTCTCAACGGCTTGTTTGCCGAGTATGATAGCTGCCAAATGTATATACTTAATTTGCGATGGTCATTACTTCTTCCAATCGTAAGTCAACTTGCCGCACCCACACCTGATTTTGCTTTCCACATTGTCAAAATATTTGATAGAGATAAACTTCCTACACTCGGCGCAGTAAAAGATATGAATGGTCTTCTCAATATCTTCCCATATTGCTGCTAAGTCCTCAATACTTTCTGTGAACTCATTGTCATGAGATGTGACATTACCAATGAACATTGGCATTCCCTTCAGTTTTTGAATGTTGGCCTTATCCTTTAATTCATTTCCCTTCTTTGAAATTCGACCATGCACAGCATCCAATAGTTCAGCAGCCATTCTCTTTTCATTTATTTCATTATATCTAAAAGCAACTTGGGCCTCTATGTCGTAGGCTATTTCTTTCATTACCTTTTCAGTATAAATCCTGATATAATTACCTAGTCCTTCTTTGTCTTCGGCCTCAAATTTCTTGAGAATACGTTCCTTGATATCAGTTATGCCTTCTTCAATTCCTACCCCGTTCTCTTTTGACCACTTAAAATCTTGAATTAGCCAACCTTTACTTTTTACATTACTGGCCACTAATTCAAAAAATCCCTGTTCATGTGTAAGTAACAGAATTTGGTAGTTGCTGAACTTGTCAGTTAGCAGTTTTGCGAACCTTGATCTGTGTGGCCTGTCAAAACTTGAAATAACATCGTCAAGGACAAAAAATTCGTTCTGCTTATTGAATGCTTTAACAGAAGCTAAAAAGAAAGATAGGCCAAGACAGTTAATGTGACTTTCACTCAAATAGGCGATTGGTGGCGTTTTGGTTTCATCAAAAAAGCTATATTCGATTGTTATTCCGACTAGGTCATCGTTTTTGTCCTTAATTGGTACTAACTTAATATCCTCAATTTTCTCATGGGGGTTCATAGTAGTGTAATATTCATCAATGTTTGCGGAGAACATTTTAAGAAGCACATTTAAAGCTTCTTCTTGCCTTTTAATAAAATCGGCAAAAAGCAGTTGGAATGTCACTTGTTGTTTTGTTAGTATTTCTTGTTGTCTTTTAATGCTTTGATATTGATTGTAAGCGGTGACTGCGTGAAATAGCTTGGTGTATATTTGGAATTTTATATTTGATCTCTTACTTTCTGTGAGCGTTTTTGCCATGCCTTGTGCTTGCTTGGCAAGTTCAGATATATCTTTCTTATCAATCTGTATTTTGCTAGGCTCCTGAATTGGGTCTTTACCTATCAATTCCTTTTTAAATTCATCAGAAAAGGCATTCAAAGAGGTTTTAATTTGCTGAACCTTCTCAAAAAATTTGGCTTGCTTTTCCTCTTTGAAAAGCATCTCTTTGAGTAATCCATCAATCGTATTGATATTGACTCGCAAAATATCTTTTAATTTTTGTTCCTGTTCTTCTAACTTATCCTTCTCTATTTCTAGTTCCTCTAAGTCTTTAATCCTTTCATTTAATTCTACAATCAATTCTATTTTGCTCTTTTCTTGTAGGCAGAGTGGACAGTAATCATCCAGCACAACATCGTTTTTCAAAACACTCTGCCCT